>JAJACQ010000034.1 GCA_022601435.1 Chlamydiia bacterium
GCAGAAGCAGAGCGCAAAGCTGCAGAAGAGGCAAAGGCAAGAGCGGAAGCAGAAGCAGAGCGCAAAGCTGCAGAAGAGGCAAAGGCAAGAGCGGAAGCAGAAGCAGAGCGCAAAGCTGCAGAAGAGGCAAAAGCAAGAGCGGAAGCAGAAGCGGAAGAGAAGGTTGAGGAAGTTGAGGAAAGTAAAGTTATATCAACTAGTGATCCAGAGACAATTACACAAGAAGTTCAACAACAAATAACGGATGATAGAAATAGCTTCATAGATAAATTAGTTATCGACATTAGTGCAAGATTGAGTCAATTAACAGAGACTTTGGAAAATATAAAAGGCATTAAAGATTTAGAAGAAAGACTGGCAGTTTGTCAATATCTTAGAACTAAAAAGATCTGGGAATTACCAAAAACTGCTGATTTTAAGATTCAAGAATCCCATAGGGTCCTTATTTCAAATGATGAAAGATTAAAGAAGCGTTTAAATGAATTGAATATAAAACGATTAAGATTGTTGATTATTTATTTTAAAGACGAACTTGATAAAATTGATTTAAGCTCTCGGAAGATAGAAGCTATAAATCAATATAAGGATTTATTGAGATTTATTCGTGGATTAGGTTTGTTGTTAGATTGGCAACGTGATTCGTTTGATGTTAATGAATTTAGAGATATACCGGATCAATTTAAGGCTCAAGTAATGACTGAAACCAATTATATGGACGTTTCTGATGAATGGATTGATAATATAAATAAGTAATATGTTGAAACAACAAGATATATTGTAAGTCTTTATTCTATAATATTAAGCTTAAGTAATTGACTTGTTATTAATTATGGCTTTTTATATTCTCTTTACGATTTTTTAAAAAGGAGTAAATGTTATGAGCACCCGATCAATAGCGGAATCACCATCTACAGCACAAGCTTATGAGTCTGTAGAGGCTCCGCAACCTTCAAAAATTACAGCTCTTGCAAAAGAAACAAGAGATTCTGCAGAAAAAGTGACTCAAGTGACTCAACAAGTAACTTCAAAACAAACTACTTCTATAAGAGGTGATGAGATATTAGAGAAGTTAAAAGGCCTTAATGGTAACGATAATAATTTTGCTTATTTTCCTATTTTTCGTTGTTTTGTAGAGTGGGACGCAAAAGAAACAGATGAATTTTGGCAGAATTTATATGAGACTGAAAAGTTAAGAAGAGATACAGAGGTTCATAACGAATATATTTGTTTAGATAGGAGTTTAAATCCACTTTCTCAAATAGTTGAGTCAAATGAAAACATATTCCTTGGAGCTCTATTATTTGGAAACGACAAAGTAATCGTTTTTGCTTCTGTAACAACTGAGCAGGCAATTGAAATACACAATAATGAAGAGAAGCCTCTTCCAATGCAATACGAAGCGAGTACTAATCTTTTGTATTCTACTCAATTCACATTTAAGCCACGTCAATATCAAGTCTGTATAGAAGATTGTATAAGACTTCAAGCTGCAGACCCTCAAAGGGGGAATCTAATCTTTTCAGCTGTTGGCAAAACAGAGTTTGCTACAGAGCCTTTAGCAACTATTTTTATATTAATGGCATCTATTGTACATAAAGAAAAACCTTATTATTCTTTTATGGGATTTGATGAGTGGCAATTTAAAAAATTACAGTTAGGAGCAGAAGGATCAACTTTGCCAGTTTTGCAACATGTTTATGAATGGGACTCTCAAGCAGAAGAAGTTCGCCAAATTCTTTTTTCATCAGGAATAAAGAGGTATGGTGATACATGTTCTTTTAAAGAATTTCAGCAAAAATGCCAAATGCCAAATGCTTTTGCATCAGAAGAGAAAAGAGATTTATCAATATATGAGGGGAGTAAAGTTACTAATCCTTCTAGATCACAGGAATCGGAAAAATCAAATCCTGTATTCATTATGAATGAAAATTTGTTTTATGGGTTAAATAACCCCAGTATGAAATACATTAGATCCAAAAGACCAGCGATCGAGGCATATATTGATCAATTAGATTTGAGTCAATCTGAAGCTATTTATGTTAACCGTGATTTTGAGATCACTGACTGGACTAATTGGAATAAACAGAAGAAAGCAAGATTTAAAAGATATCCAATTGGAAGTGTGATAGTTGACTTAAATAAAATTCCTGTCTATGTTTTAATAAATAAGAAAAAAAAGATTGAAAACTTAATTGCAGATCCTTCGCCTTATCGAGTTTTCACTACTATAGAGGAAATAGATGTTAATGCTGCATCCAACCGAGTGGATCCTCTTTGTTTAGGTACACTTACAATTTGTTATATTTTAGAACTTTTAACTCAATACCTTGGGATTTCTATTAGTGAGTGTCGGATATGCCTAAAAAAGATTGCTCTACATGCTAAGGAGGAAGATCAATCCTCAAAAGCTTTCTTGATATCCGAAAAGTTTCAAGCTATTGAAGGTATATCACAAGTAGATGAATCTATGGTCCAAGTAGGATGTCTAGAAATCAATGGTCGTGATATTGAGATATGGAAGAAAGTCTCTGAAGAGGAAGTAAAGTTCCTTAGTCAGTGCCCAGGGTTTAGTCTTTCTAAAAAAAGAACTTTGGATGATGTTAGATCTTCAAGCATAACTTTAAAAATCGCTGCACATAGCACACAAATATTTGGCTCTATGCCTCAAGACGAAAGACAAAAGTTTTGGATGAGGGTAAGTGATTTTTTAAAGAAATCCTTTCAAAATACAGGACCGTATCTTCTTGTTTCAGAAGATTATATGGAACTTTCTGAAGAATGGGATCAAAAGGCATCTATTTGCATTTTAGGATCTATCTGCTCTCCTGATAATAGGGTTACCGTTATTAAGAAAATGAGTGAAAAGGAGGTTAAAAAAATTCCTCATTTAATTGCCAATAACCTTTATCAAAATAATGAGTTTCCTCCAGACTTTGGACTACATAGGTCTACACCAAACAGTGCACCATTAATACCTAATAGGGGAGGAGGAGGACAGCCTACAACATTGACAATGCTTCAAATTAAAAGAGAAGCAGAATTTGCAAAAGCAACAGAAGAGAGAAATAGAAGATTAAAGTTGATTGCTAAAAGAAAAGCCCAGCCAACAGTTAGGCCTGTAAAAGATGATAAAGCTTCTTCTGAATCTAAAGCTTTAGATGATGAAGCTTTATATGCTCTTTTTGAAGATAAAAAGCAAACAAAGTCAGATTTACAGGGGCCAAAAGAGCAACCAAAGCTCTCTGCTGCCCAGAAAGCTCGAAAAAAAAGAGAAAAAAGAGAAAAAGAAGAACTAAGACAAAAGAGAAAGCAAAGGATTTTGGAAGAAGAACGCAAAGAAATAGCAAAACAGCAAAGAGCAAAGGCTTTGGCAGACAATCAGGCAAAAGCTGAATTAGAGAAAATAGCAAGAAATAAAGCATTGCAAGAAGCTAAGAGAAAAGCTGCCGAGGAAGCAGAGCGTAGAGCGGCAATGGAAGCTGAGAGAAAAGCTGCCGAGGAAGCAAAGCGTAGAGCGGCAATGGAAGCTGAGAGAAAAGCTGAAGAAGCGAGGTTAAAAGCAACGGCAGAAGGAGAACAAAAAGTTGCAGAAGTGGCTCAAAGAAGTGAACCTACACCAACTGAAGACTTAAGTGAGGTTGTAGAATCAGCTACTGAAGTAGCAAAAAGTAGAAGCCAAATAATAGCTGAAAGAGTAAAAATCCTTGATCAAGCAATTAATAATCTTGGTGAACCAGCTTTGAATAATATAAATGCAATTATAGATCTAGAAAGAAGAAAAACTGTTTATAAATATATTGGTGAAAGAAAGTGGGATATTCCAGAAAGTAATGCATTTGAATATGAAGAATCTTATAAATTAGTTCTTCTCGATGATATTGATTTGAAAGCACGGATATCCATCTTAAATAAAACAAGAATTGATTTGTTGAGAGCTAGGTCTAAAGTTGAATTAGAAAATCTTGATTTAGGAAGTGATCAAGGGAGACAACGTTTTTATGAATTAGATGTGTTCATTTGGGGATTAGACAATTTAGAAAAATATGGTATGAACATGCTTGATTTGAGAGTGCATAAAAATCTGGAGCTTAACAACTTATTAGATTGGGTTCGTTTGAAAAAAGACTTTAGTATTGATGATTAATTATTTGTTATTAATTGAATAAGGGTTTAAATAAAATCGAATAATTACCTTGTAGGTAAACTAATCTAGCTATATTATTGTCTTGTATTTTTAATAAAGGATAATATGGAAGCTATTTCAGGACAAGGAGCAACAAGCTCATTATTTTCATCAGAAGAGGATGAAAGTAAAAAAATAGGCCTTTTGCAAACAAAGGCTGAAGATTTGGCAGACAAGGTTGGTGCTGTAGGAAGGGTTAGGCTTGCATTTCCCCATGGTGATAGTAAATCAGAATTTGCTGCTAAAGTTCAATTTAATAAGGATTTTTACAAAGTTGGGAATCTAAACGTATTTACTATCACCGATATTGTTGAAAAAGAAGCGGTAAGACTTTCTACAAAAACAAAAGCTTCTTATACAGATACCATATATTTAGATCAAAATTTTGATATTAGGAGATATAGTAAAAAGGCACGAAAAAAACAAAAAAGTCGCTTGCAAATCGGAGTGGTTAGGATCCGTGATTGCCAATTTAATATTGTTATTTTAAGTCAAAAAAGTTTAATAAATGGTGAGAAAGTTGAAGGTTCTACAAATGAACAAACAACTAATAGTGTTCAAGCTAAAAGAAAAACTAAACCTAGAGCTGCAACAAAATTAAGAGATAATATGACTATTGGCCATAGGGTAGCTTTTACTATGAAATGCTCTATACAAACACCTTCAGAAGAAAAACTCTGTAAAATACAATTATTTAAGGCTTACTTTGACAATTGTGGTGATGTAGAGAAGTTTGAGACATACTCACAAACATTATGTAAGTACTTGAGTCTACGCTCAAACCAATTGATTGAATCAAATAAACATCAACGAAATCTGATAATATCATTAGACTATACTCCTATAAGCTTTTCACTGACACCATCTGAAGAAATGTGTTTAATTGGGAATGTGATTATTGATCAGGAAACAATCAACTTATATATCAAAGTCGACGGTGTAAATGAAAAATCTTCTGAATCTGAAGAATTTTCTGAACCTGTTGCAGTAAAAGAAACAAAAGATAAGTTAGTTCCTGTACTGGAAAAAGATTTATTTTTAACGCTAGAAATTCAAGAAGTAATAGAACAAAATAATTTAAAAGAGAAAATCTCTAATACTCCTGCATGGCAGATTAGATTACATGAAGTTATAGCCTCAGGCTATCTGTCTTTGAAGTCATCTTCTCAGATTGACTTTACTAACGAAGAATATCTAAAACTGTTTATACAAGAAATTTTAAAGATTAAAGAGTTTCGTCCTAGGTTTCTAGATATAATAAAGAAAAAATACTATAAAAAGCTTAAAGATTCTCAATCTCCAGAGCAGATAGAGAGATTATTAGCTCAATTTACTAGTGGCAGTGTTCAATCAAAAAAACCCAAAACGAAATTAACTAGACAAGAAAAAATTCGAAGATTTGCAAAGAGACGCTTTAAGCAAATTGCCCGCAAAAAAGAAAGAAAAGAAGCTAAAATAGCGGCTCAAGCTCAACGTCATAGGGTAAATGACTTTGCAAGAAAGTTTGTTGCTAAGAGGATTCAAAGGCTCTTTAGAAAAAGGCAAGAACAAAAAGGTGCGACTTCAGTGCAAAAATTAGTAAGAGGATGGCAAATTAGAAATACAATAAGCAAGCAAAATACTGCTTCCATTAGGATTCAATCTGTAGTTAGAATGGGCCTTTTAAATAAGGGTAAAAAAGACAGATAATTGAATTAGTCTTTTAAATTCTAAAATAGATTGAACTCTAGTAGAATAATTTAATTGTGTTGTTGATAATTATGAATTTTTATATTCTCTCTGCGAATTTTTTTAGGAGAAGAATATGGCTTTGATTCCAGGTAATGATCATTCTAACATAGCAGGTAATCAAGAAGTAGCACGTAGAGGGGGAGGAGGTCAAAAGCTAGAGGCTTTACCAAAAGGGGCTCAGGTTTTAGCGAGCAGAGTTTTGCTGCAATTTATAGATACACATCGACTAGGGCTTAAATTAGAGTATTCGATAACTGATATAGAAGTACATATTGATTCTCCCTTTAAATTATTTCTTCAACAATCTACTTCGACTATGCCATTGGATCTAAAATCTCGTCTTGCTCGTTTGGTCCTAAATCACAAAAAGTCTTCTAATGCATCAGATAATGTGTTTTTTACAAAAAACTTAAGTCTGCTAGGTAATACACAAGGCTATAGAAACTTATATGAAATTGGTACTGTTGATTTAGGTACAGATAAATTTATATTAATATTGTGCATGACAACAGAGGATTTTACTGATGCAGTGGATAAACTTCCAGACTTTGAAAAAGACTCTAAAGGTTGTAAAAGACAAGCTATCTGTTGCTCAACTCCCTCTCAAAAGACTTCCCAGTCAGAAAAAAGTTCAATAATTGGAAATAAAACGAAAGTTGCTTTTAATGAAGACTCTAATCCATGTCTAAGCAGCATTGAAAAGACAATAAAGACAATAGAGCCTTCCAATGTTTTTCACTCTAATTTCAATCAGGATAAGCCACCATTTGCTGGCAAATATAGTTATAGTGATTTTAGTGTATTTATGAATCTATTAAATAAGCATATAGAAACTCAAAAAAGTTTGGGGATGGCTATAAAAGAAATATTTGTTTCTAAAGATTTAACTATTGTTGGCCCTGAGGGACGAGATTTTTATTATCATATAGGTGGAGTAGGAAATAAGCGATATAAATATCCAGTAACCTTGTGCATGAATATTGAAGAGTGTTTAGAAGTTAGTTCTTGGAATCCAAAACCGGATCGAGAACTAGAACTGAATACTCAGGCTCAAGATTGTAGAGGTTTATGTCATCCATTATTAGACTTTTTAGAGATCAAAATGGAAAATCTAACAAGTATATATCACATTTTAAAAAGCGAAGCGCTTTCTCGTTTTAAATCCTCGTGTTCTGATAGCATCATATATATAGATAGAGATCTTAATCTCACAAAAAGTCCTCAACTAATAAATAATAAAGCAATTCAATTATTTATTGGAGACTTTGTTGTTTTAAATAAATTATATCAACTTGTGGCTTGTATTCCGAAAATGAAAGAGAAAAAAGCACCAGCCGAAAACATAATGAAGCTGTCAGTTACTGTTGACATATTACGGGGAAGCTTTGGAACAAAGGATAAAGTAGAAGGCAGAATTCAGCACTATTATTTGCTTTGGTTAATAGCTTATAGATATAAAGAACCACAGGAATTTTTAGACAAAATTACTGATATAATGGGAAACAAATGTCAAGAGGTAATAAAACAAAACCTATTAGAAAGGAACTTATGGATTTCTCAAAATCTTGCTTTGATCGGTTTCATGCATGCTCCTAAAGAAGGGATGTTACCAATTGCAAAAGTTGAAATAGGAGATCAAACTTTTTCTATTTTTAAGCACCTTACGCCAGAAGAACTTGAAATAGCTTCAAAATCTGAATTTTATAAAGCAAAAGGGCTGAAGATTTCAAGCGATGGTAAAATACCTAACATACCTAAAATACCTAAAAAATCTAATTCATTTTCAAAATCATTAGCAAAGAGGTTACAATCACAAAATAGAGCCGGGCTTAATAAGTCTGGTGATCCAAAAAAAGCTGTAAATAGCAATGGTCAAAAAAAGAAAAGTGGCTCTGAAGTAAAATTTTCTTTGGAGTTTATTTTGACAGCCGAAAAAGGAGACATATCATGTTTAGTACAGCTATATGAATTTATTGTGGAAAAATGTTTTCCGTCTGACTTTACTAACTTATTAAAGGAGAATTTTGCAAAGCGATTAATTAAAAAATCTTTTAAATTGATTCATTCAAAAGATCCTAAAAGAACTTTAGTAATAATTTCAGATATTAATAACCTAAAAGAGATACAAGTACCATCACCAACGATGAAACAAGTTGGTGATATTAATATCGATGGAGAAGAAATAAGGTTATTTTTCACTGAGACAACAGATGAGTCTTTAAATAATGCAGAAAATGTTTCTTTGCCAAAGCTCTCTGATGGACTTTTCATTGAAAAGTCCATGAATCCCTTTTTTGAATCTTTTGATAAAGAAAAAGTTGAGGCGCTTGTGCTTGAAATAAATACATTTATAGATGAAAAAAGAAAAAGAGGAGAATCTCTGACTCAGGTTTTCTTATCTAATAACTTAAACATTTTAGAAGGCGATGGAAGGCAAAATATCCTTAAATCCGTTGGAAAAATTAATCATCAAGGGCAACAATATAAGCTAATACTCACCCTGAATAAAGACCAGTTTGAAAAAATGTATTTTAAGATATCGGAAAATAAAGTATTGCGTGAATTAAATGAACGAAGCAAAAGACCTACAGAAGCTTCAGATTGTAGAGTAATTTATCATCCTAATATCTTGCAATTAGGAGTACAGGATGAGAAAAGCAAAATAGAGGCTATTCAGGAAAAAGCCCTAACGCTTTACAATGAAAACAGACCGTCTGATGTTATCTATGTAAACAAAGACTTACAACTAATTGAAAAAAAGAGATTAAAAAAAACACTAGTTGCAGAAGTTGTTGTATCAAATCGTATATATAAAGTAGTAGCATGTAAAAAGTTACCTTTTAGAAACAATAATGAGATACAACCGAATCAATCAATAAAAAGAGAAACTGTTAATACTGACTTAACTAGCTGCCGATCAAATCCAAGTATTGTTCATATATATTATTCATTTAATTTATTGGCGGAAAGATACAAGCTTTTAAATTGGCAGAAAATCAGTAGTCAAATAGTTCGTCAATATAAGAGAATTCAGAAAGAAGGGCAGCATGTAAGAGCATTATGGATTTCAAACGATTTTAAGCGTGCGGGCTTGTTGTTACATCCAAGTGAGGGGATGGTGGAAATAGGAAAAATAACCATTGAAAGCAAAGAAGTTCCTATTTATGGTCTTCTTTCGAAAGATCAACTAGAGTTCTTAAAACAGTCAAGAATTCCTCTACAGACTTGGAGTAAGAGCTCAAGCGCTCATTCAATTGAATGTCCTGGTAATGGATCTTCAAAGAGCAATCCGAGTAAAGAGCCAGAAGGTAAGTCATCTCATCCTAAACCCATAAAAAGCGATGTTGGTCACTTAAAAACCTTAGATAAAACTAAACCAGTTGAGCCCCAGAAATCGAAAGAAGAAGAGTTGATTGCACTGTTTAAAGAACAAGCAACCTCATCTCCTCCTAAGAAACAAAAGTTAACTCGTAAGCAAAAAGCAGAAAAAAAAGAGAAAGAGCGTTTAAAAAAGGAAGAAGCTCAAAAAGCTAAATTAGAAGCTGAAAGAGAATTAAATAGAACAAAAGAAACATCAAGAAAATTTGTAGCTGCAAAGTTACAAAAACTTTTTCGAGCTAAAAAAGAAAGAAATGAAATTCAAGCTATTGAAAATCAAAATAATGCAGCTAAAAATTTACAAGCAGTCATAAGACGTATGCTAGTAAAAGCAAAATTAAAGAGGGAAAACTTAGCAACCACGAAGATTCAAAGTTTAGCCAGAAGGTACCTTGTGATTCAATATAACAAGAAGGAACAAAAAGAGAAATTTCAAAACTTACAAGCCAACCTATTTAATCAATTGGTAGAACTAAGCAAAAAAGCCGAAGCTGAAAGGGCCGAAATCGAAAGGATTGCAGCCGAGAAAGCAGAAGTCGAAAGGGCCGCAGCAGAAAAAGCCGAAATCG
The DNA here is from genome assembly GCA_022601435.1 of Chlamydiia bacterium. Taxonomy (GTDB): domain Bacteria; phylum Chlamydiota; class Chlamydiia; order Chlamydiales; family 2-12-FULL-49-11; genus JAJACQ01. The sequence continues at coordinate 9,862 of JAJACQ010000034.1, forward strand.
AAAGGATTGCACTTGAGAAAGCAGAAGCTAACGTAGCTTTAACTCCTAGAATAAAAGCAATAGATGCTAGGATTGATTCCTTGAATGAAGAGTTAAAGCAGCTCGGGGAGGTCAGTTATTCAAACTTTGAAGAAATGCTTAATTTATATGGTTTAGTGGCAGTCTTTGAAGGTTTAAAACTCGATCAAAATACAGATTTACCTCCTTATGATAGGAAGTATCAAAACATACCACGAGAGATAAAGTTAAAAGCAAAATTAAATCCAGAAACAGACAAAAGGTATTACTGCTTATTATTTCAAAGAAATAAAATTAGACAAGAAAGAGTAAATTTTTTAAAAGATATAACAATAAAGGAATTAGATGCTATAGGTGATGATCCTTCAGAGCTAGCTAGAAATCGGAGTAAAGCCTTACAAAAATATCAGATAGGTTTAGAATTGATAAAAGGTTCTAATGCTCCGCTTAAACCAATAGATAGTTTTGATTTATTGCCTCGAGCGATTCAAGAGAGAGTAAAGGAAATAGCTCCTGATCTTTTTAGTTGCTTATGATTTTATTAAAAAGGTGTGAATGGAAGGTGTAAAAAGTACAGATGATAGGTTTGTTTCTCAAGATGGAGGCTCAGATAATTCGGCTCTTAAGATAGATCGATTGCCTCAAAGTAGGTCTGCTGCTAGAGCTTCTTCTGTTGTAGCTCATGTAGCTCAAGATAAATTGAATCAACGCCGCAGTGATTTAAACCCTGCAGGAGGGGGTGGAGGTACTAAAGAATTTCTTGTTCAAAGATTTATCATGAAAGGAAATGGAACAGATAAACCTGTGTTTGTAATACATCGAAATTATGTAGTTACACAAGATAAATCTGATGTAGCCGAAAAACCAGAAGCTTGCGCAAGTTTAACACCTAGATTGCAAAAAATTGATGCGAGGATTCGTTCCTGGACTGCAGAGATAGAGAAGCTCGGAGAAGTCAATTATACAAACTATGAAGAAATACTTAATTTACGTGGTTTAATAGCTGCTTACGAAGGTTTAAAGAAGGCTTCACTTGTTGAGTTACCCGATTCATCTGCAGAATATAAATATTTGCCTGATATAATAAAAATGCAAAGACAAAAGAAGAAAGAAACAAATAATATTTATATGGACTTTTTTTTGAGAAAAAAAGAAATTAGACAAGCCGAAGTAGATCGGCTAAAAAAGATAGCAGAAGATGAACTAAAAGATTTAAATAACAGTATTACACGTAAAGACATAGAGCGAAAATTATATTTGCGTAGGTATATAGTTGGTTTAGATATGTTAAAACTTCAAGATGGGCCATTGCGACCCATAGATCGTTTTGAATCATTGCCTCCTAAGATTCAACAGAAAGCACGCATAGCAACAATGCTTTAAGGTATCTTTTGCACTTCAATAGTTGAAATAGCGCGCAACTAGAAGGCACATGTTTATCAATACTGAAATCGATTAAATTTTGCTTCAATAAAACTAATTGTCTTGTTGCTAATTATGATTTTTTATATCCTCTTTACGATTTTTTTAAGGAGGTATAAATGGAAAATGTAAACAGAGCAGACGTTAGGGTTGTTTCTCAAGGAGGAGGTTCTGATGCTCAAGCACCAAAGATAGATCGATTACCTCAAGCGGGTCCTGCTGCTAGTGCTTCTGCTAATGTAACTCATGTAGCTCAAAATAAATTCAGTCAGTCTCAAAATGCCTTAGATCCTACAACCAGAGAGCCTGCGTTAAATAAAATTACTAATCATAATACGGGAAAGCCTTCTTATGGGCATACTGCAGATTTTTTATTACTTACTAAAGATCTTTTACCAAAACAAAGAAATGCTTTTTGGGCTTCTTTAATTCAAGAGGAAAATCAAAGTTCTAAAGGTGGGGTTCATTCAAAGGAAATATTTGTATCAAGAGATTTGAAGCCCTTGACTGAAGCTCTCCCAGAAACAAATACTTCTATATTAATTGGTACTTTTATCTTTAGTAATGAGACTGTATTTGTATATTGTTCGATCACACAACCAGAATTGGATGTCTTTAAAAGAGAGAAAGAAGAGAATAAAGTAGAAGTGCTAACGTTACATAATGCGTATTATTTAACTGTTTTGGGACTTCCTGTTGAAGCATTCGAAAGTGCCATAGAAATAGGTGTGCAGAAATTACTAGCTAAAGGAATCAATAAAAATGTACTTTTTTTAGATTCAAATTTTCAAAATTTCAATACAGAACCGAAAAGTGACTATTTTGCATTCAGCGCATCAGCTACGTGTTTAAAGAATCAGTTCTTTTGCTTTGTAGATTTAACAATTGAATCACTTAATATACTAACTACTCAGTCTATAGATGGCATTAATGAACCTTTTAAGGATGTAGCGAGAGTAAAAGGTCAAAATATTGAAGTTTTAGATATTTCAGGAAGACCTCACAGGGTTGTAAAGACATATTCTATGAAGGAGTTTTATGAGATTCATATGAAAAAATTAAAACCTTCTAAAAAGGTAGATCTGCCTCCTTCTGCAGAAGGGGGTGGAGGAACTAAAACATCTTCTTTTGAAGAACCTGTCTTGCAAGAGAAAACAGATCAACCTTTGTTTAGGATTCATCCAAATTACTTTGTTGTAGCAAAAAATAAGTCTGCTCCGGCCATTGCCAAGGTAAAAAAAGCTCTTGAAAAGCATGTAAAAGATTTGAATGCAAAAGGTGGGGTAAAAAACGTCTATCTTGATAGAGATTTAAAAATTCGAACAGGACTAACAAAACGTCGAAGGAAGAAGCTAAAAAAGCTCTATATTGGGGAAGTTACTTGTGGTACAGATGTATTCAAAGTTTATATGGGAAGTAATAACGTGATTGAAACTCCATATAAAATTAAAGAGGCTCATGTTGACTTGAGTAATGAGGTAGAATGGTATGACATTGAATATAGACTAATAGATACTAATGATTTTATTATAGGATCAAGGATATCTGCATTTTTTTCTTTAGTTTTACTTTCTGAAATAAGAAGTGAGGACCCAATTATTTTAAAGGATTTAATGGACGCCCTTGGTAACTCTGCAAAACTGTTGGTTATGTCACAAAGTAGTTGTAAAAATCTGTTAATTTCAGAAGATTTTAAAAGAATTAAACATATGGATCAGCCAGAAACAGGGATGCTTAACGGTGGCTATATTACAATAGCAGATCGACAAGTGAAAATATTTAAAGAGATCTCTGAAGAAGAGCAAAGATTTCTGGAGATGTTAACATCTTCTTCTATGGAAACAAAAGATACACAGCCGGCAAATCTGGGATCACTTGTACCAACTACTTGTGATTATGAAGCTTTTGAGTATTTAGCTAACACATTTAATTTCACTCAAAAAGAGCTATCATTAAAATTGGGTCAATTTATAGTGGGTCTGCAAAAAACAGGAAGTGAAGATAAAGAAATTTTTTATTCTCCTGCAACCCAGAGCCTTTCTACTGAATTAAAAGATGGTTATGTGATTTTTCTCATTGCCCATAACTTTCCTTCAGGTAAGTATGGCTTGTTTTTACTATTAACTTCTGAAGAAGCCAGGAAAATTGTGAAAGCTGAGAAGGTAAAAAATGTGGTAAATATAATGGGGGATCAAGTTACCCATTTAGATTTTATAGCTAAACCTATAAAGCCGCTAAGAAGAGAAACAAGAGCTCAATTTAGACAAGGACTGAAAAAAGAGCTTGCTAGATTTGAAAGTGAAGGGTTAATAAAACCTCTTGATGGAAAAAATCTTAATTTTGATATATCAGAGTGTTTTGAATATTTTACACGTAATATGAATGATCCTGAAAAAACTGCTTTTTGGGAAATGGTTGTATCTCATATACATGACCATATTAGTGAAAGTAGGATCGAAATAGAGAGAATGTTTGTTTCAGCTGATATGCAATCGATTGATGATTCTTGGGATGAGATGTCTTCAATTTCGGTGATGGCTATAATGTCTATAGGTGATCATAAAATACAAATTTTTAAGAAAATGACTGACATTGAAGTAATACAAAAGCCTCAATTTGTAGAGAATGAAAACTTGAAACTGTTACAAAATCTAAAATTAGAAAGGGTAAGTGGAGAATTTTCAAAAGATTCTTGTAAGTCTAGTACGTCAGACCTTGCACAGCTGGGTAAGCGTTGGGGCAAAGAGGCTTTTAGAGCAACAAAGGCTGATGTTACATTTTCAGTAAAAGACTTTATAAGAGACAAGCTTTATAATGATTTCACCGCGGGTAAAATTAAACGTCCTGATTTTGTGGAAATAATGGATAATTATTATAAGGTGCTAAAGTCTTTGGCGCCGGGTAAGGCGGTAGCTCAACCAAAGCAAAAACCGTTACACGAAGAATCTGCGAATGGAAATGCTCAAGATGCACCATCGTCAACAGTTATTTCTTTAACTAAAGAAGAATTAAAACAGCAGATCCAAGCAGAAGCTGATCTGGTAAAAGCGCAAAAAAAACATGATAAGGATCAAGCTCGCCGTCAGAGAATAATGGCAAAAAGAGCTGCTGAAAGGCAAAGATTAAATCCTTCTGTACAAAATGAAAGAAGCGAAGGATTAGCAGACGCTGATTTATTCGCTTTGTTTGAAGATGAGCCATTAGGATCATCAGGGAACTCTGGATCAAAAGGTAAAAAGCCAACTAGAGCAGAGAAGGCTCGAAAAAGAGCAGAAAAAGCAGAGAAAAAAGAACTTTTAAAAAGAGAAGCAGAAAAAAAAGCTCGCGAGCAACAGCAACTAGAAGCATTAGAAAAGCAAAGACTTATAAGAGAGGCTAAAAAGTTAGAAGAACAACAGGCTCAAGAAAAAGAAAGACAGTTACTAGAAGAGTCGTTGAGAAGGAATGACGCAACTTTAAAAATCCAAAGTCTATTTCATATAAGGAACGCTAAAGAAACTGTAAATCAGTTACGAGTTGAAAAAGCAGCTATGACCTTAATAGGGATTCAAAATCGATTTAGGCAAATAAAGGCAAAAAGAGTATTAACATCCCTACGAGTAAATAAGGCTGAAAACCTTATTGCTAATAATATTCAAAGATTATTTCATGCAAGAAAGGCAAAGAATCTAAGTGCTCAATTAAGGGAAGAAAGAGATCAAAGGTTAACAGAAATTGATAAAAGAATTCAAGAGGCGAAAAGATTAATAGAAGAACTGGAACCGAATCGTCAGGATTTTACTGTTGATGCTCGAGTTAAGGACTTAAATAGATATTGCATAGGTCTAAATTTGCTTAAAAGTAAGATGAATACTGAATTAGGAGATCCTAACCAAGGCTTTGAGGGCTTACCAGTTGAAATAAGAAATCAGACTATGACGATCTATGGGGTTGATTACTAGGAGCTTTAACTTTGGCATAGTGATCTGATGGAATTGTCTTTTCATCTGTATTTGGATTTATGTACTTAATAGGAGGCTTCTCAAGAATCTTTGGGGAGCTCTTTTGTTTTTCATGCGTAGGATCTATTGTTTGATCTAATGACATATTGCCTCTTAATTATGCGTTTATTATATCATTTCTGGTGTTAAATTTCAATATATCAATAAAGAGATGTTTATTAGGTAACTAGCGCTTAGTGGGTTACGTTGCTATAAAATCAAAAAAGTAATTTATTGAAGTGTTGTAATTCTGGATTTCTTGCGAATTCTTTGTGATTTCTATAGCTGAACTATTAGAAGTGCCCATGGGTCGAGAATTTGTGAATATAAGAGTTTTGGGAAGCCAAATCCTTCTAGAATTTGATCTTTTTCTTCAGACAATATGCCTGAGACAAGGACTATTAAACCTTTTTTTAAAAGATAGGGGTGAGACTCAAAAGCTATTTTTTGCTCTGATGAGATCATATTTACAAGTACAATATCAAAATCATCTGGAGTTTGATTAATAGAGATATTTTGGATGTTATTCAGCTTAATATTTTTCTTCATAGTTTCGGTAGCAGCAAGATCAATTTCCAAGGCAAAAACCTTTTTACTTCCAAGCTTTGATGCAGCCATAGAAAGTACTCCACTGCCAGCGCCCAAATCAACAACAACTTTGTCCTCAACATAAGCTTTCAGATGCTCAAGCATTAAATTTGTTGTGGCATGCGATCCATCACCAAAAGCAGGCCCCGGTCGAAAGAAAATCCTTTCTCCATTTTCAAGTTCTAAATAAAATTTACCATCACGATAATAAGGACTATGCTCTTTCCAAATCATCTCCCAGTCAATACCTGTACCATTCATACCAAAACAGCATATAGATTCAGTGCTTTCTTGTAAATATCCACCACTTCAGGAATTTTACTTCCGCTAAATATCAAAACAAGTTACAATCTACCTCATCTTTTATGCACTGGTAGCTTAATGGATAGAGCACCTGGCTACGGACCAGGAGGTTAGAGGTTCGAGTCCTCTCCAGTGCGAAAGAAGTGTCCAAATTTGGGTATATTTCCTTTATTTTGGGTCTCGGAGTACCCTCTTGTACACTGTCGACCCAAAATAAAGGAACTATCCTCCAAATTTGAATCTTCCGCAAAAACTCATTTTCATCTGATAGGTTGTTTGACCTTCGGAGTACCCTCTTGTACACTGTCGACCCAAAATAGTGGAACTATCCTCCAAATTTGAACCTTCCGCAAAAACTCATTTTTTTTAATAGACTGTTGTACTAAACAAAATGCTCAGTGGGTCTACAAAAAGTATTTTGTTTTTATTATCAGCTATTTAATAAATGTTTAAGGATTGTCTTAAATCTAATTTCTTATATACTTTACTAGGTAAGATAATTATAGGAGAAGAAATGGCTGGGATAATAATAGCTGGTAGGGAAGTGAAGTATAGTTTTGGAAAAGAAGGGGATGTTTCTGCTTGTTTAAAAAGATTTTCTATGATGAATAATCTGCCACCTTATTATACAAAAGTGACATCTTTTGCATTAGCGAACCTTGAGGGTGTAAGGGATGGTGCTTTGAGAGGTTATGGGCGTGAGCTTGCTAAAAAACAATTAGGTATTCAAAGTCCTGATGATCCTTCGGTTAAGTTTTTAGGTCTGCAGTTTTATGCGATGTTTGTGGCTTGTAGCAATGACATGGAGTTTAGGCATAAAAAACAAGATTGATGAGTCAGCTTGTTATTTTTTGTAAGGGATGATATTATGGTAACTAAAAAAGATGAGATTTAGGAGATTTTTAAGATGGGTTTAGTGGGAAAGCAGGCACCTGAGGTGTGTACAACAGCTGTAGTTGGAGATATGATTGTAGAAAATTTTTCTCTAAGGGATCATTTGGGTAAGTATGTGGTTTTGTTTTTCTATCCTCTAGATTTTACGTTTGTTTGTCCAACAGAGCTTCATGCATTTCAGGAAAAGTATGATGAGTTCAAGTCTTTAGGGGCAGAGCTTATTGGATGTTCAAGGGATAGTCATTATACGCATTTGGCGTGGCTTAATACTCCAAAGGTTGAAAGTGGTATACAGGGTGTACAGTATCCTTTAATGGCGGATATGACTTTAGATATCTCAAGAAGTTTTGGTGTGTTAAAAGAAGATGAGGGTGTATCATATCGCGGTCTTTTCTTAATTGATAAAGAGGGCATTGTTCGTCATATGTTAATTAATGATCTCCCACTAGGGCGAAATGTTGATGAGGCATTACGTATTTTAAAGGCGCTTCAGCATTATGAAGGCAATGGCGAGGTGTGCCCTGCAAATTGGCAGGAAGGTGATCGTGCCTTCAAGACTAATAAAGAAGAATTAGACGATTATTTTTCTAATTGATGTTTCTTTAAAAAGCCAATCATTTCATAGCGGGTATGTATTTTAAGAAGTTCTGTGAATAGGTGTTTACAGATAATAGGCTCTGTTCCTTTAGGCATATAGGCGCTTTCTAGTTTAAGTCCATTATTTGTGACGATGATTTCGTGAGGGTAGAGTAAAAGCTTTTTGTTAAGGTGTAGTTTCTTTTGTTCTTCTTGAAGAATTTTTGTTGTGGGAAATGCCCCGTAGAGGACTTTGAAGTCTATTAATGAAAGGCCTGGTTGTCTTTGGATTTTTTTACAGCTATTTAGAGTTTCTGTTTTTATGATTTCAGTATTTTCGGAAAAATTAACTTGGATCGTTCTGTTAACTTTTTTGCCTAGAAGATGGTATTTGGAAAGCTTAGTCTTTTTATTGATAAAGTAGTAGAGGTGATTTCCGTTATCAAGTGTAAAAATTTTGTGGGGATTAAACTCTGCAAGGATTTGATCCAAGTCAGAATCTGCTTCTGTTTCAAAGAAGGTATGCCATCCGATGTTGAGCATATGATTAAGCTCTGAAACAATCGTAGGGCAGGCTTTTTTTGTATTATAGTGTTTGCGACCTAGGTATGTAACGATATCAAAATACATGCATGCGCTCATATCTTTGAAGTTTGAGTTGCTGATTCGTTTATTTAGAAGCATAGGCGTATTCTCAAATTCAGATTCGCTACAGCGCTCAAAAAGTTTATCGGCAAGAACAAGGGCTTTTGGATTGTTGTCTTCTACCATAATGAACTTGGCATTTGCATATTGAGCGGCCATTTCAAAGGCAAATTCACCATCGCCTGCACCCACATTAAAAATTGTAAATTCGCGATCAAACTTTTTAGCAACTTTTTCAATCATTTCATAGTTTGCTAATAGAAAATTTGTACAAAATATTAAATAAAAGACTCTAATCATCTTATCCTTCCTAATTTAGGAATGGATAATAAACGGATTCATTATTATAGAAAAGCGTTTTTTCTTTTCTAAAATTAAACACTTTGTTAAACTCTCTTGGATTTAAATATCAATTAATCAAACAATATAACTAATTATTTAAATGGAGTGATTATGGAAGAGGTAAATGGAAGAGGAACTCCAAGTCCTGATACTGTAAGAGCACTTAGTCCAATAACAAATTGTGTATTCGCATATTTTAGATCAGCACATGGAACTCGTGGTGCTTTTCAAATAGCTACAGCACAAAGTGACTCTAAATTAAGAGCAACTTTGATGAAGCAATTTGCTGTCAGTCAAAGTGGTCAACATAAATTAAAGAATTGTACCTTAGCAGATGAGAGGGTGCAAAAAGTTACAGATGTAACAAACTCTTGCGAAGTGGCATTAGGTTTTTTAAGAAATCTCAACAAGTACAAGAGCAAGTAAGAGGAGGGCAGAATGAGTAGTGTAAGTCTTTTAGATACAGATTTTGGTGGTTTATATCCAACGCATACTTTAGGTATTCATTTAAAGGCAGCCTTAGTAAAGAGCGGATTCAATTATCAAGTGGCAGAATTATTTGCAAAAGTAATACAAGATTATTTTGCAAATAAGCCTGTAAGGTCAAGTGATGGCAAAATGATGGCATCTGAAATTGCAAATCGATTCAACTGTCTAGATCCTCAGGGGCCATTTAGGCAAATTGCTCTTGATGGATCCATTCAAAAAGGGACAGAGAGTATAAAAGAGGCTTTTGAAAACGTCTTGAACAGGTATGCTCATCGTGATTTACAAAATCCAGAACGAAGCCTATCACCAATTGATATCAACTACTCAACTAAGCACAAATAAGTTAAACTCTAACTCTTTGGCGTTCAACTGAATGAGGTTTATGTCGTGTTATTATTATAAATAAATAATTTTAATGATTCAATAATAGAAGGCTCTAATTATTTTATCCTTATTAATTTAGGGATTGATAATAAACGGATTTATTATAGATAAACGTTTTTCTTTTCTATAATTAAATGCTTTGTTAAACTATCTTGTAGATAAACATCAATTAATCAACAATACAGCAGGTTAATTATAGGTTGATTATGGAAGTTGTAAGTAGGTTTGTTGTTACAGAATAACATCAATCTTATGCTACCATTTTTGCACGTTAAGCTGTTTGAGTTTACAAAACTAAACGTAAGGATCCAATGAATAATACACTTTTAACAACTTCTGAATCAAGAGGGGTATATCCGAAATATGCTCTAGGCATTCACATAAGAGCAAATCTAATAAGAAATGGGTTTAATATTAACTTGGCAAAATCTGTCTCAGATGGGCTACAAACATATTTTGCTAATAGACTTGTTCATATAAATGATGGCGAATTTCTAGCTTCTATGCTATCGAGAGAATTTGAATGCTTTAATCTGCCATTTCAAGCAAGACCATTTGCGTACATTAATGCTATAGAAGAAGCGTTTAAGCTCTATGCTTATCGTGCTTATCTAGGGGAATAATAAAGCCTATCACTAATTGAGGTTACCTACTCAAATGAACATGAATAGGATTAAACGCTAACTTCTTGATGTTCAATTGGATAGGATTTAGAGCATGTTATTATTGTAAATAAATAATTTTAATGATAAAATAGATCTCATAATTAGGAGTTTATTATGAGTTTTCCATTGCAAAGTAGCTCAAACCAAGAGAATCCATTAGTGATGTTAGCCTCTCAGTTAAGGCAACAAAGACTAAATGAGCAAAAAGCGATTGTGTTTGATCCTCCTACCATTGATTTAAGGGTATATACAAGTATTGCTAATGCCTCTGAGTTTACTCGTACTCCTCTGCAGACACCGCAAAATATCAGAGAGATAAGTGATAGGAAATGGAAAAGAGACGTAAAGAAGCTTCAAAGAAAGATGATACAACAAAAAGGACCTCTTTGGAAGAAAATTAAAAAAATGAAGAAAGGAGCTGGCAGAAGTTTTGCAATGTTTTTATATAAAATTGGTATCTTAAAAGAAAAAGTAAGCTTTGAAGAAGCTGAAGAAGAACTCAATAAAATATATATTGGGTAGATTATTTTTAAATAATTCAGCTTTATGCCTCAAATCAAAATGGTAAGCGTAGAGAGATAACAACTGAAAAAGTCATAATTAAAATCAATAATATTAAAATTAGAATTATTTACTTTCCAATTTTTTGCATTGCAAAAAATCAAGCATAGGTTTGTTAAGGACGTAGTCCTTGACCAGGGTATGGGACAGCGTCCCATGGGATTTTAAAAAAAGATGTGGGTACTAAGATGGGGGATTCCCCCTTTGGCCTCCGGAGCATCTTTGCTCAATAAACATTAACCTGTTATACTTACACACTCGCTCAGAACGCGAAAGCGAGCCTGTCTTTATGTAAGGGGCGTTTGTGGCAATAGCAAGATCTGCAATGAAAGAGTCTTCAGTATCTCCTGATCTGTGAGAGATGATGAAAGAGTAATTATTTTTTTTGGCAAGATTGATTGTATCGAGCGTTTCTGTGACTGTTCCTATTTGATTGAGTTTTATAAGAATTGAGTTGGCTATACCTTCCTTGATTCCGCGTTCTAAGAACTTTTTATTGGTCACGAAAAGATCATCTCCTACGATCTGTATACCTTTACATTTTTTTGTAAGCTCTTTCCAGCCCTTCCAATCATTTTCATCAAGACCATCCTCAATAGACACTATGGGATACTCTGCTAGGAGCTTTTCTAAATAACCTATCTGTTCAGATGATGATCGATAACCTTTTAAGGGATCGCTTTTTTGCTTAAAATAACCCTTGTTACAATAAAAGTCTGATGCTGCGCAATCAAGTGTTATTGCTACCTCATCTTTCGGCTTATAGCCTGCTTTTTTAATTGCTTCAATGATTATATCTAGAGCTTTTTCTGGAGTTGCTAAGTTGGGAGCAAATCCACCTTCATCGCCTACGGCTGTTGATTGACCTTTTTTGGTTAGTAACTTCTTTAATTCATGAAAAATCTCTGAGCCTGCCCTTACTTTCTGTGCAAATGATACAAAGCCATGGGGCAGTATCATAAACTCTTGAAAATCTATGGTATTGCTTGCGTGTGCTCCGCCATTAATGATGTTCATCATGGGCGTTGGAAATGTTGGCTCATTATTCCCAAGATATTCATATAACTCTTTATCTTTTGCAGCTGCTGCGCACCTTGCTACTGCCATTGATATTGCTAAAATACTATTTGCTCCGAGCCGTGCTTTATTATCTGTTCCGTCTAATTCAATCATTAACTCATCAATGGTGCGTTGATCAAAGATATCTAAGCCTTTTAATACATCAAATAAGGGCCCTTCGATAGCTTTAATCGCTTTTTTAACCCCTTTACCGTGATATCTTTTAAGATCATTATCACGCATTTCAAATGCTTCATGTTCTCCTGTCGATGCTCCTGATGGTACTATTGCAAACCCTGAAAATCCACTATCAGAAATAACTTCACAGCCAACAGTTGGATTTCCTCGTGAATCTAAAAGTTCGTAACCTTTGATGCTTTCTATCTTGCCCATATGCTGAAGCTAGCATAGATATAGGCAATATCCAAATGTTTTATTTATAGATAGGCTCTTTTGACTGAATCTTTTCTAAGATCTCTCTGTATGATGTTAACCTTACAAGAGATATGAGGTTTTTCTCTTCTGCTTCTTTTACTTTACACTTTGGTTCATGTGTATGTGTACAGCTTCTAAATTTACACTCGCCAAGAGGTTTATTTAAATCAGAAAAGTATTCAAGTGCTTCATTTACATCGACATCAAACAAAGAAAAAGAAGCAATTCCTGGCGTGTCAATAATAAAAGTCTCTTCATCTAAAGGGATTAATGATGAATAGGTTGTTGTATGCCTTCCTTTTTGAATTTTGGAAGAGATATCTCCTACTTCTAAATCTTTTTTAGCGATAATATTTATTAATGAGGTCTTACCAACACCTGAAGGACCTGAAAAAATTGATGTTTTACCGTTTAAGGACTTTATCAATTCCTTCATCCCAAGGCCTGTTTCTGCAGAAATTGCAAAGACTTTGATTCCAATAGCTTTATAAATTGAAACTAAATGATCTACTAACTCTCTATCTTCTGCTAAATCTATTTTATTGATTACAACAATAGGAGTCAGGTTTCCTTTTTTAGCTGCTAAGATATATCTATCCATCATTGCGATATCAATATCTGGAGATTTAATTGCAAAAGTAATGTATACCTGATCAATATTTGCTCCGAGAATATGACGTTTTCTTGGATTTAAAGGGTCCATTCTTTGAAGAATTGTCTTACGCTTCTCTATTTCTGTGATTTGAAGATCATCATTGTAAGAAACAAAATCTCCTATGGCGATAATATTTTTTTGATTTGTCTTAGCTTTTATCAAAGAAGTTTTTAAATAGCATGAGATAATCTTTTTATTTGAAAGGATATGAATCTCTTTTCCTCTAATTGATAGTACGCGACCTCTACTGATATGTAAGCTCCACTTTTAAGCTATTATCTTTAATCTGTTGATGTTTTGCAAGCTCATAAAATAAGATCGAACCTGCGATCCCAACATTCAAAGATTCTATATCATTAGATATTTTAATATTGATTTTTTGACCCTTCCATTTTGGATCAAGCCCTTTTGTCTCGTTGCTTAGTAAAATAGCCACAGGTTTATTAAGTGTAATTGTTTCAATATTTGTCCCTTTCATATCGGCTAGCAGGAGATCAAAATTCTCAATTTTTAGTTCTGTATGTGATTCATATGATAAAGGAATTTTGAAAACAGCACCTTTTGAACTTCTAATCACTTTATCATTAAAAGGATCGCAGCTTCCCTTTGTGATATGAATCCCTTCAATGCCAAAAGCAAGAGCAGAACGTATCATTGTTCCCATATTTCCTGGATCTGTGATGCGATCAAAGATAGCAATCTTTTTAAAACCAGAAATATTTTTAAATTCTGGAAGAATCACTTCTGCTATAGACCCTTGATTAGAAGGAAGAAGCAAGAGAGATTTAAGTAAATCTTTTGGGACTTTGTATTTATTCTCAGCTTTTAAAGAAATTTCTTGCTCAGAGAGGTGGGTTTTGATAGGAGTTAAGGAAGAGATTTCATTAATAATAATATCTCCTGTAATAACAACGCTTTTGCACTCGTAGCGATAAGCTGCATTTGAAATTAATTTCTTTAAATGCTTAAAAATAGGGTTATTTTTTGAAGAGATCTCTTTCATAATATGTTAAGGATCGCAGAAAATGTCTAAAAATGCAAGAAGAGGGTTAGCCGGATCGCTAGGATTTAGAGTCTTATCTATAAGCTTTGTCTTTTTAGCTATTCCTTTAGTGATTTATTCTTTGTTCCTCTATTTCATTGATTACAAGTTATATGTTAAAAATATTTTTGAAGAAGTAGACATCATCGCTAAAGAAGAAGTTTCTTGGATTCGTGAAAAAGAGATCTATTATTCAAATACAATGGTTCTGATTCAAGAGTTTATTGCGACATTTCATTTAAAAAAAGAGGCAAAAACAAGTGATCAACTAACTGATATTTTAAGAAAATTTACAAGTAAGCAAGATGTGGAAGCTCTTGTTTATGCTGAGGTGTCTTCAAAAGGTCGTTTAGTCGGTAAAAGTAGTACCATATCTTCATATGTAGGGATGGATTTTTCTTCTGTATTTACTGTAAGTGAATTAAGAGCTATGAAGGATAATGTCTTTATTGCAAAAGATCCTTTGCTTGGTTATAGCCTTTATATTGTTCAATACGTTGATAATCATGGAATAGATGCCTATGTGATGACGATCATTTCTTTAGATGAGCTTTTAACTAAAATGGCTGTGTATCAACAGCGCAACTCTTTAGACATCTCCTTTATTGATTCAAATGGTTTTGTTTTATCTTCTACAAATAAGGACTTTATAAATAAGCGGTTTTCAGAAGATAAAGGAGAAAATACATTTGAGACTAAAAAAATCTCATATGTACCAAATGGCATTTATTTTGAATATAAAGGAAAGAAAAACTTTTTTGACAAACAAGCTCTTCCTGAAAGCTCTGTATCTTTAGTTTTTTCTATCCCTGAACAAACGATCATGGGTCGCTTTCAGTCATTTATTTATAGATTAGGGTTCTTTTTATTGGCAGTATTAATTTTGGGGGGATTATTAACATTCTTATTAACTATTAGAATGGCACGTCCAATGAAAAACTTATTAAAAGTGATGGATGGTGTAGGAAGTGGCGATTTAGAAACTCAATATGAAAATGATAAATATGGTTTTGAGATCAATCGGTTAGGTGAATCTTTCAATCAGATGACAAAGCATTTATTAGAGCATATTGAGGCTGTTAAAAAAGAGCGAGGTTTGAAAGAAGCCTTTGAGAAAGAATTACAAATTGGTCATCAAATTCAAAAGGCTTTATTGCCTTCTCATGAAGAAGTGATTGAAGGTGTAGATATTGCGTCTTTTTATTCACCAGCAAAAGAAGTAGCGGGTGATTTTTATGATTATGGACCACTAGATGAAGATAAAACATTGATCACTATTGCAGACGGTGTTGGAAAAGGAATCTCTAGTTGTCTTTATTCATTTGACTTACGAAGTATATTAAAAACAGCAGCACAAGAAAATCAGCCATTGAATGATTTAATTGTAAAAACAAATAACTTGTTTTGTGAAGATACAAAAGAGTCATGCAATTTTGTAACTGCAGTCGTTGGCTACTTAAATAGAAAAGACAAAACTTATCAATTCACTAATGCAGGACATTTACCAGTTATTGTAAAGCGTACAAATCAAAATGTAGAGACTTTTACAACACAAGGAATAGCTTTAGGAGTTCAAGAATTAGAAAAGGTTGAAGTTGAAACAATCTCTTTGCAAGAGGGTGATTAT
Source organism: Chlamydiia bacterium (assembly GCA_022601435.1). Lineage (GTDB taxonomy): Bacteria > Chlamydiota > Chlamydiia > Chlamydiales > 2-12-FULL-49-11 > JAJACQ01. Next base: position 25,547 of record JAJACQ010000034.1, read on the forward strand.
TGTATTTGCTATACAGATGGTGTTTCAGAAGCTCAAAATGAAAAAGGCGAACTTTATACAGAAGAGCGTTTACTTGAATCGGTAAGGCAGTTTAAAGGTAGTAATTCTCATGAACTAGTTGATGCAATAATGAATGGTGTTCATGAATTTGTTGCAAACAAAGAGCAGTACGATGATATCACATTATTAGTGTTCAAGTTTCAATCGAGCTAATACGTCATCTTTAGATGAAAGGTTTTCATTGATACAAATCTCTTCTGCTTTTTTAAGTATTTTTCCCAATTCTTTTCCTGGTTTCATTCCTTTTGCTAATAAATCATTTGAGGTGATCAAAGGGGTCTTATTTATCTTTCTTTGGATGTGAGCTTCTAGATCCTTTTGCTTTTTTTTATGAAAAGAAACAAAATTTGGATCATTTGCATAGATTGATCCAATTTGAATAGAACAAGAAACCTTTGGATGGGCGTATAAATCTACAAGTTGATAATCAGTGTAATTGATTGAGCCAATCCATTTTTCAAGCTCTTCTGTATATTTCATTTCTTTTGATGAGACCTTAAAATAACGACAAAGCCTGAGTTTTTCTTTTAAGTTTAAATTCTCACACATTTCAAAGAGGAAAATAATGGGATAAGTTTCATCTGGATACTTTGATAAGTTTCTTAAGTGATCTTTTAGGGTTTCAAAATCACATAAATTGAAATCTTTAAACACGACTTGTAAGAGTCCAAAATCATACATTAAAAGAGCTGCTTCAAATAGGTGATGTTCGCGGGTCATTTTTTTAAACTCATCATAGACTCGTTCAATTGCTACTGCAGGGAATAGTTCTTTGGCATGTACACGGATTGCCTCTTCTGTTTTTTTTTCGATAGGAAAATTAAATCTAGCGCTATAGCGGCAAGCTCTAATCATCCTCAGGCGATCTTCTTTAAATCTTTCATGAGGGTTACCGATAGCCGCGATGATTTCTTTTTTTAGATCTTGTTGCCCATTTACATAGTCATAAATCTCTTCTTTGATTGGGTCAAAAAACATACCATTTATAGTAAAATCACGCCTTTTAGCATCTTCTTTTGCTGTTGCATGAATGACTTTTGTAGGTCTTCTGCCATCTTCATAACCTGATTCTGTTCGAAATGTTGCAACTTCACAATGAATGTCATCTACAACAACAATTACTATAGAAAAGTTAATCCCTACAGGAATTGTCTTTTCGAAAAGTTTCATGGTTTGTTCTGGAGTTGCATCTGTTCCAATATCAACATCATCTGCATCTTTTCCTAAGATGTGATCTCTTACCCAGCCTCCTGCAAAATAGGCGGTGAATCCTGCTTGCTGAAGTCTTTGAACAATTTTTTTTGCGGCAAAATAAGCTTTCATTAATTTAGTATAAGAAATTAATTTGCCTTTGACAATAGATTCCATTGAAAAATATTTTTATATATGTGATAAGATTATCATTTACAACAAATTAAGAGGGCTTATGAAAACAAAATTATTGATCGTATTGTGTTGTTTATTTTCTATTGTGGAAGCAAAAACAGCACTTATATTTGGAATTACAGGACAAGATGGTGCTTACTTATCAGAACTATTATTAGAAAAGGGATATACTGTTCACGGTGTAAAAAGACGTACATCTATGATTAGTACAACTCGTTTAGATCATTTGTATGAAGATCCATCCATTGTAAATAGAAGATTTATTTTGCATTATGGAGACGTGTCTGATCCATTAAATGTCTGTGCTTTAATACAAAAAACTCAGCCTGATGAAATTTATAATTTAGCCGCTCAATCTCATGTGCAAGTTTCATTTCAATGTCCAGGATACACATCTCAGGTAGATGGAAATGGTGTCTTGAATATATTAGAATCGATTAGACTTTTAAATCTTTGTGATAAAACAAAATTTTATCAAGCATCTACAAGTGAGATGTATGGAATGGTTCGTGAGATCCCACAAAAAGAAACTACGCCATTTTATCCACGCTCACCTTACGGTGTTGCAAAGGTTTATGGCTTTCATTTGACAAGAAATTATAGAGAGTCATACGGTATCCATGCTTCAAATGGGATTTTATTTAATCATGAATCTCCAAGGCGTGGAGAAACATTTGTCACAAGAAAAATTACTCGTGCAGTGGCGCGTATTAATAAAGGATTACAAGACTGTTTGTATCTTGGGAACCTTGATTCAAAACGCGATTTTGGCTACGCAAAAGACTATGTAGAAGCAATGTGGTTAATGTTACAACAAGATGAGTCTGATGATTATGTGATCGGGACAGGTGAAACTTATAGCGTCAGAGAGTTTGTTGAAAAAGCTTTTTTTCAAATAGGTGTTACTATAAAATGGAGTGGTTCTGATTTGGCTGAAGTTGGAATGGACTCTGAGACAAATAAGGTTTTGGTAAGGATTTCAGAAAAATACTTTAGGCCTGCGGAAGTAGACTTACTAATAGCGGACCCTACAAAAGCAAAAGAAAAGCTTGGGTGGGTTTCGATGACTTCAATTGATGATCTTGTAAAGATTATGGTTGAATCTGATCTTAAATCCTTGGAGGGTTAATGAAATCACTTTTTATTTTAGCATTGGCATCATTTAACATAACCTATGCTGCTCATTTCAAGATGACAATGACAAATAGACAAGAGTATTGTGTAGAGACTATTTTGCATTCATTAAGTGAAAAAAGCACAGGGGCATTGATGTTTAACGCCATTCAGTTGCGTTCCTTAGGAAAGGAAATAGATCCTGTTCCTCCTTTAGAGTTTTTATACTTTGTCTATAAAAGAGACGAACTTTACACGTATTTAAAAAATACACAAGATCGCTATTTTCCTTGGAATGCATTTATTTCGGGCTTTAGAGATAAATGTAATAAAGAGAGCGTTTATTCAAATATATTAACGAATTTAGAAGCGTTTGCAGAATCAACAAACTTAAGTTTTGAAGAACTTTCGATATTTGTTGCCAATAGAGATTGGCGACAATTAGTCATGTACATATTAAGTAGGAGATAGAAATGAAAAAAATTATTATGTGTTTATGCATATTATTTAATACGATAGGTTTTGCTGAAAAGGCAGAATCACAAGAAATAAATCAAGTAGAAGAATTATTTACAGTAACAGTTAAGCCTGAAGAGGCATCTGTGATTGAAGAACTAGTTACAACAATGAGTGAAACGGCTTTGTTTTCTTTGTTATTTAAAAAAGGCTACTTAAGAAATTTAGCTAAGAAGTTACGTCCTGTTAGTTCTACTCAGTTTTTAGCGTATGTTTTTGAAAGGCCTTATTTAATAGCTCATATGAAAAACATCTTAAAGTCTTCTACTAAATGGGAATCATTAACAAGAAGTACAGTAAGAGGTTTAAAGCGCGAAGAAAAGACAACTTTGTATGATGATATTCCTCGATTTGCAAAGCATACAAGATCAAATCCTGATACGCTTGCAAGTTTGGCAAGAGCAGGAGATTTTAATGGCTTTATTGTGCACTTACTTGAGCAAAATTAAGTTCTTTAAAAAATTCAATTGTTTGAATCTTAAATAACTTTGGATTGATGAGCTTTGCCGCTTTTTTATCCATCAAATATTCAGCATTGCCCCTTTCCCAGAGGGGCATTGAATCAAATAGATCTTTTGTCAGGAAAGATAAATAATTTGAGTTATTGTGTTCTGGGTCATCGTGAATGAATATGTTCTTTTTAACAGCTTTTAAAAGCTCCATGGAAGTTAATCCACCGGATTTTGCAATAATAAAATCTAAGTTAAAGTAAAGTGGCGCTAAGGCTTTGTCATCTTGAAATGAAAGCGGTACAACGCATAAATTCTTAGGGTAGTCTTTGATCTCTTTTAAAGCATTATAGATTGATAGGTAATGCTTATTGGCTGTTTTTTTAGGGCCGACTAAAAGAAATAAATATTCTTTACTATCCCTTCGATAGGTCTTCTTTTGCTCAATATATTGTGTCATATAGTTGATAAGAGCAGATTTTTGAGGATAAGTACCAAGAATAATAAGAGATAAAATCTCTTCTTCGAACACAAAGCTTAAGTCTCTTTTATTAATTTCAAAAGAAGCAGAAGAAAGATTTAAACATTTTTTAATCAAGTCTAAACCTTTGTCGGAATGAGCCTTAAATTGAAGCTGTAATGGTCCTGAGCTTTCTTTATAGGTGGTAAAAGTTTCACGCAATGGAAATTCTGTATAATAAATCCTTTCAAGGGGAAGTTTTGTATTCTTAAGCCAGAAATCTTCTTCGGTTTCATGTTGTGCAAGCATTGGTTTTGTTGTGAGAATTTCTATATGATCTCTATCGATTTTTGAGAGATTTTTAATAGGCTTTAAAAAACTAGCACACTTTTTAGTAGGTAAATCAGTAAGTACAATTTTGTAAGGTATTTTCTTGTTTGTCAACTTAGATATTAATCTGATTGATTTAATAAAGGATCTTGTTCCAAAAGGTTGTGTGTCTATTACTTCATCTATATCTTCTTTGTATAAAACATAGCTTAGTTTAACGAAGAAAAATGGAAAGACTAAAACATCAAATGTTCTACAACAAATGGAAAAGAAAAATAATAAAGATGAGACCCCTTGAGCCTGACAATAATTCCATATTTTAGAAACAAATAGTCCAGCAATATTTCCAACAAGATCAAATAAAACCCTTTTTTCAATCACATTATGACCTAACTTCTTGTGCTCTAGTTGTTTAGACTTAGCGGCTTGTAGATGTCCGCTTCCTGCTTTAAGAGTCAGGATAAGTATATTTTTCTTCATTATCATCTTTATTTATAAGCTATCAAAAGCACATCAATTAACTTTGATATTTAACATATTCAGCTCTTTATCAAAAGAATTTTTTCAAAATTCTATAAAGGCCCTTAGCTCCTAGTCTGCTAAATATAAGTAACTTATGAAAACTCTTAAGTGTATAATAAATTTTTGAATATTTACATTTTATTAAAAATATGCTATAATAATTATGAGGTTATTTAAGTCTTGAGGAATAAATGGATAATATTAATATTACACAAAATTTAGTGGGTGAACTAGGGGGAACGTCCATTTTTGAAGATGGTGAGAACCCAAAATACACTCTATCAGATTCGTCTTCTATTTCTTTGTCAGAATCTGTAGCAGGATCAGGATTAAGGGCAATTAGAGCTTTAAGAGAGGCTTATAATTTTGATATAGATCTGAGTGATTCTGATGATGACTCTGAAGTGGATGAGCTTTCAGATGATGGAGATGATGACTTTTATATGGATAACGAGTCTGCCGGACAAGGTGAAAATACTAAAGAGGTTAAGCAGCCGGCTCTAAAATTAAGTAAGAAAGAAAAAGCTGAAAACTGGGCCTTAGTTAAAAAGTTTGCTCATCAAAGTTCTATTGAGAATTCAAAAGCTTATTATCCAGATAGTAAATTCCCTCCTTTTAAGGGATCAATAAATGAATTTTTGAGATCAGAATATCCAACTGCTAAGTCAATTCAGATTGTAAATGCAGATGGTGGTCAATGTGGAGCTCAGTTTATAAAAGTAGATGGTAAAATAAAGTTAGTGATAAAATCCACAGATGTCCCAGCTGAAGTTTTAAGAAAGCCTAGAATTAAGGAAGAGCTTTGTCAAATAGTTCAAGATAATAAAAATGATTTAATTGCTGCAAAAGAAAAAGTTAATGATTACCTCACATCAAATAGCTCAACAAAGCTTGAAAAGATGATAGCTCCTATTCATGAAGGACCTTTAACCGATTCTTTAATATCAACACTTGCAAAACCCTTTAAGGTAGTTGTGCCGAAAACAAGAATTCAAAAAACAAATGATGGAAAGGTCTATAGTATACAAAAATTTCTTCCAAATATGGGTACTTTAAAATCTATAGGGGGAACAATTAAGCCTTTTCTACCTAGATCAGAGCCTTTTAATATTCTGTTCTTTAGTGCTGCTACTATGGAAGTAGATCAAAATAGTGGAAATATACTAGTTTATGAAAAAGAAGATAAAACTCTAGGTCTTGCAAAAATTGATAATACTTTGAGCTTACAAGGGTTTGACGATATTGTTTCTCAAAGGAATATGGTAAGTCGTTATAATTGTGTCTCTATTCATGCACCTGAACTTTTAGAGCAAGTTCTAACTGAAGAAGAAAAAACTTATGTTAAAAATATAAGCGTTGAAGAAGCTATTGAAGATGCTATTTCTAAGAACTATCTAGTAAGAGGTAGTGATAAACATAAGATATTCTGTGATAATATCCACAGGGCTAAAAAACTTGTAGATATTCCTGGAATGACAATTGGAAAGTTGAGACAAGGAATGGTGTGTGAAAGATGTTTAAAGGTGTTAGAGCTTAATCCTAAAATACCAACTGGTGAATTAAATCTTATCACTTTGATGACAAATGGTAGATTTAGAAGTGAGTTTCAAAGAATCAAAAAAGCAATTAAATTACAATCTGTTGTAAGAGGGTACCTATCTCGTAAAAATAATTTTATAAAGCCTTAAGTCAATCTCAGAAACTATTGCGGCAAAGAGTGGAAGCATTCAAACATCAAGGATAGCACATTCAATAGAGTCACCGGATAAAGAAAATATTTGATAAGCGTAATTAACTCTAATTCAGTGTTATAAGATTCGATGATTTAATTTAGACAGATATATATATAGCCTATAGATCTTCTGTTAAATATATTAATAAATTTGATATAATACTATTATTATTAATTATGAATATGGAGAAAAGGTATGTTAGAAGCCTCATTTGGTCCTACAAACTATAATTCTTTTGGTGACATAGAACGTCCGACTAGACTAAAAAAGATGCAAGAAGATTTTAAAAACAATAAGCCTACTTCTACTATTGTAAATAATCCTGAATTGAATCAGAAGGTTGATACGTTCTGCCGCGATCAAATACAAGATGCAAATCAATCAATGAAGACTAAAAAATGTCTTACTATTTCAGGGCTTTCTGCAACTGTTTTGGTTGGAACGGGATTATGTCTTTCTTTGCCTCAGCTATTGGCCGTTAAAGCAGCGCTATCTGTAGTGTATTTTGCAGGCACAACAGCAGGCTCTATTTTTCTAGGTAAAATGGCCATTGATCGTTTTACAAAAGTTAGAGATCTGCAGATTGATGCAATAAATGATGCAAAGGATATTATACAATATCAAGCAACAGGTATAAACCCTCAGGTTGTTTATACAAGTGAGAGTCAAGATTTTTAATAATTGTTAATTTTATAGAAAACCGATGTGTTTACTTCAAAGGGACCAAAGGCCCCTTCAAAGTTAGACGTTGTCTTATAGTCTTAGTCTTTTAAAGAGAGTAAAAATTCGGTATTTGCTTTTGTTTTCTTCATTCTAGAAAGAATAAGGTTCATAGCATCTGCAGGGGATAGATCTGCTAAAGCGGCACGAAGCTTATAAACCTTTTCTAGCTCATCTTTATGATAAAGTAGATCTTCTTTTCTTGTACCACTTTTAATGGCATCAATGGCAGGATAAAGACGTCTATCAGCCAATCTTCTGTCTAAGACAAGTTCTAAGTTCCCTGTTCCTTTAAACTCTTCATAGATCACCTCATCCATTTTTGAACCTGTGTCAATGAGTGCTGATCCGATGATGGTTAATGATCCACCTTCTTCTAGGTTTCTAGCAGCTCCAAAGAAGCGTTTTGGTTTGTGCATAGCATTTGCATCAACACCGCCTGAAAGAATTTTTCCTGAATGTGGTTGAACAGTGTTATAAGCACGAGCAAGACGTGTAATTGAGTCTAGAACGATGACAACATCTTCCCCTTCTTCAACCATACGCTTAGCTTTTTCTATACACATTTCTGCTACAATTGTATGTCTTTCAGGTGGTTCATCGAATGTTGAAGCAATGACTTGGCCTTTATCATTAATAAGCCTTTGCATATCAGTGACTTCTTCAGGACGTTCATCGATTAAAAGGATTAAAAGTTTTACTTTTGGATTGTTTATAGAAACTGCATTAATGATATTTTGAAGCAGAATAGTTTTACCAGCTTTTGGAGGGGCTACAATTAACGCTCTTTGTCCTTTTCCGATTGGAGAAACAAGATCAATGACTCGAGTAGAGTAATTATCATGTTTTGTTTCCATCATCAATCTTTCTGTTGGATGAATAGGGGTAAAGTTGTCAAAAGCTTTTCTATTTCCTACATCTTTTGGAGCTTTTGTATTCATTGTATCAACTCTTAAAAGAGCAAAATACTTATCCTTATCTTTTGGAAGGCGGATAGGACCTGAGATGTCATCGCCCTTTTTAAGTCCATAATGGCGTATTTGGGAAGGAGACACATAGATATCTTCTGCAGATGCCTGGTAATGATATTGTGGTGAGCGTAAAAATCCAAATCCATCAGGAAGAATTTCTAAGGTACCTTCAGCAATTAATATTTGTCCTGGTTTATGAATAGACTCTTTTATAATTGTAAAAACAATCTGAGAGCGATTCATATTTGTCAAAGACTCAATACCTATATGAGCGGCATATTTTGTCAGTTGATCAAAGCTCATCTTTTGAAGATCTTTAATCTTTGTTATTTGCACTTCAACACCTTCAGGTACTTCTGGAAGGTCAGGCTCAACAAAAACAGAGTGTTCGCGATTATTTCTTTTATGTCCAAAATTTTGCTTCTTATTTCTGTTTTGTTGGTTTGAGTATTTTTGACGAGGATTTCTTTTATGGTTTTGTTCATTATGATGAGATTGTTGAGGTAAAGAAGGTCCTTCTGCAGGGGGCTTTGCTGTGGGTTTTGCTATAGGTTTTGGTGCAGGGCTTGCTGCTTGCTTTACAAGTGGAGGGGGAGTTAATAGTGAAGGATCAGGTTTGTCTGCAGGCTTTGCTTTTGGAGCTGCTCGTTTTGGAGCAGCAGGTTTTGCTGCAGAGGGCTTTGCCGCTTTTGTTTCCTTTGTCTCTTTGTTTGATTCTGCTGGTTTTTCAGTTGTTTCTGATGTCATATTTTTCTCTTTTTTTGGTTGTTTTTCATCTTCTGTCATTAAATTATACCTTCCATTGAACTTTCGATGCTCTTGGTAAAATTGGCGATTGATCCATTATTAGGTATGGTTATATCAGCCAAAGATTCTTTTTCTTCATTTTTCATAAATCGCTTGTGCCGCCTATCAAAATCAGCAAAAGACGATCTTTCTTTGCAGAGATTTTTATCTGCTTTAATTAAAACTGTTACATCAAAGAGCTTTTCTAAATTTAGCTCAAAGATAAGGGGAAACTCTACAGCTAAATCATTTCTTGATTCAATAGCTATAGCCTTGATTGCATCAACTACATATGGAGTAGTGATTTCTTCTAGTTTAAAAAGTAATTTTTTGTGTTCAAACACTTTTTCGGCGATCCGCTTTTTGTTTAACAATTGATTTGACAGGATATCTTCTCCTAAAATATCAACAACTTTTGCCTTAAGCTCTTCATTATTTTTGTAGAGGTGATCAAGGATGTTATCGACTGAAATAGTGGCAAAACCCTTCTTTTTAAGAAATTCAAGGAGGGTGCTTTTACCTGAGGATATACTGCCAGTTATCCCTATTACCTTTATATTAGCATTCGCTCCAATTTTTTCCAACGGAAACATCCACTTTTAACGGTACTAAAAGAGAATAGGCATTTTCCATAATCTCTTTAACTAATTTTTCGCATTTCTTAACTTCTTCTTCAGGACATTCAAATATTAACTCATCATGTATCTGTAAGACCATAAAACTCTTTAGATTAAGCTCTGAAAGCTTCTTGTCTATTTTGATCATTGCGACCTTGATGATATCTGCTTGAGTTCCTTGAATAGGGGCATTTACCGCAAAGCGCTCATTGGCAGCTTTTACGGCAAAATTAGAGCTATTTATATCAGGGAGGAGCCGCTCTCTGCCTAATAAGGAGACAGTTTTTTTATCTTGATGAGCTTTTTTTGTCACCTCTTCAATAAATTTCTTAATATTTGGGTATTTGTTAAAGTAGGTCTCAATGATAGCTTTGGCTTCTCTTATTTCAATACCGAGTTCTTTGGCAAGCCCAAATGATTTTTGCCCATAAATGATGCCAAAATTAACCGCTTTTGCTTTGTAGCGCATAGTCTTTGTTACCTTATCTAAAGGAACATCAAAAACATGGGCTGCTGTTTGTGTATGAATATCTTGATCATTATTGAATGCCTTTATAAGAGTTTTTTCTTCAGCCATATGAGCTAGGATTCTCAACTCAATTTGTGAATAATCAAGAGAAAGAAAAACCCATCCCTTTTGTTGAGGAAGAAAAGCTTTTCTTACTTTTTTTCCTTCATCGCCACGGATAGGGATATTTTGAAGATTTGGATTTGAAGAGGATAACCGCCCTGTGACTGCGCCTGATTGATTAAAAGTACAATGAATGCGGTGAGTTTTTTGATTAACTTCTTTAGGAAGAGCATCGACATATGTAGAGCGAAGCTTTTCAAAAGTTCTATATTCTAAGATATGAGGAATGATAGGATGAGTAGTTTTTAAAGCTTGAAGGATTTCTGCGCCTGTACTATGTCCAGATTTAGTTTTTTTAAGGGAGGGGATTTTTAAGTCTTCAAATAAAACTTCAGATAATTGCTTGGGTGAGTTGATATTAAATTCTTTACCAGCTTCTTTATAAATCTTCTGAGAAAGACCTTCTATTTTTGCTTTTAACTCAATACTATATGTCTTTAAATACTCAGTATCAATAAAAATCCCACTTTCTTCCATAGAAAATAATACAGGTAGCAATGGAAGTTCTATATTATAGAACAAAGACTCAAACCCTTTACTTTCAATTTCTTTTTCAAAAAGATTTTTAAGTCTTATAGTATAGTCAACATCTTCACAGCAATAATTACAAGCATCCAAAAGCTCAACATCAGCAAAAGTCTTACCTCGTCCTGAGGGGATTAGATCTTTATAGGCAATTTTGATATGTCCAAAATGTCTTTCAGTTAATAAATCAAGATTATGCCTCATTAAGTGTGAATCTAATACATAAGAGGCAATCAATGTATCAAAGTCAATAGATTGGATATCCAATCCAACATGCTTTAAGATATGCATGTCATACTTAATATTGTGTCCAAAAAAAGCAATCTTTCCATTAAACAAAGGCTTCAGTTCTTTAATAATAATGGCAGCATCGATTGCTCCATTTAACGGTATGTAATAAGTTACACCTTCTTTATACCCGAGGCCTATTCCTAACAACTCTGCAGTTTGGGGGTTAATTCCAGTTGTTTCTGTATCAATGCAAAGGCTTTTTTGTGAAGAAAGACTATTGACAAGCCCTTTTAAGGACATCTCATCGTTAATAAGAGTGTATTTGCCCTGAGGTTTTGATTTTTCAGGTGTTTTTGGAGCAGTTGATTTCATGACGAGTTCTTTTAACAATGTCTTGAACTCTACTTTTTCATAAAAAGCCATTAAGGCCTCATCACTTGGCGGAATTGATTCATAAAAAGAAAGTTTTTGAGGAACTTCAACCTCTAAATCAATTGTTGCAAGCTTATAACTGACTTTGGCATTTTCTTGTTCGGCAAGAATTTTTTCTGCCTGTTTTTTATTCTTAAGATCTTGGGCACATTTAATCAAATTTTTAAGGGATCCGTACTCTTGTAGAAATTTTGTCGCAGTCTTTGGTCCAAAACCCTTAATACCTGGTATATTATCAGAGCTGTCCCCAACGATCGCTAAATAATCAATAAACTGTTTTGGCTCTATCCCATACTTTTTAACCACTTCATCATGATTAATCAATTGATTGTCTTTATGTGTGTGAACAATAAATGTCTTGCTATCAACTAGTTGACATAAGTCTTTATCAGAAGAACACAGATAAGATTCAATACCTTGGTTTTTAGCAAATTTTGCAACTGCACCGATAGCGTCATCTGCCTCAACACCGTCTACCTCTATAATTGGTAAGTTATATGCTTCACAAAACTTTTTAGCTAGGTCAATCTGGGGATATAAATCATCAGGAGCTTTTTCTCGATGCCCCTTATAATCTTCGTAAATGGCAAGCCTTGAAGCTTTATTGCGCGGTCCATCAAAAACAATTGCTATGTAATCAGGCTTAAAGTCCTTTTCAATTTTAATAATGGATCTAACAAAGCCATAAAGACCATTTGTGGCAATGCCCTCACTATTTGTCATATTTCTGATCGCATAATAAGCACGGAAGATATAATTGCTGGCATCAATGATGAAGATTTTTTTCATATATTATCTAATTTGCTGCATAGTTCATTTCATAGCGACATGGAAGTGAGTTTTTGTCATCATCTCCAAAAAGAAATGAAAACTTTGACTCGAATTTTGATTTTAGAGACTCAATAAAACTAGCTTTATGCTCATAGCTAACTACTTGTATTGAGCGATTTTTTAATTCCATAGACTCAATAAAGTGATTAATCGCACCTTGATACTGAACATTTGCAGCATCTATATAGCCTAATCTTTGAGCTTCTTCACTCATATAGACAGTCGCTCCTAATTCTCTTAACTTGTCTTGTGTAAGACCCTTTGAAGATCTTGCATTAGAAACGATATCTAAAAACTTATCGTAAAAAGTATTAATTATTACGATGAAATCATTATAGGATTCAGTCCCTTTAGGCATAGGAGAAAACATGGGAAAATGTTGCTTATTTTTGCCAGCAGATACCGTTGTTTGGGAGATGCCATACTCTTGCATTGCTTTGTAGAAATTAAACTTTGGAGGACTTATAACTCCGACTGAGCCAATAATGGTAATGGTATCTGCAGAAATATAATCGGAGGCACAAGCAATATAATAACCACCAGAGGCACATAAATTGTTTGTCCAAGCATGAACGGGGATACCCATTTTCTGCTTATAGTCCATAATGCTTGTGTAGATTGAATCAGAATCATATACGCCACCGCCTGGGGAGTTAATATGAATCATGATTCCCTTTATTCTATCTTTTTTGATGCCATAAAGGGTGGGCTGTTGAAGAATTTTAGACACCATTTTGGAAGATCCTAATGGGTTTGATGATTTTCCAATCACATCTTCAATATTGATTTGTAAAATAACAGCTGAGTTTTTGGCTAAATGCTCTTCATATCCTGTACGTGCATTTTTTACCTTCATGGGTAGCATACTCTCTGTAGCAGGGGATGATCCACCCATTGAATAGCCAAGTAAGCAAACAAAGATTAAGAAGGCTATGAAAAAGCCTAAAAAGGAAGCAAAAGATCCAAAAAACTTTCTAACTAAATGATAAAAAAATGATTCTTTGTGAGGCATATGATGCTATCCTTTTAAAAAAAAATATAAAAACACTATACCCCCTTTTTCACATGGATGCAAGGAAAATTCAAAGAGTTAAACTGTACTTTTTGGAAGAAAGAATGTTTTAAGTGAGAGCTCAATAAAGACAATAGCGGCAAGCAATAAGAATGCATAATAAATAACAATAGGTAATGAATAAGTTAAAATAACTGCAAAGAGCGTAATGAATTGAAGTAAGGTTGTAATTTTTGAGGCATAAGCTGGAAAATAAACAAGCTTTGATGGCCCTAATGTTGCAAGAGTCATGATAATATAGAGGATAATGCTTAGGTCTCTTGAGAGTAAAGCAAAAAGCTCAAATCCTGAAAGAGTTCCTTGGAAAGCTAAGGCTCCCATCACAAAATAGACAAAAAATTTATCCATTAAAGGATCTAAAACCTTTCCTAAAAAAGTTTCACTTTTAAATTTTCTTGCTAAATAGCCATCAATCCAATCAGAAATCATGGCTGCGATGATGGCAAAAATTCTAATTTTTATAGACTCGGAAAGAAATAAAAGAGCAAGCGGAGCTCTTAAAAGAGAGATGGTATTAGAGAGAGTTAGCATGTTTTTTTTCATGTTCTTATTTCAAAAAAGTTATTGTAGTACCTTCAATTCTTTATGTGTCCTTATTTTAGAAAACGATTGAAAATACTATACCTATGCTCTTGATTCTTTTTATACCACATTTATTATTTTGAAAACTAGGCTTTCTGTGGAATAGGAGACTCAGAGGTTTCATTTCCTTGTTTAGAAGTTTGATTAAAGAGCTTCCCGAGAGATCTAACGGCAAAAACCCAGAAGAGGAAAATTATTGCTAGTATGGCTCCTACATATGAAACACTTGCCGCAACCGTTCCAAAAATCATTAATAAAGCCTCGTGAATTAAAGAAGCTCCTGATTTTCCTAAACGAGATCCAACGCCATCAATAGCAGCTTTTCCTTTAAGTTTTGACTCAGAGCTAAGCGGAATGAAAGCCATTTCTTTGGTTACATCGAAAAAAGTGAATTTTGAAGCTCTTGAAAAACAGTTTTGGAAGGAGCCTAAAAATGTTGTGATCATTAATGGAGATGTCCCTATAGATCCAGCTATCCATAAAGCCGTATCTGAGGTTCTGCCAAGGTAGAATATGAAGAATAATACTCCAGAGATAAATAAGATAACAGGTGTTATATAAGCAGAAACCGTCCAACCAAACCTTCTTATGACTTGTCCGCAGACAAATATTGAGAGAATGGTAGATAAAATTCCTATATAGGTCATAACACTTCCCATATATGAGCCGTAATCTGCAGGGTAAGGACAAAGCATACGAACTTGATCTTTCCATACAACCTCAATGAGAGTGAGGGCTATGTTGAAGCAAAGCACAATTAAGGCTATGAAAATAAGATAATTTGATTTTGCAAGATAGGCAAAGTTTTTTCGAAGCCCCATTTTTGGCTTTTCTTTCTTTTTACTTGCTATGCACTCATCTGGAGAAGTGATCGTATTTGCAAGCCACTTATATAATACTAAAATAAAGCAACCAATTCCTAGTATTACTAAAGTGATTAACATTAAAGAAAAAGACCATCTATCCATGCTTGGATGAAAAAAACTATGTAAATATTTACCACAAAAAAACATGCCTGCTTGACCTGCGATGATCGTAGCAATATTTGCTCCTACGCCTAATATGGCATAAAATCTTCCTGCTTCTTTTACTGAAGTCACTTCATTTGCAAATGACCAAAATAGGACTGACATAATCATTGTGCCCCATAACTCACACATTACGTAGAAGAGGGTAAATGTCCAGTTTCTAAATACAGCAATAAGACCTTTACACCCTGCAGGAAGGATTGCCTGCATTTTATCGGCAAAGGTATTGAAGTGAAGAAGTTCTTGGTTAGGATAAAGTATAAAAGCAAAGATAGCAAAAAAGCTTAAAAAACCAACCATCATGATGGTAAAGACTTTTTCTTTAGTGTATTTATTAGCAAGCCTTGTAAAGATCATTGTGCTAACAAGGGCCATTGGAAGAATTGCCCAGAGCTTTATAAAAGGTATAGTTTCAGCGCCAGAGTGTTTTGCAGTGACTATGAGAGCGTCTTTAATTGTTTTAAGGAGACTATAGTTAAAGACAATAAATGAATAAATGAGAAGCATTGGTAAGAACTTAGAACGTTCTGATCGCATAATGGGCCAAAAGAGACGTTTTAAGGGGTGCATGCTTTTTAAGCCATCTTCTGAAGCCATGAGGTCCTTTGTAAATTGTTATTTGAGTAAAAAAATGTTTTGCTTTTAGATACAAAAAGACTTAAGTAAAAGTGATCATGTTGAGAAAAGAAATTTTTTGTTTTAACTTTCAAAATATTTTCTAATAGAAGAGTTTATCTTAGTACGAAGATACTACACCTCATACATGTAAATATTAACCTTGAGGGCATTTAATAAGCAAGGGATCTCTTAAGATAGTATAAAAAAAATCTATTTTAAGGCATCTAATCCTGGAAGAGTTCCTTTTTCAATAAATTCTAAAGTAGCGCCTCCTCCTGTCGATATATGCGTAAACTTCTCCCACTTAGGAACTAGGTGAGCAGCAGCTGCTGTATCTCCACCTCCCACTATGGTCATGGCATGGCTATCGGCTAGATATTCAGCCATTGAAAGAGTTCCATTTTGAAAAGCAGAAAGTTCAAAAACACCAAAGGGGCCATTCCAAAATATTGTTTTAGCTTTTTGAAGTATTTCCTGTAATTCAGATATAGTTCGAGGGCCAATGTCGGCACCTAAAAAACCGTCATCAATGCCTTCTTTGATAGAAACAATGGCAGTTTCTGCTTGATCAGAAAGAGTTTGCGTAATGATAATATCATCTGGAAGATGAAGAGCAATTGACTTTGATTTGCACTTCTTAATTAAATTTTTTGCTGTGTCAATATGGGGATGATCTACTAATGAGTTCCCTACTTTATAGCCGAGAGCCGAAAGAAAAGTAAAAGCCATAGCACCTGTGATGATTAATCCATCAATACGGTCTAACAATGATTCTAAAATTCCGATTTTTGTGGATACTTTTGCCCCACCAATAATAGCATAAAAAGGTTCCTCTGCTTGATTTAGTAGATTTTCTAAAACCAAAATTTCTTTTTCTACTAAAAATCCTGCGCCTCTTATTTCATATCGTTTAGGAAGATAGGTGGTAGAAGCATGATTGCGATGAAGCGCTGCAAAAGCATCTCCAATATATATATCTGCTAGATCAAACAAAAAGTCAATAAACTCAGGGTGATTTTCTGGATCTTCTTCACCTGGATGAAAGCGAATATTTTCAAGCATTAATAACTCACCCGGCCTTAATCGATCAGCCAGTTTTTTTGTATGACCTCCAAAATCAGCTGAAGATAAAGCAACTTGTTGATCTAACAGATCAGATAAATGCTTTGCTATGGGATTTAAAGATAATGAAGGAATGACTCTGCCACCTGGTCGCCCAAAATGAGAGATTAAAATACAAGAAGCGCCTGATTCTAAAATATACTTAATTGTTGATAGAGAAGATCTAATCCTTGAATCATCTGTGATCTTGCCATCTCCATCCATGGGAACGTTATAATCAACGCGAACAAGAACTCGCTTGTTCTTAAGATGAAGAGTTGTCAACGTCTTAAAGCTTTTTGCAGTGTGCATAGAATCAACCTTTACGATCTAAAGTACCATAACCCCTTATTATTTTTTTAACAAGGTTAATTTTGGCGAGCTTTGTCACTATCGCCTACCTCCGAGTACCACTCGTACACTATCGGTAAGCGCTAGAACAAATCTCATCCAAAAATTTTGGCGATCTTTGTCACTATCGCCTCCCTCCGAGTACCACTTGTACACTATCGGTAAGCGCTAGAACAAATCTCATCCAAAATACAGCCCTCTTTAACCATCTCCTAAAATGTTTTAATAACCGATTTAATGTAGAAGTCAAAAAGAACCTTCATTCATTTCCGTAATAAAAAATGTACTTGAGGAGTTTAAATATGAAAAATCACCAAAAAGACACACAAATTTCTAGATTATAGGTTTTTGAAAGGGTTATTGGCTTCGAAAAAAGGTTTTTGCTTTCTTCTTCTTTTTCTTTCTTTTTGAATAGAGAATAATAAATCCTCATCAAAGTCTTGATGTCCTGCCCAATGAAGGTAATCAATAGGAATTTCTCTAAACATATAGCCACGATACTTTCCGAAAGGAAAAGTCTTCATTTCAACAGGTTTTGATAATCTTTTTAAGAGCTCTTCAGTCGTTTTAAACCCTAGGCAAAGTTTTTTAAAGACTTTGATGTTAACGATCACATCATTCATGGCTCTATGAGCTCCTTCTTCAGGAATATTAAAATGCTCACGTAAAACTTCTAATGAATTTTTTGGGCTCTCGCCATATAGACGGGCTAATCTTAATGTATCTATTACAGGATTTGAGGCAATAGACTTTGGGTGATTGTGTCTTCTAAGCGCAGCTTCAATTATTGCTATATCAAAACCAACATTATGACCCATAATTGGATAATCACCAATTAAGTCGGTGGCCTCATCTAATAAAGATTCAATATATGGCTTATTTTGCACCATCTCATCAGTAATATGGTGAATAGCAATAGATTCAGGTGGTATAGGTCTTTTTGGATCGACTAAAGCATCTAAAGATCCTATCTCTTTATCGAATGTAAACTTAATTACAGCCAGCTCGATAATTTCATCATTTGCAGTGTCAAGCCCTGTTGTTTCGCAGTCAAGACATATAAGTGTGTCAGTTTTTAATTGCCCCATCTAAATTTAGTTTTTCCTTTAATGTGTGAATCAGCTCTTTTTTCCCTAGTTCTTCTTTGGTGGAATGCAATATAGTCTTACAACCTTCAAGTTCTTTAGGTAGCTGTTTTAGTTTTTTTCTTTCCTTCCCTTTTAGTTTATCTGTTTTTGTAAAAACAACTAAAGGTTTTTTTCCTAGAGAAGTAATCCATGAAATTAATTCAATATCTTTTGGGAAAGGAGGGTGTCTGCTGTCTATTAATACTGTGAAGACAATTTTATCAAAATTAGTTTCTATAAAAGTGTTTATCCATTCATCCCACTTATTTTGCTCAGTCTTACTTTTCTTAGCATATCCATAGCCGGGTATATCAACTAAGAATAGATTGTCATCGACTAAAAAATAGTTGATGAGTGCTGTTTTCCCTGGATTAGATGATGTGTGAGCAAGACCTTTTTTAGAGAATAGATGATTGATTAGTGAAGATTTACCTACATTTGATCTTCCTGCAAAAACGATAATAGGGAAATTATCTTTTGGATAATGAGATGGATCAGTTGCAGAAAGAAGAAACTTACATTGTTTAAATGAGTAAGTAGTCATAAGATTTCGATCCTTCTTTTACTATTTACATGAGAAAAAGAAACCCTGATTGTATCTTGAGGAAGATGAGCTTCAATAATTTCTGGCCATTCAATAAGGGTAATAAACTCTGATTCTATATATTCTTCAAATCCTAGGGCAAAAAATTGGTCCTTATTTTTTAGACGGTAGAGATCAAAATGCGCTACTTTATCTTCATAAATATTTAAGTAAGTAAAAGTAGGGCTTGAGATGATGCTTTTAATCCCGAGGTGCTTGCATAAAAATCTAGCAAAAGTTGTCTTCCCTGCTCCTAAATCACCTTTTAATGTGATGATATCTCCAGGCCTTAATGTTTGTGCGATCTTTGATGCTACCAAATCCATTTCATTTAGATCATAAGTCATTGATTCTAGATTCTGGATGTGCATAATAAATACTTTTGTTTGAGGGCTTTTTAAGCCTCTTCATCAACCTCTTCACTAGAAGCTTCGTCAGAAACATCTTGAGCAACCTCTTCAACGTCTTCTGCCTCTTCCATCCACTTAGTGATATATTTTTCAAATTCAGGCTTAGATCCAAGAACTTCTACGAAAGCAGAGACTTTAGAGTCTTCAAGATTGCTTTCTAAAAACTCAAGGAAGTCATCATGAAGCTCGAATCTGTTTTGAGTAGTCACTTGTTTCATTGGAATCTGTTTGATGTGATTTTCTAAAAGATCTTGAATGACACCTTTCTTGCTGTTGAAAAGCTTACCAGTAACCACAGAAGAGAATACAGTTTTAGAAAGTTCTGTTTTTTGAGGCTTGATATAATTTTTAATAACCTCAGGATCTTCTGAAATATAGAATTTTTTAACTCGTACACCATCTTTTCTTTCTGTGTTTTCAGGGCAAGTAGACACCCAATCATAAATCGCATCTTGAGGATTCGGATGGGTGTTGTCAGCAAAAACCTTTCCAGAGTATGGGCATATATAAACTTTTTTACTTTCTTCGTTCACACTTTTTTTACCAAGCTGAATTTTGATAGTAGTTTCTCTAAAGAGCTTATTTTCTTTTTCAAGAGTCTTTATCATGTGATCTTCACTTAAAAAAATCTTTTTCTCTTTCATAAAGACAACAGGGCAAAGTTTATGCTTCATCTCGAGAAAAGAGAGGTACGTTGTGATTAGATCAACATTTCGATTTTTTTTAATAAATTCGAGAAGATCTTTAAAGATTCCATTTGATATGGCAAGTTTAGTCATGGTTAAACCCATCTATTGTTGATTTTAGCGAGAATAATAAGACAAAAATACCTTTTTAGCAAGATATATATGGTTATTCAAATAGCATTAATGAGCTCCTTTAGTATTTTCTTTACCTTTTCTAAGAAGATCTGATATGGTTTTCTTTTTTTGAGGAATAATGAAATTTAAAATATTGAGTCTCATTCTAATTATCGTAGGTATTTACGTATATATAGTTTCACATGCGGAAACGATACTACCGAATGAACCATTTGCCGCAACTCTTCCTGTCATAGAACAGATAAAACCTGTCCAAATAAGTGGTTACAAGGCCTTTAATGCAGGGGTGCTACCTTTAGAAAATGGAGAATATCTATTTGCCTCTCGAAAACGAGCAGAATCTGCATTTGCCTCTGTATGGAAAAGATTTTTTTTAAAAGAGAATGTAAAAGGCCTAGTCATTGGCGAGCTCGATAAAAATTTTAAAGAGAAAAAAAATATTAACACAACGTATCAAGCTACCGAGAAAGTTGAAGATAGAGATATTCAATATATTGATCCAAGGCTTATGCGCATTGGCGATGAGATTTATATGGTCTATTGTCAACAAATTAATAGAGATACGCGTATTGAATCAGAAGCGTATTTACATTTTGCAAAGCTTGAAAAGCGTCAAGGTAAATGGAAGATTGTTTCAGATAAAAGAATTGAATTTGAAAACAATATGGACTTTGAAGAGTTCTATCAAAAAGGTCTTGTTCAGAAAAACTTTGAAAAAAATTGGATGCCCTTTTGTGATAATGGTGAGGTGTTTTTTGTTTACTTAATGGAACCTGATCATGTTGTTTTAAAACTTGATTTAAAGACTGCCAAAGCTAAGATCTATTCACGTGAGAAAAATCCATTTAGTAAACAATTTAATGATGCAAGGGGAAGCACCCCTGCAGTTTTTGATGAAGAGCTAGGTGAATGGATCACACTTTATCACTTTGTTTATCCCACAGAAAGAAAAATTACAGGGCGTAAAACACATGCCTATTTTTTTGGTGGCTATACTTTCTCTAAGGATAAGCCATATAAAGTGATAAGAAAAACAAAAGGCCCACTTGCTGGAGATACTATCTATAATAACTTTCAAAAGATTGTTTTTCCCACTTCTTTAGTCCGCGAAAATGATGATTATCTCATATTTTATGGAGACGATGATAAAACTAATAAAGTCGCCAGAATATCTCGAAAAAAATTGCTAGAAACTATGCAGTGTGTCGGAGATCTAGATGATTAAAAGATCAGTACTTATCGCTGCTCTTATTCCTATAATTTACTTTACTTTTGTTCATAGAAGTAGAGAACTTCCTTCTGCTGTGATTAATGAAGGTATTTCTGTTATTGAAAGTATCCGCGATGTAAGGCTTTCAGGTTACAAGTGCTATAATCCTGGTGTTCTTGATTTAGGTGATAGATACTTGATTGTTACGCGCGAAAAAGCGGTAAGTTTTTTTGATTATGTAAAGTTAAAACTTTTAAAAAAGAGAAACAATGTGATTAAGCTTGCAGAGCTTGATGAGAATTTTTGCGCCTTAGGTCCTTCTGTTCAGATTCTTCCGGGTAATGATGATTCAATGCATAAAGTGACTGATCCAAGGCTTTTTAAGCATAATAATCGCATCTACATGATTTTTTGTGATCATAGTCAAGGCGGTAGCATTCAAACTCTTTCAGAGCTTTCTAAAGAAGCGGGCGTTTGGAAAGTAAAGTCTGTTAAACCACTTTCATTTGATGCAGAAGAGTTTTATAAAGCAAAAATGGTAGAAAAAGGTATAGAAAAAAATTGGATGCCATTTTCAAAAGATGGAAAGCTCTATATCGTTTATTTATTAGAGCCTGAAAAGGTGGTCCTTGAAGTAGATATAGATTCAGGAAGCTGTTTACTTTGCTCAAGAACTAAAAATCAATTAATGGATAAGTTTTCCCCTTTAAGAGGGGGAACAGCGCCTGTCTTTGATGAGGAACTAGATGAATTTATTACGATCTATCATGTGGCTTATCCAGGGCGTCATAGTTACACAAATTTAAAGAAAAAAGTCTATATTGGTGGAGCTTATTGCTTTACTAAAGAAGCGCCTTTTGAAATGACAAGAAAATCTAGCGGCCCTTTCTATCAAGAAGAGTTGTACAATAACCGTGAGAAGATTATCTTCCCAACAGCCTTGATTAAAAAGGCAGATCACTATTTAATGTTCTATGGAGAAGATGATTGCAGAATAAAAGTTGCAAAGATCAATAAAGAAAAACTACTTATGACTATGAAAGGAGTAGATCCGTGCAAGTAAAAGATTTAATTATAAATGAGATTAAAGGATCTGTCGAAGAGGCCTACACCTCTTTATTTGATACAGCAGAAGAAGCTCATATTGATCAAAGCAAGGACAAAAAATTCGGCGATTATCAATGTAGCATCGCTTTAAAAGCTTCGAAAATCTTACAAAAACCTCCCCGAGTAATTGCTGAACTCATTTGTGAGAAGATAAAAGATTCTGATTTATTTGAAAAAGTTGAGATTGCAGGTCCTGGTTTTATTAATATGACCCTTGCCAAAGATAAAATCACTTCCTGGGCAAACGATTGCTTGTCCGATGAGGGGCTTTTAGTTCCAAAAGAAAAACACGAAAAAGTCATTGTTGATTTTTCTTCTCCAAATATTGCAAAAACTATGCACGTAGGCCATCTGCGCTCAACAATTATTGGTGATGCCATTGCCAATCTTCTAGAATTTTTGGGTTACGAAGTTCTTCGTTTGAATCATGTGGGGGACTTTGGCACACAATTTGGAATGTTGATTACATACCTAAATACATATAAACCTCAAGTGCTCAAAGAAGATAGAAATTGCAGTATTGAAGATTTGGTTGCTTGGTACAAAGCTTCAAAGAAGAAGTTTGATGAAGATCCTCAGTTTAAAAAAGAGTCTCAAGAGCAAGTTGTAAAATTGCAATCTAAAGACAAACAATCTGTTCAAGCATGGGAGAAAATTTGCGATATTTCTAGAAAAGGCTTTTCGCAAATCTATGATATCTTAGATGTTCACCTTGAAGAACGCGGCGAATCTTTTTACTACCCGTTTCTAAAAAAAGTGGTAGAAGATTTTGAAAGCAAAGGCTTATCTAAAATTGATAATGGAGCAACCTGCGTCTTTATGGAAGGCTTTAAAAATAAAGATGGGGACATTCTTCCGCTAATCATTAAAAAATCCGATGGTGGTTTTAACTATGCAACTACTGATTTAGCTGGTTTTTTTTATCGCACTTCAGAAGATAAAGCAAAGCGCATTATCGTAGTGACTGACCTTGGGCAAAAAATGCACTTTACTATGGCTCACGAAGCTGCAAAACTTGTGGGATACATCGATGATACTACACGCTTTGATCATGTTCCTTTTGGTCTTGTACTTTCTCCTGACGGTAAAAAATATAAAACAAGATCTGGTGAAACCGAAAGCCTAGCAGACCTTTTAGATGAAGCCGTTACTCGCGCAAAAGCCTTGCTTGATGAAAAAGGTGTTGAAGATAACGATGAGATTGCAAAAGTACTGGGGATTGCCTCTGTTAAATATGCTGATCTGTCTTCAAATCGCATTAAAGACTATACTTTCAGCTACGATCGTATGCTTAAATTTGACGGCAATACCGCCGCATTCATCATCTACTCTTACGTAAGAATCCAAAGCATCAAAAGAAAAGCAAATGTTCAAATAGAAGATTTGCCAAAAGAAATTTCAATCTCTCATCCATCTGAAAGATCATTAATCTTGCACTTGATGCACTTCGGAGAAGTCCTGCACACCATGAAAGATGATTTGCTGCCAAATCATTTGACTGAGTATCTCTTTTGCTTAGCCGAAAAGTTTAACGCTTTCTTCAGGGATTGCCAGGTGATGAATTCTGAGGAAATGAATTCCAGATTGCTGATTTGTGAGCTTGCCGGAAGGCATATCGCCCAAGGGCTAACAATTTTAGGCATAAAAACCGTTAGCAGGATGTGAGAAGGTTTTATTTTAAGTGATTGGGGGAGGGCTCTTTACTTATAGTGTATTTATTTATTTAAAACCGGATTAATTAATAAAGTTAAAATTTTAATTATGGTGTTTATGAAGGTTTTTCCATTTTCTTTTAAGGTTAATCTTGAGAAATTTGTTTGTAACGTGTTACATTTATTTAAAATAGCCACAATATAGGACATAATAGCATGAACATAATCCATCAGAATGCTCAAAACTTTTTAGATATGAGTATTGCACTACAGCTTAATGATGAGCAGGTAAGAGAATTAACGCAACTGTTTAGCGATCAAACAGTTGAGTATGATGATCGTTTAATTAGACATATTGATGGAAGGACTGTAAAGAATTTATGGGATAAGACATATGAGTATGCTGGGCATGATAGATATATAGGGGTGATATTAAGAGTATTATATACTCTAGCAAGTCTTGTGTCTGCTGGTATTTTTACTTTAATTGATCATGGTGTTCAAGCAATTCGAAGAGAGATTATATATAATGGAAGGGACTTTTCATATAATCAGGGATCATATACTCCGAATCAAGCACCTGATTTTGATACAACACGTCGAAGGCTTATTCAAAGAACTCTTGAGTATCTAGATAGCCAAGGTTTTCTTAACAGAATAAATGGTCGCTATCCGAATCAAATGCCTGATTTAGATGAATGGATGCAAGCTCGTTCAGAAGCACGCAGTCAACAACAGGCAGTTGATCAACAAATAGGAGCTCGAATGGAAGATTTAAGTCGTGCCATGGAAGATATAGCTAATCCAGTCACAAGCGAAGCTCGATCGGCATTGCAAGAATCATTGAATGCTGCAAGGGAAGCGACTAATCATTTATCAGAGGAGCAGCGACAAGGTGTTATAAATGATAGTTTTACTGCTGCAGAAAACATGCTAAGAAGAGAAACATTAGAAGAGCAAAAAGCAAAGCTAGCAGAAGTACATTCTGCCTTAAATAGGACTACACAAGCAAGCAAAGGCAGAGTGCCAACAATGTCATTTGCACAATTAGACTCTTATATAAGTCATCTGAGAGAATCTATACAAAAACAAAGAGTCAATATAGGTTAATAAGAACTAATTAGAGTATGTTTACTTTTTTTTGAGAATTGTGTAGGTGACAACAGGTTTTGAGATACCCTTAAATTGTTGAGGCGGATTTTCGCGGTATTCTACATGGTCTTTTACAAAGGCAAGGGTTTCATGGGTGACAAGTGTCTCACAGCCTTTGGCAAAATCACAGATACGTGCAGTCAAGTTAACGATATGACCAAGCACTGTATAGGAGAGGTGATTTTCTGCTCCGACGTTTCCAGCGACTGCTTCACCTGTGTGGATTCCAATTCCTATTTCTAATTTGCAAAAGCCTGATTTTTCTCGCGTATCATTCCAGATAGTAATGGCTTTTTGCATTTCGATAGCGCAAAGAACGGCTTGTAGGGCGTGATCTTCAGTAGTAATAGGGGCGCCGAAGAGGGTCATGATTTTATCACCTTCATATTTATCGATCACTCCTTCAAAGTCATCTATAACGGCGCTTAAAAGGGTGAGGCATTCATTAAGCATGATAAGAACATCTTCAGGATTCATTCTTTCTGTAATAGAGGTAAAGTTTCGGATGTCACAAAAGAACACTGTAAGGGTTCTTAACTCACCGCCTAAAGAAATACCCTCTTTTAAGATCTTCTCAGCAACTTGTTTTGAGACTACTTTATCTAAAAGACCGCGGACTTTATTTCCTTCTTTCATGGCTGTTAACATTTCAGCAAAAGAGGTATAAAGTGTTCCAATTTCGTCTTTTCGTTTTGTTTGGGTATCATCTATAGACACATCGGTTATTTTTCGTGTAGTTATTTGTTTCGTAATGGCTGCTAATTGATTAATAGGGCGCGTTACTGTATTGATGACTCTAGAAAGTATAAAGATGATGATGATCAAAGATACAATTATTAAAATAGAGGAATGAATTGTTACACGTCTTGAAAGGGCGTGCACATGATTACTTATTGAATTGATAATCGATGTGCGACTTTCTTGTTTTTCGATGAGGATGACTTGCCCACCTTCAGTAGTAATTTTTCCAAGATTTGTAAAAAAGAGCTCATGACCATCATTATCAATCAATGATCCAGTTTTTTGTGTGAGAAGTTTCATTCTATTTGGGTCGCTATCATTGAGAATATTTTTTACATTACCGTTACTTTCGTAGTATCTGATATTTCCGTTACCATAGACAAAAGCAACTTCATCTGGTGAAATAAGACTTAAATTTATCAAAATGGGATCAAGGGCTATTCCTAAAGTAATGGCAGACTCATTAGCTTCTTTCATAGGAGGTTTTTGGTATGTGATATAGCTTGTGCTAGTAATATAAGGCTCTTTTAACTCTTCATCGAAAAAGACTCTAAGCTCAGGGTCTCTGCAGGATCGAGCTGTTCCTGCTTTGCCATCAAAAATGATTTTTTTATCATATTCAGGATTTCCTACTTCTAGTTTACAGTTTCTTGTGACATGAATAGTTTTGTTTAAAAAAACATCATCGGTAAAAAATCCTTCGGTGACATTTTCAAAGAATGCTTCTTCATCATTTGTTGTTCGAGCAAGTGATGTGACTATTCCTTTTGGCATTCCAGGAGAAAAAGGAGAAAAATCCCAAATACCTGTTCGTATAAGCATTCCTAATTCCCAGATTAATCTTGATTGTGTGATCTTATGTTCAAAATTCCTTCTGGTTGTCCATTTTCCTTCAGGAAAGCGTTTTATTTCATAATCACAAGATTTGCCAATGCAAAAATTTCTTTCGTAAGAAATATTAGGTTTTATTTTGTTTAATTCTTGTTTTATAAACGGTTGAAGCTTTTGTTTGTTTTTGATTGTAGAGACAAGGTCTGGGTTAGAATTAAGTTTTTCTTTCGTAACTTTAAGCATTACTTTTAAGCTCTCAAATAAAAAATCAAATTCTTCTTGAGTATGAAGGGTTATAGCTTCGTCAAACACGTGTTTATAAAGTAAGTGATTTTGAATAATTAAATCATCAGGATTCATATTTAGAACTTGATCAACCGTAAACAATAGCCATTGAGGTGGTTGCTTTGCTAAGAAAAAATCTGATACATTATCCGTATTTACATATTTAGTAATTGTTTCATTAGACCAAAATGGAACGCCTACGTAGGCGCAAAAATTACAATCCTCATTTTTAGTGGTAAAGATGACAAGGTCTTCGCCAACGGGTATCTTTACAAATTTAAGAAGAAATGGTTTTGCCTGCCTGATGTAGGCCGATAGGTTGTCATTGATTTGAACATTTATAAAATCGAGCCATGGGTAGGTAGTCATCACAGCAGCACTGCTTCCCCAATCATTTGTTTTTACATTAAAGGGGTCGGGTAAAAATCTAAGGCGCCATTGTGAACTTGTTCTCATAGATTTAAAAACATCATACATTTTTTCGGCTTCATCATTTATCGTTAAGCTTAAATATTTAAGGATATTTTCAATGTTTGTCTCATCTACTTGCTTAACTTTTGAAATAAGATTATTTTCTTCTTTTTTAAGGCTAAAGCTAATTTCAAAATGCGAAATAAAAAATATCGAGGAGATGGCAACTAAAAAAAGTGCGGAAACCAAGAGTAGTATTCGAATTCTTAGAGGCATAACTTTTAAATAAACGATCATTTATTAATTAGGTATAAAAAAACATTTATAGAATAGATTTTTTTAAGTAAACTAAAGTTATGAATTTTGATTATTTTGAAATTAAGGGTGGAATACCTTTAAATGGTGAAGTCAAGGTCACGGGTGCTAAAAATGCAGTGACTAAAATTATTGTTGCCTCAATGTTATCGGACAAAAAATGTACTCTGCATAATGTTCCTAATATTTCTGATGTGGAGATCACTTTAGAGCTTTGCAAAGAAATTGGTATGAAAGTTAATTGGGATAAAAAAAAACATAAGCTATCAATTCAAACAAAAGAGATCATTACACGTCACATTCCTCAAAGATTTTCAGGCGCTAATCGTATCCCTATATTGCTTATTGGAGCATTATTAGGAAGGTGTCGTGAAGAAATTATCATTCCAACTGTTGGGGGATGTCATATTGGACAGCGTCCTGTTGATTTCCATATTAATTCTTTAGAAAAACTGGGTGCTTTCATTGATTATCGCAAGATCGGTGAAGATACTGTTTATGTAGCATCTGCTCCTAAAGGTTTGGTAGGACAAATCATTGAATTGGATTACCCTTCGGTAGGTGCTACCGAAAATACTATTTTAGCTGCATGTTTGGCAAAGGGCCGGACTGTAATAAAGAACGCTGCAATGGAATGTGAGATTTTGGATTTGATTCATTTTTTACAAAAATGCGGTGTGTCTATTTATGTTGATGTAGATCGTACCATTCATATTGATGAGACAAAGCAATTCTATCCATGTGAACATACTGTGATTACTGATCGTATAGTTGCCGCTTCTTTTGGAATGGCAGCCATTGCTACTAAAGGAAGAGTCTTTGTTAAAGGTGCTAATCAAGAACACATGGTTACATTTTTAAATCACATCCGAGAAATAGGTGGCGGCTTTTCTGTCGAAAAAGACGGTATAGAGTTTTATTATGATAAAGAGCTAAAGGGAGGAGCGCATCTGGAAACGGATGTTCACCCTGGCTTTATGACTGATTGGCAACAACCGTTTACTATTTTACTTACTCAAGGAAAGCATTCATCTGTTGTTCATGAAACTGTTTATGAATCTCGGTTTGGATATGTTCATACCTTAATTGAAATGGGGGCGGATATAGACTTTTTTACGAAATGTCTTGGTAGGAAACCTTGTCGTTTTGCTTTAAAAAATCATGCTCATTCAATTGTGATTAAGGGAAATGCAAGACTTGTGGCTAAAGATATAATGATTCCAGATTTAAGAGCAGGGTTTGCGTATGTGATGGCTGCATTAGTAGCAGAAGGCACTTCTAAAATTTCAAATTTACACTTTTTGGATCGTGGTTATGAGGATTTAGAGAATAAATTTAAAAATTTGGGGGCTCAGATTGAAAGAAAGTCCTCTGAGCTTGTTTTGATTTAAGTTATCTTGTGGTATGCTGTTTACATGGAGAAATGGCGTCTAGTTCAAAAGAAAGGGTTTACAAATCTTGATGATATCGCTCAATTTTTATCTTTAGATAAAGATAAAAAGGCTCGCTTGATCACAAAAAAGGAATTTCCTCTTCATTTGCCATTGAGAATCGCTCAAAAGATGCCTAAAAATTGTCTTGAAAACCCCTTAGCACTTCAATTCCTTCCTTTAGATCTTGAGTTAAGTGATGAAGGGATGATTGATCCTGTCGGTGATGTAGCAAGTTCTAAAGGTAAAGCTTTACTTCATAAATATGAAGGAAGGGCTCTTTTGTTAGTGACTGGAGCTTGCGTTATGCACTGTAGATATTGCTTTAGGCAGAATTATTCCTATGAGTCAGAAATCGATAAAGCTATAGCAATAATTCGCCAAGATCCATCCATTAAAGAGGTTATATTAAGTGGAGGAGATCCGTTATCCTTGTCAGATCGAGCCTTGTCAGCCTTAATGGCTCAGATTGAGGACATTGATCATGTTGAAATTATCCGTTTTCATACAAGATTCTTAATTGGGGTTCCTGAAAGAGTGACTGATAAGTTTTTATACACATTAAAAAGTAGCTCTAAGCAAATAGTATTTGTTCTTCATGTGAATTCTGCTCTTGAACTAGATAGTGATATATTTTCAGAACTATCTAAAATACAGAAACTTGGGGTTCCAGTGTTAACTCAAACGGTGCTTTTAAAAGGAGTAAATGACTCTAAGCAAAAGCTTTACGATTTATTTTGGGGATTGGTAGTACATGGGGTAATTCCTTATTACCTTCATAGCTTGGATAGAGTTAAAGGCTCTTTGCATATGGAGGTGTCTAAAAAAGAAGGAGTTAAGTTGATAAATAGCTTGAGGGATTGCCTTCCAGGTTATGCTGTGCCAACCTTTGTAGAAGAGGTAGCAGGAAGAAGATCTAAAACCATAATAAACGTATAATTATTGATTTTAAATTAATAATTTGATATAATTTATTTTACTAAAAAAAGGATTTAATTATGCAAAAATTTGAGATCGAGTTACCCTCTCATCTAACAAGGGTATCTTTTACTGAGGCACCGATTAAAAAAATCATTGTTTCTATTAGAAAAGGATTTAATCACTTAACAGAGCTTGTTATGAACCTTGTTTCTATACTTAGAAAAGGTGCTATAAAGATTAGAGCTTGTTTAAAAAAGACCGTACATCAAATTAAAGCTGCACAAAAAAGCATTCCTACAAGCTTTACCAGGTTAGTTTTTCTTTTTAAAAGAAGGGTTATTCTAGAAGATGATAGGCGTCATTTAGAGTTAAAAGCTGATTCTGAAATACACAGAAGACATAGTATGGCAGCAGAAGCAATAATTCAAAAAGAATATTTTGTTGTAAATATTAACAATTTAGATGGCATTTCAAAAAATACACTAAGTAGATGTAAGCCAAATACAGTTGTAAGAGCAGGTCCTCATTTAGCATCTAGAACAGCAACTAAATGGCTAAATGAACATACAAGTCACGAAGCAGATTCTACAGCTCGAGGGATTGATGCTCACGGAAAATTAGTTTTATAATTTTTTATTATTTTCAAAACGATCTTTGAACAAATTCAGTTATTTGCTATAGTCTTTGTTCAAAGAATATGTTAAATAAAAGTAAAAAGATTTTAGACAAGATGGGTCCTTATGTTGACGAGGGGCTTATTTTAGTTACCCCAAATTTTGAATTAGAGATTCTTTCAGATGCTGCTTATAAATTTTTAGAAATAAAGCAAAAAAGTAAAAAATTACATATTTTTGATCTTCCTGAAAATGCGCTTTCTAAGAAAATTGAGGAGATGGTGACTTCTGATAGTGAGATTGGTAGTATAAATTCAGGCGAAACCCATACATTGATTGAGTTGATTAATCTAGAAAGAAGCAGCGTAAGACTTTTAATAATTAAAGATGACTCTAAGCATGAAAAGATGCTTAATATGGGAAAAGAGTTTGTAGGCAATGCCTCACATGAGTTAAGAACTCCTATAACTATTATAAAAGGATTTACTGAGATGTTGCTTGAAGCAGGGGAAGATATTGAACCTGTTACACAGAAAAGCATTTTAAAGAAGATGCAGGCAAGTTGTGATCGCATGGAACATTTAGTGAAGCACTTACTTCGGTTAACTGATTTAGAAAATTGTGATTTAGAAGCCTTGGCATCTGTTGATATTCATCGATTAATTGAAGACATTAGTTATCAAGTGGTCTCAATATATCCAGATTTTCGTATTGAACATCTGCGTACAGAAGATGAGGCTAAGGCTTACATTGATTCAGATTTAATAGAGCTTGTTTTAACTAACTTATTTAAGAATTCAGTGAAATATTCACGTGATGAAAAGGTGATAGAAGTTAAAGTGGATACAACCGGTGAGTATGTCTATATCCAAATAAGCGATAAAGGGATCGGTATTCCAGATAAAGATTTAGATAAAATATTTGATCGATTCTATACAGTGGATAAAGCTCATTGTCGTAAATTAGGTGGGGCAGGCTTAGGTCTTTCGATTGTGAAATTAATTATTGAGAAGCATGGTGGGAAGATATTTGCTACTTCTGAGTTTGGACAAGGTACAACAATGCATCTATATTTACCAAAAGCAAAAGAGCCTATGCAGGTGGCCCTGAAATAATTAGGTTACCCTGATCACTCATTAAATAGGTTTGCTCTTTATTGAATGATTGGTTTTGAAAGCTAAGTAATTTTTTATGATCATTCAATAAGGCACTGTCAAGAACCTTATCAAGATCTTTCTTTGCTAATTTGTAATTTTTCTTTCCTGCATAGAAAAGCTTTTCTTCTTCTATAAGAACTTGGATAGAGATTTTTTCTAAGAATGCTTTTAAGACAGGAAGAGATAGTGAAGGAAAGCAAAGGGGGGCTTTATTATTACAGTTTTGAAGCGTTAAATACTGAACAAGAGGCTTTGCTTTATCAATTGATTTATATGAGCCATTACAAAGACTCGTGTAGAGATTTCTGAAATGAGTATTTGAAAAGGGGATTTTTGAAAGGGATTTTGTTTTTGCAATGCCATCTGTAATTTCTTTTGCAAATGTGTCTAGAAAAGAAGAGCTTATGTCAAGTTCTCTTTTAAAGATAGGCTCGTCCTTATAAAGTTCATTGAGCAAGTTTTTTAAGGTCTTAGACAGTATATTCTTTTGAATTTGACTATACTTATCACTTGTAAGGGGAAATAGATTAAGTTTTGAATTTTCGCTGATCGACTGTCTAGGATTAAAGGGAAGATTTTTTCTTTTTGCTTTACGAAGCTTTTCGTTGTGGGCAGGATTTTTTTTACTTGCTGCTGATTTTTTTTTAAGTTTTGCAAAATCCTTATCTACTTTTGTGTTTTGAAGTTTTAGTACATTTTCAGTCTTTGTTTGCAGGGCTATTGATATTGCAGCTGTGGTTTTTAATGAGTTTGACATGGATGTAGAGACTAAAGAAAAGAGTAGAATAAGAAGGGTGGTTAAAAAGATAAAATTCATTTTTTTACCTCCTGAGACGGTTTAATAGAAAAAGCATAATTAAAATGTCTCTCATCTGTATCTATAAGATATATATGAAGATGATCGTTTTTGACTTCATATCTAAAAGAAGAAATATGCGATAAAAAAATTCTGGAAAGCTCTTTTTTGGATGAGATGATTTTGTAGATAAGTTCATTTTCATGTGTTCTAAAGAGCTCACAGCTACATTTACCAGAAAAAAAAGGGCTATCTTTAAAGCCATTATCAAAAGTAAAAGATAGAAATTCATTATAATCTAAGGATTGATCTTTTATAGAAGTGCTATCTAATGACAGGGTCATATCAGTCATCTTATCAAAGAAGAAAGCTCTTTCTAATACATAAGGTCTTATGTCAGTAATACGTGTTTTAAGCTTTTGATATCTGAAGAAAAGTGACGTTGTAGAGAAGATTAAAATTGCAAACAAGGATGTTGCGATGATGATCTCGATAAGAGTAAACCCAAAACATTTTTTTATCATGATTTTTTTACTTTTATATACTTAACAGGTGAGTATTTGGTTGCGGATACATGATTTAGGTTGTTTATAGGAATATTTTTTTTAAATGCTCTAGGATCTATATGGACAAATTTAGAATTATTATTATTATTAGAGTACTTAAAAAGAAAAGGTTTAAATTGCATGATTATCCTTTGATTGTTTAATGATTCGTTTTTTTTGAAAGACCTCTTCGCAATGAGGTGATTTTAAAGTTAATGTGACAATTGCTTTTTTATATATCTTAGAAGTTTTAAGGCTGATATATTTAATTGAAAATTTTCTTTTGATATTTAATGTGTCTTTTTTTCCATATGGGATTGTCAAATTTGAGAGTTTATAGTTTTTTTCAGTACTTATATTTTCAAAAATTTCTGAAAAACTTTGATTCACATATGGTTTCATTTCTAAAGATTCTAAAAACCCAAGCTCTTTCTTAAAATTCCTATAGGGGTATGAGGAAAACGGTAAGATTGAGAAGGATAGAAGTAAAAAAGAAATTAACACTTCTAAAATAAGGAAATTAAAAGTTCTTTTTTTGATCATAATAGAAACTCTGAAATCTGTTTAATATCAATGATATTCGAATTTAGGATTGAAGAAAATGAATAAATACTATAAACCTAATTCAAGTTAATTGTAAAAAAAAGAAGGGCATGCTTTTTTCTGGTAGAGCATATTACAATCTTCTCTGGTTAGAGAGGGGGCGAGGCAAATTGATTCCTGCAGAAGAGTGGGAATATCTCGATTATAGAGAGATTGAAACCTCAGTACTTTTTAAAATGATGCATCAATATGAAATAGTATTTGATACTGAATCTTTTATTGAATATTGTGATGAACTTGATTCTCCTGAAGATTTTCCTGAAACGTTGCAATTAAATGAAGAGGATAAAAGAAAGGTTTACTTGATTGCTTTTGAGCTTTGGCGACGTCTTTTGCCGAAAGAGTCAATCTCAGTTTTTTGTGATGAACTTGATTATACAATAGCATCCTATGAAAAAGATAAAAATTCAAATAGGCTTTTGTTTTTACTTCAAAAGATGAGGGATATTTTAGATCAAAATGTAGCTTTTGATGAAGACCCCCAAGTTATTTTTAAACGCTTGTGCCTTTATGTTGCTCATGATCTAGAAAATGTTATCTATACTTACATAAACTCTCAACTAGGTGAATCACAAGATCCTTATGTCGACCTTCTAGATTCTTTTATGCCATACGTAAAAGAAAAAAGAGCTTTGCTTTTTTTAAAGTTGAAAAGTATTAACGATGTTTTTGAAGAAAAAGACTGTTTAATGGAATATTTATGTGGCTCATTGCAAGAATCAGTCAATTTCTCACTCTCAGTGGCGATGCTGTTTTTCTTAATTGAGAAAAATAAAGATGAGCTCTTTAAAGAACTTTTTTCTTTCTTAGTCACTGAAATTAAAGAAGAAAAGCTTCTTGTAACTTTATTAGATGTACTAATTGCCTACCACCAACAAATGGGGCACAAAGATATGAAAGAACAAGTTTCTGAATTTTTACAAAAAAAGCTTAAAAGCAATAGAAAAACAAAGCTTACAAAAGTTCAGAAAAATAAAGTACTTTCATTCTTATAAAAGTTGAATAGGACAAAAATTTAAATAATCACACGCCGTACACAAATAGCGCGTGCCGTCTTTTTCAAAATTTACAGGTGCATCAGGAAACAAATTGTGCAAATGGCCATATATACAAAAATCAATACTATAGTCCTTAATAAGTCTAGAAAACTCATTGTCAGATCTATCTGGAGGGATAGGGGGGTAATGTATCATTAGGATCTTGTGCTTTGCGTTGTGATCCATCGCATCTAAACTTCGAGCTAATCTATCAAGCTCATTATTAAAGATTCTTGTGTCATGACGCACAGTATCATCATCATACTGCTTCTTCTTAATGTTAACCCCGTCTATCTCTTTCATATCGATAAACTTATAATAGTTCAGATCAGGATGATCCCATAATCGGGTGCCGCCAATTGTTATATCATCTATTGTAATAGCGTCATTATTAATAATTTGAATAGATGGAGGTAAAAGCTTGCGAACCTTAGAAGGTGACTTCCACCAAAGGTCGTGATTCCCCTTGCTCATAATTTTTTTTCCAGGAAGCGACTCAATCCAATTAAGATCCGGCATCAGCTGATCAGCTTTTAATGCCCAGCTAATATCACCACATATCAAAACAAGGTCCTCAGCTGCAACCAGCTGCTCCCATTGTTCCTTAATTTTTTCAGGGTGATTAAGCCATTTGTCTCCGAATACGTCCATTTTTTTATTAGGAGTACCAAAGGACAAGTGCAGATCACCCAATGCCCACACTCTCATAGTTACAGCATAGGTCGGAAGGTAAATTTATTTAAAGTATTAAATAAATTTACTTTCCGACCGTTGGGGGGTGGGGGCGTCTTTTGGCGTCTTTTTTTTATCTCAGCCTTGCAGGTACTACCTGTACATGCTGCGGCCGAGATAAAAAAATTCATCCAAAATACATCCCCCTTAATCCCTATTCTAGAATTAATCAAACAACATGAAAATAAAATGAGTTATGAGTTAAAAGGGTGGGTCAGTTTTGTAACCAGAGTATCCTTTGGTTCGCATGGCCCACACTCATATTATATGAATGATGTACTATTTACAGATAAGAGTCTTATATTCATGCACTATCTATACTTATTTTATTTTTTGCGTGTACGCAAAAAATCAAACATGGGTTTAGAAAGGGTCTTTGACCCTTCTCAGGGTTTGGGACAGCGTCCCAAGAACCTATGCAGATAAGCGTTGCTTATTTTCGACAATAGAAAAATTCTTTGGAACGGTGGCGCCCTGCTTGACGATGATGATCCCGTCCTTTATCATGACGGGTCCGAGGTCGGTATCGGGAAGGGGTGTACCGTGTAAAGAGAGGTCTGCTCCTGATTCTATGGTAGCATTTTCATCTACGATGACTTTTTCTAAGAAGCAATTTTGTCCTATGTATGACATCCCATCTTTTGAAATTGTTCCGAGACTTAATACTCCTGTAAGAATCGATCCTTCTCCAATCGAGGTGTTTAACCCGATAAGCGAGTGAGATATCTGCTTTGCTTTTATAATACAACCATCTGTAATTACTGACTTATCTATGAGACAATTTTCTATCATCGCAGGTGGTAGGGTTGATGCATCTGTGTGTAGGGCTTTTTCTTTATTAAATATATTTAGTGAGGCACTACTTTCTAAAAGCTTTAGGTTTGCCTTGTAATAGGATTTAATTGTTCCAATGTCTTCCCAATAGCCATCAAATATGTAGGCATATGTATTCTTTTTTGACAGTTGCCTTGGGATAATATGCATTCCAAAGTCTATACCCTTATCTTCTTCTAATAAAGCGATCAAAGCTTCTTTCTTAAAGATATATATCCCCATTGAGCCTAAAAATATCCGCTCATTTATCTCATGAATCTTACTGGACTGATTACGCGATAGAGAAAATCTTTGTAAGAGACTTTCTTCTTGAGGTTTTTCTTTGAAATCGATGATTTCTTTCTTATCATCAATCTTCATTACACCCATTCTTGTTGCTTCTTCCTCATCTATCGGAAGTGTAGCTATTAATAGATCGCAATCTTTTTCTTGAGCGTCCATGAGCATCTCATCTAAATCCATGGAATAGAGTTGATCTCCTGATAAGATGATCACATGATCTGCCTTTGTCTTTTTTAAAAGATCTAAATTCTTTCTAATTGAATCTGCTGTCCCTTCATACTGACTCTCTTTTCCTGTTAATACAGAAACACTTTCACCATAGGCTTTTTTGATATAGTCATTTAAAGAAGAGCTTAAATATTGTGTTACAGCATAGATGTGCTTAAAATCTTTCTTTAAAGCATTAGAAAGTGCAATGTCTATAAGACGATAGCGCCCTGCAAATGGCACGGCAGGCTTGCATCTATGTGAAGTTAAAGGAGATAACCTAGTTCCTTCACCGCCGGCAAGAACAAATATGATCGGTTCAGACATAAAGACTTAATTTATTTAGTTAACATACTCTTTACATAACAGAGGGTTTGACTAAGATCAAGCACTATTCTTCCAAAAAGAGATAATCAACTGCATTTCATCTATAAGATTCTTGCTTATATTTTGACTTTTAGATAGTTGAATAAAAGAATTTCTGTCTTCTTCTGTTTCTAAACCTTCACATATACATATTAAATATGAGACAAAACTTTCGTGTTTAAAAGTCTCTTTTTTGCCAAGCTGATAAAGCGCTAATTTTGCTGTTTCATCTGATATAGGAAAAGAGGCAAGGGCCATTGCTGCTATATAGTTGTCATTTGTATAAGGCGCTGCTTTTAAACGATCTGCTAGAAACTGTTCTGCATGTGAACCTAAAGAGGTGATCGCTTCTAAAATAGCTTCATCTACTACAAAACTTTTTCCTAACGCTTGAAATAAAAAAGGAACGACATCTGGATTCTTTAAATCTTTTAGACATAAAGCTGCATTAATAGGAGCTCTTCCGTAGCCAGGATTAAGGGTGTTATAGAAAT
Organism: Chlamydiia bacterium; assembly: GCA_022601435.1. Taxonomy (GTDB): domain Bacteria; phylum Chlamydiota; class Chlamydiia; order Chlamydiales; family 2-12-FULL-49-11; genus JAJACQ01. Next base: position 63,275 of record JAJACQ010000034.1, read on the forward strand.
AATCTTGGAGTAAAATCTCACTTAAAGGCTTCACTGCTTGGTCTTCAAATTTAGCAAGCTCTTTGATTTCTTCTTCAGGATGATACTCTTCTGATAAAATTAGATCAGCAATTTTATGGGGCAGAATTTCATCTTCTTGTTCATAACAATTCTTAAATTTAGTGTAGAGATCTTTTGAAAAAATTACTTCAGATTTTGCCATCTCAGGTAACACCTCATTTGATAGATGACCTTCCTTATCAAATGCTTGAAGCTCTTTTATCCGATCGATATCGAATTCTTCTTGAACTCCTACTCCATCTTGCTCGTAATAATCTATCATTGTTTCAAAGCTACCTCCAAAATGGGCATCTTTGTGCATTAATATCTCTAAATCAATAGTATTTAATAAAGGGTGATCTTCCATGGAAATAATATACCTTAAATAGTCTTTTTTGTACCTAAATAAGTACCTTAAAGAATTTATTTGCAAGTACTATGTTTCTTTTTTAGATCTTCAAAAACAGCAGAAGCATTGTAGCTAGAACGAACATAAGGGCCTGAATAAACATAAGGAATGCCGATTTTTTCACCTGTTGTTTTCCAAAACATAAATTTTTCAGGTGTGACATACTCTTTTACGACTAACTTCTTGCGCGATGGTCGCATATATTGTCCCATTGTAACAATATTAACTCCTAGAGACTGTAGATCCTTTAGAGCCTGTTTAATCTCTTCATCATCCTCTCCTAAACCGAGCATAATACCTGATTTGATGAAACTATTAGGAAGCATTTTTTTTGCATGCTTTAAGATGAAAAGGGTGCGATCATAAGTTGCCTTATGACGTACTCTTGGTGTAAGTCTTCTAACAGTTTCGAGATTATAATTAAAGATCTCCGGCTTTTCATTTAAGATCATTTCTAAAGCATCAATATTACCATGAAAGTCTGAGGTAAGAACTTCTATAGTAGTGTTAGGGTTCATTTTGCGGATCTCTCGGATGGTATCTACAATCGATGAGGCTCCACCATCGTTTAAATCATCTCTTGCAACTTGAGTTAATACAGCATGCTTTAAACCTAAAGTCTTAACCGATTCTGCCACTTTTTTCCCTTCACAAGGATCAAGAGCAGGGGGAGCTTTTGAAAAGCCAATCTCACAAAATCCGCACGCCCTTGTACAAATACTTCCGAGTAAAAGAAACGTCGCTGTTTTTTTGCTATAACACTCAAAACGGTTTGGACACTTTGCTTCTTCGCAGACTGTGGAAAGCATCTTTTCATTTATTAAGTTATCTGTCACAGAGTATTGCTCTTTATTAGGGAGCTTTCGATGTAGCCATGATGGGAGTGTTTTTTTTTGATCTATAATTTGAAGAGGATTATCTTTTGTCATTTAGCCTCGTTTTGGAAGATGGAGAGGATGCCCAAGTCCTAGCTCTGCGGCTTCTGCCCAACTTTCTGCCATTGTTGGGTGAGCGTGAATTGTTTCTGCAACTGCTTCTAATGTAAGTTCTTGTTTTTGAGCTAAAGCAATTTCTGCAATTAATATTGAAGCGCCATCTCCGAGTGCTATTCCACCTAAAATTTCTTTATGCTTTTCACCATAGATGATTTCTACAAAGCCGTCTTCTTTTTGAGTGGCCTTTGCTTTTCCTAGTGCTGCAAAAGGAAATAATGCCGACTTGACTTTGATGCCCTGCTTTTTTGCTTCCTCTAAAGTAAGACCTACACTTGCAATTTCTGGATCTGTAAAAATGACTGCTGGTATACATGAATAATCAGCTACTTTTGAATGACCAGCTATATTTTCTGCTGCAACAATTCCTTGATATGAAGCTGTATGCGCAAGCATTGATTTACCTGTTACATCGCCAATTGCATAAACTCCAGGAACACTTGTTTCTAATTTATCGTTAACTTCAATAAAACCACGTTTGTCAGTTCCTAATCCAATGGCATCAAGATGCAATCGATCTGTAAAAGGCTTTCTACCTGTGGAAACAAGAAGAGAGTCTCCTGTTATTGTTGTGCCATCATTTAGTGTGCAAGTAACAGAGTCATCACGGCTTTCAACTTTTTCTACACCTTTTTGAAGAATAAGATCAATTCCTTTTTCTTTAAATTTCGAAGTTAAAGTATCGGCAATGCGTGATCCTTGTGTAATAACAAGCTTTTCAAACATCTCAACAATCGTAACTTTTGACCCGAGCTCATTAAAAAGTGAAGCAAACTCACATCCTATGTATCCTCCACCAATGATGATAAGACTCTTAGGCACTTTTATAATATCTAAAATAGAAGTAGAATCATGAATTAAGCATTTATCAACCTTTGCCATGGGAAGTGTTGCTGGTATAGATCCTGTGGCTATGATTGTGTTTTTAGTCTCTAAAGTTTTTGATTCATGACCCTTAACTTTGATTTTATTAGCAGATATAAAGCTTGCAATGCCCTCAAATTGGTCCACTCCTGCAGCAGTTAATAAGCCACTAACCCCTCCAGATAATTGTGCGACTACATCATCTTTTTTGCTCTTCATCTTGCCATAGTCAAATGAAAACCCACCAATTTCAATCCCAAAATCCTGGCAGTTTTTAATCGTTTTTAAGACAGATGCATGGGCAAGAAGGGTCTTGGTGGGAATGCAACCCCTGACTAAGCAAGTGCCTCCTAATTGATCCTTCTCAATAATAGCTGTTTTTAATCCAAGGTGAGCTGCTTTTATTGCCGCTACATAGCCCCCTGGACCGCCCCCTATGACCACTAAATCGTACATATCCGAATAGTATCATAAAACCTTTTTAAGGGGTTAAATTTGATCTTTTTTTTATAGATTTCTCTTCAATCTCATAACTGCCTGACTGTTAGAAGGATGCAAAATGAAGGTTTAAAATAATATCTTTAAAATTAAGTAATTTTATGTTATAATTATACTATAATAAAACTAAAAAAAGGGATAAATTATGGAATCAACAAGTACGTCAACAAGTAGTAGCTCATACTCTCCAACAAAACTAGGACAGGAGTTTGATAAAATTACTAGAACTGTGGTTGGTCAATCAAGCTTATATGCCAAAAGTATTTCAAAACTCAGTAATACCTCATCAGCAGTCAGTGACTATTTTAAAGCACAGCTTAATGAGCTTAAGAACAACGAAGATGCTGTAGTTAAAGATGTTAGAAATTTAAAACAAATAAGAAAAATGATCAAAGCTTTTAATAAAACGATGACTGACTTGAAAAATCAGATGAATAATATTAGCGATAAATACACTGAAGAAAGAAAATTATCAAAAGATATAGCTATTGCAATATGCCATGCTAATGAATCAAGATCAAGAAGCTCTACTCCAGAATCTGTTGAGGATAAAGACAGTTCATCCTCAGATGATGATTTATCTGGATCATTTTCTGAAAGTGTCTCCCAATTTTTTGGATTGGCTGGAACTTATTTGTCTCAATCTCACGACACTGTAGAAAAGATGTTTTCTTCTTTTAATGAATTAGGATCAAAAATACTTCGATTACTACCGCAAGTTAGTACGGTAGGTGAAGAAGAAGGGGCACTAATATCAGCTGTCTTTGAAAACATGGCAGAGATGAAAAGAGAAGTTGAATCTATAGCTTAACTCTTTGTGGTTTTTTGTTAAAACAAGTGTCAAATTGTATAATTGAAAATTTCAATTTCTTGCAGTATATTTTTTAAAATGTTAACTTGAACTATTATGAAGTTTTTAATTACATGGTTAATTATGACATCTTTATTTTCCGGTGAGAAGGTTTTTATTGCGCATCGTGCAGCAAATAAGTGGATGTCTGAAAATACATTGGAATCTTTTAAGCGTATGCATGCAAATGGTGCTTTATGGTTTGAGATTGATGTTCATTTAATGAAGGATGGTAACATTGCTGTTCTTCATGATCCGAGATTAAATAGAACAACCACTGGTAGAGGTAGAATTGCAAGAATGACTTGTCAGGATTTGACTAAGGTTTTTGTTAAAGGGGGACATGAAAAAATTCCAATGCTTCCTGATATGATGGAGTATGCTTATCAAAATGGTCTTCATATACAGATTGAATTAAAGGGAAAAAGCTTAAAACTAGTTGATAAAGTAGATGATCTTATAAGACGCTATGATTGTGATTTGTTTTCTGTCTATTCTTTCAATAAAAAGTTAATAAAAGCTTTTATGGCAAAACAACCCGCATATCCTGTTCATTTAAATACAGAAAAATTTTCTTATAGAAATTTAGAGTTTGGTAGAAGCTTAGGAGTTGGTGTTAATTTAGATGGACGATTTGTACGCAAATCAGATATAGAGAAATTAAAGGGAGCAGGAATTTCTGTGCATGTATATACTATAAATGATGCAGATCATGCTAATGAGCTTTTAGGTTATGGCGCAGATGCGATCATAACAGATACGTTGATAAAGGGAGAAGGCGTTGAATAGTACCGAAAAGATGAGAATGTGCCCTTATTGTGAAGGAACAGTCCCTTTAGAAACGCCAACATGTCGCTTTTGCGGCTCATCTTTTGAAACAACAGAGGAGCCATTAAAAGGTGCCTTTCGAGAAGAAGATAACTCTCAATACATCCCTCCTTATACACCTGTTAACGATAGCTATAAAGAAAGCGTCTATTATCCTGAAAATGATGAAACTGTTCATCAAGATCATGAAGAAGATATTGATGAAGAAGCAGAAAAGGGACATCTAAGTGCACTTACTTTGCTTTCATGTGGAGGAATGCTTCTTACATTGAGCCTCATGCTCTTTTTCTTCTCAGAACATGGAAGATTAGTCCTTGAATGGAAAAGCCGTTACTGGAGTCTTTATATGATTTTAGGCCTTCCGATGCTCTATTATGGGTTCAAAAAACTTAAAACTATAAGTTGATTTAACGTTCATCACTTTACCAAATAATGTGCTACAATAATCGCTCAAAATCTATTGCTAACATAGATTAAAAATCCTGATATCTTAATTAGAAGATTTTTAAACTACAGCTTAATCTTACTTAAGCTTTCTGTTACTTCAGGTGGTGGTCCTAAAAGCTCCATTTGAGAAATTAGATTTTGCAGTTCTTTTGCGTCAGGCACCATGATGGTGAAGGCAAAGAGTTGGTGTGTGATATCTTTTTTTACCTCTAGAGAGAATTCGTTAAAGAGGTGAAAAGCTTCATGCTTAAACTCCTGAAGGGGATCTTTTTGGGCAACTGATTGCATAGATACTTCTGTTCTTAAATGATCAATCCCGAGCAAATGCTTTTGCCACTTTGAGTCGATCGATCTTAAAAGAATAGATCTTGTTACATCCATTAAGACACTAAGAGGATCGATTTCTTTGCCTGAAAGCTTTTGCATAGCAGAGATGATGCCCCCTTCATTTTTTAGCTTTGATTTAAAAGCTGTTAAGACTTTTTCTTTTATTATCTCAAAGGTCTCTTGATTCATTGGAGGTGAAATCTCATTGCTAATATTAATTGGTACGTGAGACATCAATAGTTCATTGAGTCTTTCGGTTGTAAGAGCTTTATTAGCTTGATATTCTTCATGAAATTGACTGCACAACATTTCAGTAAAATCACTTAAGATGCTTGAAGCAAGTGCAAGCGGGTTATCTGCTAAGAGAATGGATTGTCTGAATGTATAAACTTCACTTCTGTGTTTATTCATTACATCATCATATTCAAGAGTGTGCTTTCTGATTTGGTAGTTTCTTGCTTCAACACGCTCTTGGGCAGTGCCGATTGAGCGATTAAGAATCGGTGCAGAAATAGCTTCTCCTTCAGGAGGTCTGAAACGCTGAAGCATATTTATTACTCGAGGAGAAGAGATCATTTTCATCAATGGATCTTCAAACGAAACATAGAATTTAGACTTTCCAGGATCTCCTTGTCTTGCACAACGACCGCTAAGCTGTCTATCAATACGTCTTGAACTGTGCCTTGTTGTACCAATTACATAAAGTCCGCCTAAATCTGCTACACCTTCTTCTAGTTTAATGTCTGTTCCACGTCCTGCCATATTTGTAGCAACAGTAATAGCGGATTTCTTTCCTGCGTTGGAGATTATTTCTGCTTCTTTAGCGTGATTTTTGGCGTTTAGAACTGTATGCTTAAGTTTTTCATCTTTTAATAATCTTGAGACCTTTTCAGACACATCAACAGATTCGGTACCAACCAAAATAGGCTGACCTTTTTGATGGGCTTCTCTGATCTCTTTAAGGATAGCATCATATTTTTCTCTTTCTGACATGTAAACTTCGTCGTTTATATCATCTCGGATACACTTTTTATGAGTTGGAATACTTAATACTTCTAAGCCATAGATCTCTTTGAGTTCTTTTGATTCAGTAATAGCGGTACCTGTCATTCCTGCAATTTTCTTATAGAGTCTGAAATAGTTCTGCAATGTAATAGTTGCTAATGTTTGGGTCTCTCTTTGAACCGAAAGATTTTCTTTGGCTTCGATTGCTTGATGTAATCCATCAGAAAAACGCCTTCCAGGTTGCGGACGTCCTGTATTTTCATCAATGATGACAATTTTTCTATCTTGAACGATATAATCAACATCTTTTTCCATCAAAAGCTGAGCTCTGAAAAGCTGCCTTATATTATGAGACATCTCCTTTCTTCGTGCATCTTCTTCTCGAAGGGCCACCTTTTTTTGTAAAGCTTCTTTTTCGTTTAGCTCTTGTTTTTCAATCAAGGCATACTCATGACCAAGGTCAAGCATCATAAATGCCGTAGAATCACCTTTCCATTGCTTAACACCTTTATCAATAAGTTCATAATCTTGATTTTTTTCATCAATGATGATGTATAGATCTTTGATAACTTCGGCGCGTGCCTCTTTATTCATATCTGAATAATAGAAGGTGTCAATACTTTCAATCTCTTGCCTAATATCGGGATTTTGTAAATAGCGCTTAAGAACTTTATTAGTTGGGGTGCCTTTGGATACAAGCCATAGCTTCTCTAGTGCTTCTTTCTTTTTTTCTTTTTCTTCTTTTGAAAATTTTAGAGTTGAAAGCTCTGTCGTCGGAGTGATTTTTAAACTATCAAGCTCACGTCTTGCAAAAGAAGCGTAGTTGTTACAAAGATCTTTTTGAGCTTTTACAAGATCTGCTACGGGGCTTTTGAGTTCATCATACATTTGCATAGAATTTTCAGCCGGTCCTGAAATAATCAATGGCGTTCTTGCTTCATCAATTAAAATAGAATCAATCTCATCAATAATAACAAAAAAATGACCTCTTTGAACAATCTGATCTTTGCTTTGAATCATTGAATTATCTCTTAAATAGTCAAATCCAAATTCTGAGGCTGTTGAGTAGACGATGTCTGCTTCGTAAACATCTCTTCTGTCTTCGTGTTTAGTTTTATTTAAAAGAGGCTTTGATGTAATTCCTAAAAAAGAAAAAATGGCTCCAATCCACATGCAATCTCTTTCTACTAAATAGTCGTTAACTGTCACAAGATGAACAGGTTTTCCTGTTAAGGCATGAAGGTATAAAGGCATCGCAGATGTAAGGGTTTTTCCTTCCCCGGTCTGCATTTCAGAAATAGTCCCATTATGCATTGCAAGAGCACCAACGATTTGAACATCATAAGGAATCATATCCCAAGTTTGCATGTGACCTAAAACATTGATTTCTTTTCCACAAAGTCTTCTGCATGTATTTTTAACAGTTGCATAAACTTCTACTAAGATATCATCCAAAGAAGCACCCTGACTTAAGCGCTCTTTAAAAACAGCAGTTTGATTTTTGAGCTCTTCGTCGGAAAGATTTTGCAGCTCTTTTTCTTTCTGGTTAATTTGTTGAACAGTCTTTCTATATTTCTTGATTGTTCTTTCACCGGCAGTTCCAAATAATTTCTTTAGCATTGTTTACCCTCTGCTCTCCATCTAGTTTTTCAAGCAGTATTATAAAGCAAAATTATTAAAATTCCAACTTAAAAGAGACCTTTTCAGGGGTTATCGACAAGTAATAATTTGAATCAGTTCGAGAAACAGCTTCACACGCAACATATGCCATCAGCCATCCTAGCATAACTTGGGATGGATAGTGATCATTGTCATTTATTCTTGAAATACCCGTGAGTGTAGACCCAATATATAAAAGACTTTTCAAGAAAAGATCATCTACCATTTTAGCCCCTGTAATAAACAAAATTGCTCCAGTATAAGTGTGCCCAGAAACGCCATGCGGTAGAGTGAAAAAATCCCAAGTTGAGCTTCTTGTTGTGTTCGAAGGCCTTGATCCACCTACGATCTCACGAGCTACATGAAGGGGAATAGTTCCTACAATAAAAGCTCTTGCAGATTTAAGTACAAGATCTCCAACATAACCTCCCATGGGCCTATTTTGAAAGGTTAATGCAAAAGCAGATAATCCTCCATAAGCATAAAGCGCTTGATCTTGTCCCATGTACTTCCAAAATTGAAAGAAGTTATCGGTTCCTTGGCTTCGCAAATTATTTTGATAAAAATCTTGTATATCTTGATCAATCGTTGTATTTGCCATTACAGCACCAGCCGAAAAGCCAATTACAAGAGTGATAAGAGTTGATTCACTAAAGTAATTCTTAAAATCTATTGGGATTTTTTGCCAGTAATTTGTACCATAGCTTCTTAAGTAGTTTTCGCCAAAAATAGAAGACATAAAGAGTAGAATAAATAAGAAGCGCTTCAAAATTTATACCCCAATGAAATTTTAGTTCCATCTGCTTCAAAAGTTAAACTGGTTTTGGTTATTGCATTGCAAGCGGTATACGCAAGAAGCCACCCTAATAATACTTGTGAAGGGTAGTGGGAGTTATCATTTATACGAGAAATGCCTGTAAACGTTGACATGATATAAAAAATGACCTTAAGCGGCAAAACAGAAGACATGTTAGCGAGCGTTATAAACGGAATAGCGCCCATATAAGCGTGACCAGATATTCCATGATCATTATGAAAAGGCTGCCACGCAGAAGTAGTGTTTTGATTTGGCCTATCTGCCCCTAAAACTACCTGCCCAGTAACAAGAACTGGCAAGCCTACAAGCGTTGACCTTAGAGCGTAAAGTGAAAAATCATATAGAAATTCTCCTACAACAGTCTCTTTAAAGACAAACCCTAAAGAAAAAGCTGAAGCATAAAGAATTCCAAGTGGCTTATTGCTTCCAAATTTTTTTACAAACCTCGAAAAATCATCTGTTCCTTCTGTACGTATATCATCTTGATACCAATCTTGAATACTTTGATCTATGGGTGAGTTCGCCATGATGTCTGCCACCATAAGGCCAACTCCAATTGTAAATAGAGTGTCTTTACTATAAAAATTTAGCTCATCATCAATAAGCGCAGAAGCTGCAAAAACAGGAAGAACAAAAACAAGTGTTAATAAAAAAAACCTATTCACAATTTGTTAGCGATGTTCCCATATTTAAGAGGACTTCCATTTGATTGTCTGTATACTCAATGAGTTTTTTATCGATTGTTAGCATATCATTTTGAAAAAGTGTGATTATCATTGACCCACCAAAAGAAAAATAACCTAACTCATCACCTTTTTTGTATCTTTTGCTCTGTTTTGCTGCGATATTAATGCTTCCAACATGCGTAGCTCCTACTGCAATCATTAAAACATTTCCATACTCTGCAGACTCTAGTTCTATAAATACTTTCTTGTTTTCTATGATATTTTTTAAACGTTGCTTTAATGCGATGGGATTAACTGAATGAAGAGTCCCTTTAATTTTCCTAATATTTTTAACTGTGCAATCTATGGGAAAATGAAACCGATGATAATCAACAGGTGCCAGACGTGATATAATCATAATACCTTGCTTATATAAAGATGCAATATTTTGATCTGGAATTAACTCCTGAACTGAAAACATTTGCCCCTTAACATAAATACCCTTGATATCTGCAGTATTTTGATAAAACAGATGCCGCCCATCACATGGAACAATTATATCTTCTTTGCTAAGCATCCTAGCATCACATCTTAACTTTCGAATAAAAAAATCATTAAAACTTTTATAGTCAACATCCTGGAAATCTCCGAGCTTTACTCCATAATCGCGTACAAAATCTCGAATAGATCTTTTTGACCAAGGAGACTTCATTAACCAGCTAATAAATCTTGAAACTAAAGAATTCTTACACATCAAACGCTGAAGGGTTAATGCTGAATAGGTGTCATTTTGATAAAGCAGCCTTAACACGCTCTCACCTGGTACTTTCTCTTCTATGACTCGTTGATTCTTAAAGTCGAATACTTTTATTTTACTTAGTTCCATATTCTAAAGAAGTATATGGAACATTAAGATTTATTTACACAACTTTGTACCATTGCAACAATTTTTTTTAATTTATTGAACTGAATTATTCTTGCTGTTAATAAATTCTAATAGTTGCTTTTTCATAGAATCATTAGATAGTTTATTTGCCATTTCCATTGCTTTTGTTTTTTGATTATTTTTTAAGAGCTGCTCAGCGATAAAAAAATGGCATAAATCCTTAGTTCTATTGCTGTCAATTGCAGTTATATAAAATAAAAGAAGATCAACTTCTTCTATTGCAATGAATCTATTAATGACGTTACTTAGTGATGTATTAAGGTGGTTTAAATCCTTCATTTCACCGATGACTTCTAAGGCTTTTGAGATTTCATTTATGAGTAAATATTCATCGGCAATTAATTCTTTTATTCTACTATATGCAAAGTCTTTGTTAGATTTGTCAACTTTAACAAGGTCCATCATCAGGGATACTTTTGAAAGCGAATTTACTATTTCTTGAAAGAGGTTTTTGCAATTGTAAGGGATAGGAAGTTCATTTGCTTTATTTCTTAGCTCCACGAAATCCCTGTAATGTATATTATATTCCTCGTGTGTTATAAAAGCTTTACTTAAACAAGTATCATATAGACGTTCTAAGACTCTTTCTAAAATCAGTAATTTAGGGATTGTAAGAAAAAATTTTGCAGTTTGATGGGGGATGATTTCTTTGGGGTCTTCACAGGGGAGAAATTCGTTTCTAAATATGACTAATTCATCGGTTTTATCTAACTTTAGATGATTTATGAATACGTCAATATAAGCTTCGAATTTTTTTGCTTCAGGATGAAAGTCTATGCTTTGTTCTATTTTTGGTTCAGAAAAAGGGTTATATAAGGCAAGATCAATACAGCTTAGCGTATTTGGAAGAATTCCAAAAAAGAATAATGAGATCCTCAATAGATATTTATTTAACACAGTTCCCTCCAGTTAATTTTGAAAAACAAGAATGTTATAGTTGGGTGTGTTTTATGTAAACAAAAACCCAACTGGTTAAAAGCATGCTTTCAAGGAAGGGAAAATATTAGGTGTTTTTATTGAAAATATTAATTATTCAGAAGGGCGCAAATTGGGCATTTTTGACTATTATGTTTTTTGGCAGGGCAATAGGCGCGGGCATAGTAAATGATCTGAAGGTGGAGTTTTGCCCAAAGGTTTTTTGGGAAAAGGGCTTTTAGATCTTTTTCTGTTTGGGTGACATTTTTCCCTGATGAAAGGCCCCAACGTTTTGCTAGGCGATGAATGTGTGTATCGACGGGGAATGCAGGCGTGTTAAATGCTTGTATCATAACAACAGACGCAGTTTTATGACCAACCCCAGGAAGAGATTCTAGCTCCTCTAAGGTTTTGGGCACTTCTCCATTCCATTTGTCGATGAGGATCTTTGAAAGATCAAAGATTGCTTTTGCTTTAAATCTATAAAGTCCGCATGTTTTAATAATTTCTTCAATTTCAGGAATTGAGAGTTTAATCATTTTAAAAGGAGTGTTTGCTTTTTTAAACAGTACTTTGGTAACGATGTTGACTCGTTTATCAGTGCATTGAGCCGATAGAAGAACGGCGATTAAAAGCGTATAGGCATTTTCATGATCAAGGGGAATTGGCGGATCTGGAAAATGTATTTCTAGTAGCTCAATGATTTTATTTATTTTCCGACACAAAATTTAGAAAAAATTCCTCCGAGTATTTCTTCAGTGATATTAATTCCGATCACCTCAGAAAGTTTTTCAAGTCCAAATCGTAAATCAAAAGAGATCAAGTCGATTGATAAATCAGCTTCAATTCCTGTTAAGGTTTTGTCAAGAGATGACAAGGATTCTTTTAAGCAGTGATGGTGGCGTTCTTTTGTGATAAGCGGGGTGTCATCGATATGCTCGAAGTGTGTTTTTTCTAAAATTGCGTTTTTAAGGCTTTGAAGCCCTTGTTTTTCTTTTGCGGATATATAGATCGGGTTTTGTATGTTTAGGGGATTAGAAAGCTTGCAAATGTCTTGTTTATTATAAGCAATGATTGGATTTATTAAGCTTTTGTAAATATGGATAATTTGATCATTTATTGGAGTAGATAAATCAATTAATAAAATAGTGATATCACTTTCATGAATTGTTTTGAGGGTTTTTTCTATTCCAATTTGTTCTACTTTATTTTGAGAGTTATGAATTCCTGCTGTGTCAATAAATTTGAATGTGTGGTTATCAATTAAAATTTCTTCTTCGATAGTATCGCGTGTTGTTCCTGCAATCTCTGTAACGATAGCGCGATCTTCTTCTAAAAGGGCATTTAAAAGAGATGATTTTCCGGCATTTGGGGCTCCAATGATAGCAATTTTGTGACCATTAAAGAGTTTTTTCCCGTCAGTAAAAGAATTAAGGAGCTTTAGAATTTTTTCTCTAGTTATTTGGATCATAGAGATTACTTCTGCTTTGGTGGCTTCTTCTAATCCTTCTTCGGGATAGTCGATATGTACTTCTATGATAGTTAAAAGATCTATAAAGCACTGTTGTAAATCTTTGATATAGACTGATAAAGATCCAGCTAATTGTTTCGAAGCCTCTTTTAAAGCACGTTCATTTTTTGCGTGTATGATTTCTTTGATGGCTTCTGCTTGTAATAGATCAATTTTACCATTTGAATAAGCGCGCCTAGAAAACTCACCACCTTCTGCAAGCCGAGCACCTAATTCAAGGGCTCGTGTTAAGATTTTTTTGACAATCAAAGGGCTTCCGTGACAAATAATTTCTACGCTATCTTCACCTGTAAAGGATTTTTGACCTTTCATTGTGATTAAAATAACTTCATCAATGATTGAATGATTCGAGCTTAGGATATTGCCTAAAGTGGCTTTATGGGGTTTGAGCGTTAGAACATCTTTTGAAAAAAAAGAGTTCGTTAGGTCTAAGCAGCCTTTTCCTGAAAGTCTAATAATAGATAAGGCGCCTATGCCGGGAGGGGTTGCTTGAGCTATGATTACATCGTTCATAAAGGCAGTATAGCACGAAAGATTGTTTATCCCAAACCCAGAAATTTATAGTTCAGAAGTTATTAATTTTAATTTTATTTTTCTAAAGAAAGAGAGATAAGATTTGATAGGTTTAATTTTTGAGTACTTTTCTTTAGAGCTTTTTGTACAAGGTCGTAGGCTTGTCTTTCTTTATAACCTAGAGTGACAAGTGCAGCTATTGCATCATTAGAAAATAAAGAAGCTGTTTTAGTGGTATTTGAGCCCATTTGATCAGAAAGCTCAGTAATAATTCGTTCGGCTGTTTTTTTGCCAATACCTGGAATTTTGGTAAGGCTTAAGCTGTCTTTGCTTTTGATAATTTCTTCAAGATTCATAGTGTCGCTTTGTCCAACAATCGAAAGGGCCGTTTTTGGTCCGAGCCCTGATATTTTAAGGAGCTTTTCGAACATTTGTTTGTCCTCTAGTGTTTGAAAGCCAAACAGCCTTTGACTATCTTCACGCACTATATAGCTTGTATAGAGAAATAAAGAGGAGCCTTCTTTAATACATTGGGTAAATAGTGATAGCGGTGTGTGAATGAGATAGCCAATACCTAAAACATCAAGGATCACATGATCAATTTCTAGTTTTATTAAGGTTCCTTTGAAGTATGCATACATAGATTTAGTCTAAGGGTTCTACAATATTGTAGCAAGAAGTGAATTCATAAAATGGGCATGACAAAGCGCTAATGAAAGTGCATCTGCAGCATCATTTGAGATTTTTTTTCTAATGTTAAGTAAAAGATACATCATCTTTTCAACAGCTTCTTTAGGAGCTTTTCCTGATCCTGTAACAGCCTGTTTGGCGCGAGTAGGTGTATATTCAAATACGTCAATATCATTTTGGGTAGCAGCTAAAATAGCCATTGCTCTTGCCATAGAAATCTTTATGGCAGAGGAGGGGTTTTTGTATACAAATTGTGTTTCTATAGAAACTGCCTCTGGTTTATACTTGTGAACAATTTTCATAAGCTCTTCGAAAATAGTGTTATATTTTAAGGACAGTTTTTTTTCTTTTGGACGGATGGTCCCGCAGTCAATAAATTCATATGTATTGTTAACAATTTTAATCACGCCCCAACCGGTGCAAGCAGTTCCGGGATCTATGCCTAATATAATCATAGGGTAAGGTTACATGATTTTTGATATCTGAGTACAGATTTTTTTTGAAAATTTGATGTTTAACTCATTTTTTTGATGAAATTAAAGTGTGGTTAATAGATAATTCTACCATGGAAAACAGATGTGATTCTAAGATTATCGTAAGACTTCCAGATAAATTATCTGATCTGGTAAATGCTTTACCAATCTTTTCAATCTTAAGGCAAAACTTTTTAAATAGTTCTATTACGGCTTTAATTGAGAGTAAAAATGCGTCTCTTTTAAAAGGGTTGGAAATTGATCATATTTTAGAGTTTGAAAAAAAGCCAAGATTTGCTCCTGTATTGAAAAATGGGGAAGATGTCATCACTTTTTTGCAAAAAAAAGACTATGACATTGGTATTGTTATGCCTTGGTCATTTTCTGCTTATTATTTGTTTTATCAAGGAATGGTGAAACGAAGAATTGGTTTTCACAAGCCCTTTTGTGGGTTTATGCTAACGGATATTGTCAATGAAGATTCTTATAAAGATTTGCTTACTCCTTTAAAAATTAAAGAGAGCTCTTGGGAAGTTTCTTTATTTGCAGAAAATAGAAATAGCAATGTACTACAAGTGGGAATGCAAGGTTTTTTTGATAAAAAAGGGCCTAGTATAAAATGGACTAAAGAGTTTATTCACTTTATACTAAATGAACTTCCTTCTGCAGAAGTTATCTTGTTTGGAAATACCAAAAATAAGAAAATTGCCTTAGAGTTTTTAGATAATTTTCCGAAAAGGGTGTCTTTTCTTTCTACAAATTTATCGTTACCGAAGAAGGTTAACGCTATTTCTTCTTTAAGTGTTTTGGTTGCAAAAGATCGAGATTTACTGTCACTTACCAAAGGGCTAAATACTGCAAAGGTGGACTTATCTGAGCTTGTAACTAGTCAAGGTTTACTTGTTGAGGATATGTTTTTAAAAATAAGAGAGGCTCTGCTTGATTCTTTAAAAAATACATCTGAAATGGCTAACTTTAGCGAATACGAGCCTATTGAAAGTGGAGTTGTTTCTGTTTCAAATCGTATAAAGGAAGATAAGAAGATTGGTGTTATTATTTTAGCAGGTGGCATGGGAAGGCGTTTAGGTTTCGATAAGCCAAAAGGATTTTTGTCTTTGGGGAATCAAACGCTATATGATATTTTACTCAAAAAAGCAGACGGTGCTGATAAAATAGGAATTTTGACATCTCCTATCACATTTGAAAAAACATGGGACTATATTAAAGATAAGAAAGTAGATCTTTTTACTAAAAAAGCTTATCCAACTGAATGTGGAAGTGGTGTAAGCCCTGAAGGTAATGGTGCTTTGTTTGAGGCAGTTGTTTATTCAAGGTTTTGGAATGAATGGAAAGATTTAGATCTTATTTCAGTCATTGCTATTGATAATCCCTTAGCTGATCCTTTAGATGCAGAGCTTTTATCTACGCAGAAGGAACTTGCAGTAATAGGTGTTGGACGCGATAAAAATGAAGAGAAGTTAGGGGTGTTGTGTAAAAAGGGCAAATCCTTAGCGGTTAGGGAATATTTTACGTTGAAAAAAGATGGTATGGAAGGTCTTGGATACAGCGGAAGTTTTGCAGCAAAGCCAAAATTTTTTGAAGCTGTAGCAAAAGAAAGTTTGCCATTTTATCGAGTGAAAAAAAAGCAGCAGGTGTTCTTCGAGCGATTGTTGATTGATGGCTTTAGCTATGCAGAAGATTTTGATGTAATAGAAAAGGAAAGAAGCAAATGCTTTTTCCCAATTAAAGAAAAAAAAGATGTATTCAATTATTGTAAATTACAGGGCATTGGAGGGAGTAAATGAAAGTAGGTTTTTTAGGAAGTGGAATTTGGGGAATGGCGCTTGTAAGTCTTTTGATTAAGAATAATCATGAGGTTTTAATTTGGTCTATAGAAGAGGATGTCCTTGATCATTTGCAGAAAGAAAAAAGGCATCCAAAGTTTAAAAAAGCTGTTTTTAACGATTTGGTGAACACGACAAAAAATATTAATGATATAAAAGAGTGTGATGTAGTTATTGAGTGTGTCACTGCCAAGGGTTTAAGAAGTGTGTTAAGTCTTTTATGTATGAAAGAAAAGCTTGAAAAACCTTTTATACTCTCTTCAAAAGGTATTGAAACTCATACAGGTGAGATTCTTTCTGAGATTGCAGAAGAAATTCTAGGGAAAGAGGCTTTGATTGGAATTTTAAGTGGTCCTACTCTTGCTGATGAGGTGCTTTCAAATCATCCAACTTGTGCAGTAGCTGGTTCAAGGCATGAAAAAGTTCAAAGTTTAATTAAAGATCTATTTGAGAGTGAGCATTTTAACGTTCAGAGTTCATATGATCTTCATGGAGTTGCTTTAGGTGGCGCAATGAAGAATGTTATCGCAATAGCTTGTGGTATGTCTGCAGGCTTAAATTTAGGTTATAATACAACCGCTATGTTGTTAACCAAAGGGCTTCAAGAGCTTAAGAAGATGGCTGTCATTAAAGGTTGTAAAGAAGAAACAATGAATACTTTATCTGGATTAGGTGATTTAATTGTAACAGGCGTCTCTCCTTTGTCCCGTAACTTCAGATTTGGAAAGCATTTAGGTGAAGGACTTGGTGCTGATGAAGCAAAAAAGGAAATAGGAATGGTCGTTGAAGGCGAATATACTGTTAAAGCTGCTTATGCTTTAATGGTAGAGTCAGATATGGATCTTCCTATTACTAAGTGTGTTTATAATGTTCTAAATAGTAATATGTTGCCCATGGAGGCAATAAAAAAGATCTTGCATTGTTATCATGAAGTGCAAAGTGCTTGAGAAAAACCCTTTTTTTTGTAAATTCAATAAAAAAGGGTTATACTTGAGATCTTCTGATCATAAAACATCTTTAGTCGGCGAAAAAATCGTATCCGCTTCTGGTATGGCTGCGTATGAGAAAATCCTTATTCAAAAAGAACCTGGTCTATCAGAAATATATATGGATGCAGCAGCCCTTGGGATGTTTCATTGTTTAGAAAAGAGTGTTTTGTCTCAATTTGAGTTTTCAAAAGTAATTTTATTGGTGGGAAAAGGTAATAATGGAGGGGATGCTTTTGCTCTAGGCGCTTTATTCTTAAAAGCTGGGTATCAGGTGATAGCATTTCAAATTTCTGAAACGCTTTCAGATTTATCTTCCAAAAAAGCAGCGGCCTTTGATAAAGAGGGGGGCAAAAGATATATATTAAAAGAAGCAGATCATATCAAAGTTGCTAAAGATGATTTGATTATAGATGGACTGTTAGGTACTGGATTTAAAGGTATAGTGAAAGATCTTTTAGCTAGTGTCATTGAAAAGGTTAATAAACAAGAAGCATTTATATTTTCTATAGATATCCCTTCAGGAGTAAATGGCAATACTGGAAAAGTTGAAAAAAGTGCCATTTTTGCTGATATGACCGCTTATTTAGGAGCTTTAAAAGTGGGTCATCTTTTTGAAGATGGTATTGAGCATGTGGGTCAACTATCCTATGTTGATTTTGGAATGAATATTCAGGGTCTTGTAGAAAAGATGTCGCTTGCAAATTATGAAGCACTCGATTGTAATCTTCCAAAGCGCAAAAAAAAAGATCATAAATATAGTGTGGGGAAAGTAATTATCATTGCCGGAAGTAAATCCATGCCAGGAGCTGCTTTCCTTGCAACAAACGCAGCTTTACGCTCCGGTGCTGGTTTAGTAAGACACTTTACTTCTGCAAACAACCCTCACTTGATTCCTGAAGTGATATCTTCGAATATTGATTTTGAGAAGATTGATGAAGAGCTGAAAAATACAAAAGCGTTACTTATTGGTCCAGGTTTGGGAAGGTCAGAAGAGGCAAAAAAAATTGTTCAACACATTTCTCAATTATCAAACATCCCCCTTGTTGTGGATGCAGATGCTTTATTTTTGTTAAAATATGTACCCGAAAAAAGTGTATTAACTCCTCATCGAGGTGAACTTATAAGGTTATTAGAAACAGAAAAAGATGTTAGTGATGAAAAGCTTTTGGAAGAGGCTGAAAAGTATGTTAAAAAGCATAAGGTTATCATTGTTTGGAAGGGAATGCCTACTGTAATTGTTACACATACGCAAAAGCCCATTTGTCTTGTGTCTGGAAATCCTGGAATGGCAACAGCTGGATCTGGCGATGTTTTAGCTGGAATCCTAGTTTCATTTTTAGGACAGGGATTAGAGGCAAAAGAAGCTGCTGTTTTAGCCGTAATGGCTCATGGAAGGGCGGGAGATATTGCGATGAATAACAATTCTATGCGCTCTATGATCGCTGGTGACATAATTGATTCTTTAAAACATGTTCTATAGTATTACTATCTGTAAAAGTTATAATTAAATTCGATAATGTTAGAATTAGAATTATTTGATTTTCTGTAATCTTTTAGTGTTCTTCGTTACTTAGGATTTCGTGCCATTTATGAATAACAGAGGCAGCAAGAGGAGCTGCTTCTTTTCCGTGGTTTCCGAAGTTTAGTTGAACTACGACTACTAAATCTGGATTTTTGAAATGCGTGGTATCATCAAAAGAGATGGCTGTAAACCATATGTTTTTTGTAATAATAGGAGCTTGTTGTCTGTCTATGGTGGGATTATAAGCAATCTCTGCGGTCGAAGTTTTACCGGCCATATTTTCCATGACGGATTTATAGATTGATCGTTTATAGGGGCTTGTAAGAAGGGATCCGATAGCAGAGGCCCGTGCAGTTCCTTTACTGCTATTTACCACGTTATAAAGACTCTGCATTAAGGTACGGTGAACAGGTTCAGGAATTGCAATTTTTCTTTTTAGTTCCTTCTTACAAGTTTTAATATAGGGCGTATCAGATCCTGTTTCACCTTCCGGAAATAGAGGGAAGAAAATACCAATATTTTTAAATTGATTTTCGTAATTAATAGATTTTTTGAATAGAGCATCAGTAGGATTTTTTGCAGGTTCAATATTCGCAATGGCTTTAATTATTTGTGGCTTAAGAAGATCTCCTCCTAGTGCAAGTGTGCTCAAGGCTGATGCTGTTTGTAAGGGCGTCACTATTAAGGAGTGTTGTCCTATTGCAAAAGAGTATAAAGATGTTTTATTTGTCAAAATATCTGTGGGTATTGATCCTTTTGCCTCATAGGGAAGTTCTATATTTGTTCTTTCTCCAAATCCTAGTTCTTTTGCCGTGGTGATCAGTGTTTCGGGATTTTTAATAACATTAGAAGCAAGTAATGAGTAATATAAATTAGAAGATTTTTCCATGGCTCCCATAAAATCAACTTTACCAATATTTTGGTGACCTCTTGGTAATCGACCCCCTTTATAGATCCTTTTAATTGGTGTATAATCTGTATAATAGCCTAAAACGGAGTCAGATGTGAGCTTTGTGTTATATGAAGGGGATTTGTCGATGATTGTCATCGGATTGAGAGGAAAAGAAAGGTTTTCTTTTGATTCAAAGTGATTCATCAAGGCTTCAAAACCAATAAAGAGTTTAAAGCTTGACCCTAAGGGCATGTTATCAACAAAGGCATGGGATTTTGAAAAACTAAATCCATTACCAGGATAA
This sequence comes from Chlamydiia bacterium, assembly GCA_022601435.1. Lineage (GTDB taxonomy): Bacteria > Chlamydiota > Chlamydiia > Chlamydiales > 2-12-FULL-49-11 > JAJACQ01. The sequence continues at coordinate 83,294 of JAJACQ010000034.1, forward strand.
AAAGCGCGAGCAAGATCTTTTTCTGTGGGATTTTTTCCCGACTTATAAAGGAAATAATATTTTCCGTAGAGAGGGCGGTTTAATTCTTTAAAAGAGCGCATGGTTTTGATGTAGGGGATGATTTGCTTTTCAGAGAGCTTTTCAAGATGTGCCTTTAGTTTCACGTATGATGAATCGGTGTTATTTAAGCTTTTTTCTATGAGTGCTTGAAAATAGGGCAAACGAATATCATTTTCTGCAATGGGTGCTCCGATTGTTAAGTATGCGGCAATAAATTCCCATTTGTTTACAGAAAAGAATTGTTCAAAGAGTTTTTTTTCCATCTCTTCTAAATAAGAAACATATGGTTTAGCGGGGCGTTTTTTTTGTCTTTCTTCTGCGCGTTTACTCTTGAGGTAGTCTTTGAAGTAGTCTCTTCGCCAGTCTGCAAATTCAATTCTTCTAAAAACTTTTTTTGTAATCTCCAAAACTTCTGACTCAACTAAATATTTAGCGTTACAAAACTCTTTGTATGTGGCAAGAGATTCTTTACCAGTTTCTGCAAGAAGCGAATCATCAAATAGGTGATTTGGACAAAAGACTCTTAAAATATCTAAAAGTAAAATTTTATCATCATTTTTTTGGATATCCTTAAAAAAAGGATCAATTTCTTTTCTTATTTCATCTAAAAGGGACGTCTTAGCGTTTATCTTTTGAAGAATTTCTTTTTGCTTATCTTTGCCCGTATTAAAAAAAGTAAGAGAATGTCTTTTTGTCCTGTATAAAGAATCCATAAGTGAATGCATTTGGGTTTCTTCAGAAAGTGTAAGGAGCATTTCCATGCAATTTTGTATGAAGTTAGCATTATGGATATTCTTAATTTTATAGATGGCTTCTTTTACTTTTGACTTCTTTGAAAGGATAGTTTTAAGGTAGGTATCAAAGCTTAATTCTTGAGTAATGTGATCCCATTTTTCTGTGGTAATATTGTACACATCTTTTTCGAGTAGATATTTACCATCAAAAATTTGAGCGATATAGGATGGTGTTTCAAGCCACTTCAGAGCGTTTTCTTTATTCCCTGATGAAAAGTCATTGGGATCAAAAGTTGGATACGAAGCCATTGCTACAATTTCTCCTGTATCTGGAATCATAGCTATGATTGAACCTCCTGAAATCCAGGGAGTAGGTATTTGATTGTGATGCTTTCCTGCTCTTTCAAATCCATCCATCCTAATTTTTTCACTATCTGCTAAAAGCTTTTCGCAGTGATCTTGCAATTCTGATGAAACTGTTAGTAAAATACGCCTGCCAGGCGTTTCTTTGTATGACTCAGGAAGTTTACATCGTCTATTTCCTTTGTGATCTACTAAAAAGAAATCTTTCCCTATGGCACCTTTTAGTTCTTTATCAAAAACTTTTTCAATACCACTTTTCCCTACTTGAGAGTGAATTGTGTATGAACGATTGATTAAATAACGCAAATCATCTTGGCATTGCTTCAATGAGGAGTAGCCTTTTGGAAGTGGCGTTACAATGTTATTTTTTTGATTTTCTATGTACTCTTTTAAGGTGTTTATTTTAGTTTTTATGTTTAAGTGTTCTTTTTCATTTATAGCCCCCATGTAACCTAAGAGATGAGAGCACGGTTTTGCATTTGGATAAGTTCGATGGCTACTTATTTGCATGTAAAGACCAGGGTGGCTGAGTTCTTTCATCTTAAGGGCATAAAATATATCCTCGGAAACATTTTTTTGTAGTACAAAGGGGGTGTTTGGAAATAATGTAGCTTTGCTATAGATTAAATCTTCAATAGCTTGAAAATCTTTGTCACAATAATCTGCTAAAAAAAGCGAAAGCTTTTCAATGGCTTCTTTTCTTGGATAAATAGGCTTTTTGCCTTTTTGAAAAATTCTTCTTGGAAGAGTTTTAATAGGATCGTAAAGCACGGTAATGTTATATGAGATAGTGTTGATAGCTAAGGGTTTGTTAAAACGATCTCTAATAGTCCCGCGATTTGGAGTCTTGATAATTGTTTTAAGAGCGAACCGCTTGGCTTCTTTTATATGGAAGTCGTGCTTGATGATCGCCAAATAATAGACACGAAGGCCGAAAAGTAAAAAAACGCTTCCTAAAATAAATAAAAGGCGCCGTATTTGAAAAGAAATATCCCTCATAAGTATTACTATAAAGGGAGAGAAATTTTTTGACCCTAAAAAAGGGAAGAAAAATTCTTCCCCTTTCTAGTAACAAAATTTTATAGGTCTGAATAACCTTGATCAGTCGCTGCTTTAATCCAGTCAACCTGAGATTTTACAATTTCTTTTTCATTATCTAAATACTCTTGCATAAGGCTTTTTACCTGAATTTCACCCTCTGAGGTTGCCACTCTTGAACCATTTAATAAAGTTGATAGATAATACGTATTATATTCATGAGACACATATTTATAATATGCAGAATATGATGCATTAATTTGATTCATAAGAGGGCAATCTGCATGCAAATGCTTCATGATCGCATCATGCATTGCTAAATCAAGTGCTATATGAAGATCTCTAAGGTCGTGAAGTTCTTCGTTTTCTGATGAAAGATATTCCTCATTTAACAGAGTGTGTTTTCTTTTGAATCTATTTGCAATATCTCTTATCTCTTGCCAAGCTTTGTGATAATCAAACGCATCCTCAAAAATTGAAGCAGAAAGTGCTGTGATTGATGAAGTGATAAAATGAAGGCTTGATTTTTCCTTCTCAGTTAATGAAAAGTTCAAGAATTCATTGATTAACTTTCCCAGTGAAGAAAGAGGATGATCCTCAGAATAAGTACGTAAACTACTAATTAGTTTTTGTTTATTAGAGTTATATCGATTGTTTATGCCATCCCAAAAAAGAGTTTCTTCATTAGAGATACTTATTTCGGAAGCTTCATTTTTACTCTCGAAAAGCTCATTTATCTGCTGTAGAAATTCATCATAAGTTCCATTTGCATATGAATCGATGATGTTTCGAACGTATTCTGATCCAGCTATTGGGTCCTGAACATCTGCAGCAGGCTCTTCGACTACAGCAGACTCTTCGACTACAGCAGACTCTTCGACTACAGCAGACTCTTCCATTGCATTAGGCTTTTCGGCTGGAGCGGCAACTTCAATAACTTCTTCATTCTCTTCAGGCATGTCTTCTGCATCCATTTCGTCTTCTGCGGATTCTTGAGTCACTTCAGTTTCATCAGATGCACCAGTTGTTTCATCCGAAGCGTCAGTAGTTTCGGCTACAGGAGTTTGTTCTTTTGTAGTTTCTTCAGTTTCAGAAGCTTCGTTATCAGACTCTTGAGTCACTTCAGTTTCATCAGATACTTCAGTTGTTTCATCCGAAGCGTCAGCAGTTTCGGCTACAGGAGTTTGTTCTTCTGTAGTTTCTTCAGTTTCCGAAGATTCGTTATCAGACTCTTGAGTCACTTCAGTTTCATCAGATGCTTCAGTTGTTTCATCCGAAGCGTCAGCAGTTTCGGTTACAGGAGTTTGTTCTTCTGTAGTTTCTTCAGTTTCCGAAGATTCGCTGTCGCACTCTTGAGTCACTTCAGTTTCATCAGAGGCACCAGTTGTTTCATCCGAAGCGTCAGCAGTTTCAGCTACAGGAGTTTGTTCTTCTGTAGTTTCTTCAGTTTCCGAAGATTCGCTGTCGCACTCTTGAGTCACTTCAGTTTCATCAGATGCAACAGTTGTTTCAGTTGTATTTTCAGTCTTTGCTTCTTCTGCCGTTGTTTCTGTGTTTTGCACGATTGAAGTTTTTGTTTCCGCGATCGTTTCGTCCGCATAAATTCCGCATATTGGCGCAAGGCCCATTAAGATGAAGGGGATAAGTTCTTTTTTCATGTAATTGCTCCTTAGTCAATTTTCTTTAGCATGAAATATTTTAAGGTTATTTAAATTTTAACTTCAAGGAATTATGAATTTAAAGTAAAAATCCTAGGACAGGTCTGCAAGTCCAGGTTAGTTTTAAAGCCTTGGGTGTGTTTCTTTTTTGCTTTTAACCTGTCTGGAAACCGGAAAAAAATTACAGAAATTTGATAGAGAGCTCATTAAAATTTATTTTATCCTTTGTATTATTGAGTTTATTTTCTGCCTTTTAAATTATTTTAGAAATGACTTGCTTATAAAGTGAATCTGATAGTATGATGTCTCTATCATTTGCGCCCGTAGTTCAACGGTAGAACAATAGCCTTCCAAGCTATGAGTGTCAGTTCGATTCTGATCGGGCGCTACTCTTCTAAAAGAAGAATTATAAACAGTAGCATATCTATATAAAAAATTTAAAAATAAAGTGATTTTATAGGGATGCAGAACCATTTAAGCTAAAGTGAGGTATTTTTGGCAGACTTAAAAGAGAATAAAGAGAGAAAGATAAACGTTTCTATCAAAGAATTATTAGAAGCAGGTGTTCATTTTGGGCATCAGACTTATCGTTGGAACCCTAAGATGAAAAGATTTATATATGAGCAAAGAAATGGAATTCATATTATTGATCTTGCCAAAACAATGCACCACTTAAGAAAAGCCTGCGATATCGTTGCAAAAGAAGTTGCAAAAGGTAAAAATGTTTTATTTGTAGGTACAAAAAAGCAAGCTAAGCTAGTTGTTCAAGATTGTGCAGATGGTTGCGGCGAATATTTTGTAGGTGAGAGATGGTTAGGCGGAATGATGACTAATCTTAGCACAATTCGTCAGTCTATTAAGAAATTAGAAAAAATTGAAAGAAAATTAGCTACTGGTGCCGAAGGTCTAACCAAGAAAGAAGTTTCTTTAATGATGAAGAAGCAAATTAAATTAGATAAAAACCTTTGTGGTATTCGTACCATGAAAAAAACGCCAGGACTTTTAGTCGTTGTTGATCCAGTGACTGAGCATCTTGCTGTTGCAGAAGCTAGAAAATTAGGAATTCCTGTTCTTGCAATTACTGATACAAATGGTGATCCTGATGCAGTAGACTTTGTGATTCCTGCAAATGATGATGCGTTAAAGAGTAATAAATTAATCCTTCAAGCAATTAGAGATACAATTATTGCAGTAAAAGAAGAGAATAATATTCCTTTAAGAGCTGTGGAAGAAGATAAAAACTCAAAGTCTCCGAAGCCTACAAAAAGAGTGTCTTTAGAAGGTGCAGATAAGCCGCCTGCAAAGAGAGTTTCTTTAAAAGATGCAGAGAAAGCACCGGTTAAAAAAGTAGCTGATAAGAATAAAGCTGTGAAAAAAGATGATAAAGGAGCGGAATAATGAGTATTACACCACAAATGATTAAAGAGTTAAGAGAAAGAACAGGCGTTGGCATGATTAAGTGTAAAGAGGCCCTTTCTGAAAGTAATGGTGATATTGATGAGGCTATTTCTATTTTAAGAAAAGCAGGTGTTGTTTCTGCTGCTAAAAAAGAATCTCGTGAAGCAAAAGAAGGAGCAATTGATTTTGTTGAGAATTCTGAAGCTGTTTCAGTTGTTCAGATGAATGCAGAAACTGACTTTGTTGTGAATAATGACAAATTCAGAGCTTTCTTACATGAGATGGCAGAAGAAGTTATGGCAGAAAATTCAGGTGATTTAGAGAGCTTTATGGCAAAGTCTTATTCTAAAGAAGCTGGTAAATCTGTCGATGAAAAAAGAAAAGAGCTAATTGCTGTTTTAGGTGAAAATATCTTAATTTCTAAGATCATCTATCTTAAAAAGAGTGAAAATTCATCATACGGAATTTATTCTCATATGAATGGTAAGATCTTTACTATGGTTGAGATTGAAGGAAGTGATTCTGAAGCTGATTTTGCAAGAGAGATTGCTATGCATGTGGCTGCAGAAGCTCCTGAGTATTTATCATCTGATGAGGTTCCTGCAGATATCAAAGCTCAAGAAGAAGAGATTGCAAAATCACGTGTTCCTGCTGGAAAACCTGCTGAAATTGTAGATAAAATTGTATCTGGAAAAATGCAGGCTTTTTATAATGGCATTTGTTTGATTAATCAAAAATATATCAAAGATAGCTCAACTTCTGTATTAGATCTTGTAAAAGCAAGAGGTAAAGAAGTTAGTAAAGAATTAAAGATTAAAAGTTTTGTAAGACTCCAAATTGGAGGCTAGCAATCAAGGCGCCTGAAAGGGCGCCGAAGTTATAAAGGTTTTTATGACAAAGCCAAAATATAAAAGGGTTCTTCTTAAGCTTTCAGGTGAAGCATTATCCGGAAAGTATACGTACGGTATTGATTACTCTATTGCCGAAAAAGTAGCAGATACAATTGCTGAAATTCAAGATTTAGGTGTTGAAGTTGCTATTGTCATTGGTGGCGGAAATATATTTCGAGGATCAACGGCAGATAGTTATGGCTTTGAGAGGACTCCTGCCGATAATATCGGTATTTTAGCTACATGTATTAATGGCTTAGCCCTACATCAGGTTCTTCTTTCTAAAGGCAAAAAAGCGCGTGTGATGAGTTCTAGAAATTTCGATGGAATCATTGAGCCTTTTAACTGGATGCAGGCAAACCTGTATTTAGAAAAAGGTGTTGCTATGCTTTTTGTGGGAGGTACTGGAAACCCCTATTTTACGACTGACTCTGCGGCTGCTTTAAGAGCTTGTGAGATTGGAGCAGATGTTATGATTAAGGCAACTAAGTTTAATGGTATTTATGATAAGGATCCTGCTCATCATGAAAATGCTAAGAAGTATGAAGAAATTCCATTTTCAAAGGTTTTAGAAAAGCATTTGAAGTTTATGGATGCAAGTGCAATTGCTTTATGTAGAGATAACTCTATACCTATTCAGGTATGTGATATTTTCGACATTGAAGTCTTAAAAAATATAGTAATAAATGGTCAGGGTGGATCTTTAGTAACAAAAGGATAATATATGAGCTTAGAAAAAGAAGCAGAGCAGATGATGAAAAAGTCTGTTGAATTTTTAGAAGATGATTACAAGACTCTTAGAACAAATAGAGTGAATTCGTCGATGTTAGATTCATTAATTGTGACAGCATATGGCTCTGAAGTAGCTTTAAAGACAGTTGCTTCAATATCTGTGCAGGACAGAAATCTAATAATCACACCTTTTGATCCAAGCATTTCAGGAGAAATTGTAAAGGCTATTAATGCTTCACAATTAAACTTAAATGCCATTGATGATGGTGGAACTATTCGCGTTCCAGTGCCACCATTAAACGAAGCGTTAAGAAGAGATATTGCAAAGCAAGCAAAGGCAAAACTTGAGCAGGCAAAGATCTCAATTCGTGATGTAAGAAGAAAGTATCGTGACCAGGCAAAGAAAGAAGGTGATTTCACTACAGATGATTTAAAGTCATTAGATAAGAAATTGCAGGTGGCTACAGATGAAATGTGTTCAAGGCTAGATCAGCTTTATTTGACCAAAGAAAAAGAGATCATGACGGTGTAAGTTTTCTTCCTTCTGTTTTTTTTAAAAAGTGGTTGTGGAAAATATCATGATGTTGTAATATTGTTGGCAAATCAGGCCCCATCGTCTAGCCCGGCCTAGGACACCAGGTTTTCATCCTGGCAACAGGGGTTCGAATCCCCTTGGGGTCAAAAATGGGGCTTTAGCTCAGTCGGTAGAGCATCTCCCTTTTAAGGAGAGGGTCGTTGGTTCGAGTCCAACAAGCCTCATTTATTTTTTGATCAGAAAATGCCTGATTTAATTAGAAACTCACCAAGTATGGTGAGTTTTTTTATGCCTATTTTTATTGAACTTGAAATAACTTTGCCTTAATAAATTTAAACCTTCAGATGCAATAAAGAAAGTGCATGAGTAAATCATTACCGAAATTAAAGAGGTTATTTGTTTAGTTGTTGATAAGGAGCTTTAGTTAACGATAACAGTAGAATGTTAATCTTTTTTTTATTTATTATATAGAAATAATTTATAGTATTGTGGTATACATCTTTGCATGAACCAGGAGGAAAGTATGTGTTCAATAGTACATTCATCAGAGTTTGTTCTAAATAGGTGTACAGGAAGCATTAGGGTTGAGATTGTACGAAATAAACTTACATTAAGTTCAATAGATGAGGCTTTATTAAAAGCCATGTCTCTTACTCAAGATGAAGCCGACGAACTAGAAGACTTTGGAACAAAAGACATAAAATTATTATCGAGCATGGATGCGCAGTTAGAACTATCAGTAAAGCAATTTAAAAATGGGAATCCTTTTTCTTTATATCTGATCTTATATGATAACTCTGTACTAGGATTTTTGAGTCTTGGTAATGCATCTTGCACAGGCTACCCAGTGGTAGAGTTAAATACTTATAAAAAGAAGGGTTCTAAAGATCAATGTTTTAACATAATAAAGATAGTTGTTGAAAGATTAATGCTCTATCTTTCTAACCATAAAGTTAATGGACATAGATTTAAAGGTCTTGAAGTTGTTGTAAAGAAGGATGTAGCTATACAAAATGTATTTAAGACATTAGGATTTTCCTTTGAGAGAAAACACAGTTCAAGCAATTGCATATTTAGGTTAGATAATAATTAGTTTTGTTCTCTTTTTTTATCCAAGCAGTAGTCGATAGCAAATAAGATGGCTTCTTCGATTTCTTTTTCTGATTCGACAAAGGGAAGCAAGTTTTCTTCGAAAATTGCTGCGATATTTGCGATAAAATCTTTTTTTTCTGCATCATCAAATGACATAGTACCACCATTATTTATTTCGTAAATCCTATTATAATAAAGAAAATAGAAATACTGATATCTGGTTGGATATCAGTATTATAGTATGGTTTTAAAAGTCTATTTTGTGCTTACTTGAGCAAGTGCTTTTTCTTTAATAAGAGGTAGCAGAGCCAAGGCAATTAAAAACCCAATTGGGAAGATCAAAAATGCGGCATGGAATCCTTCTATTGGAAAGGAGACAATGGTTGTTTGTGGATCGATATGGCTAAAATGATCCAGAATTCTTCCAGTTAATGGTCCTATGAACATAGGAAGACCCATGATAATCACAGCGGCAACAGACATTGATGTGCCAGTGATATCTTTATCAGCAGCTTCTGTAATCAATGGGTAGCCAAGGACTTGAGAGCTTGTAAAGAATCCAAGCAAAATAAAGAGAGATAGAAGAATTAAAAATGATGCAGATGATGTGTACATAATGATTAAGAAGGTGACGATTGATAAAATGCTTCCTCCGGCCATTAATTGTTTTTTACTCATTAGATCACCAAAATGACCAAAAACGGGGGATCCAATGATAGTACCAATACAGATCATGCTGATTAGGAAAGATGCTTCAACTAAGGATACGCCATGAGCTTGAGTTAGGAATAAACTTCCATAAACAGCTGCAATAACCATAAGTGGCATATTCATAAATGAAGTATAAAGGCCGCAAGCAATATTTTGTTTATTTAAAAAGCTTTTCTTAAGTCCCGCCATAAATGGTAGAGAAGTAGCTTTTTTGGTATTTGTAGCGACAACTTTATCGTGAACAAATAGGGCAACAAGGCTTAATATTCCTACACCAATGATTCCATCAACTAGTAAAGCATTTCTCCAAGTTAATGCTTCTGCTAAAGCAGAAAAAGGGGATTGAGCTAAAAAGCCACCTAACATACCAGTTGTGATTACAAGGCCAATAATAAGTGCTTGCTTTGCAGGTTCAAACCATCTAGTGATGAGCATAATACAGCTTAAAAAACAAAAGGCATTTCCAATTCCAGAAATGAAATGAAAAAAACAGGCTGTTGCAAAATTAGTTGCTAGTGCAAATCCAAATGTGCCAATAACACATAGAATCATAGCTCCTAAAATGACTTTTCTTGTTGAATATCTGTCCAAGATAATTCCTGCAGGAATTAAGAAGATAACATCTGCTAAGAGATAAGTTGAGCTCAAAATACCAAAGTTTGCAGCATTTAGATGTAAATCTCCCATAAGCATAGGGGCAATGGCATTCATCATATGCAACTGCATTAATTCAAAAGCAAAAAACAAAGCGGCTGTAAAGCAGACAATGTAAGGTGCTGATTTTGGAAATCTGTTAAGTATTGCGTTCATAATTTCTCCTTATACTTTACAAGCTCTTTTACCTTTAAAAGAGGGGACATTTTTTTTATAGCAAGTCATACAAGCAGAAGTATATGTTGAGTTTCCGCCAATTTGGACTTGTGATCCAGCTGTTGCTGCTTTGCCATCTTCGTTTAATCTGATATTCATAGTAGCTTTTTTACCGCATGAACAAATTGTTTTAATTTCAACAAGCTCATGAGCAAGGGCTAAAAGATATTTACTTCCTTCAAAAGGTTCTGCTAAGAAATCAGAGCGCAGGCCATAACATAAAACGGCTACATTAAGTTCTGCGGCAACATCGGTTAATTCTATCACTTGTTCTTTCGTTAGAAATTGGCATTCATCGATTAATATGCATTTAAGATTATCCATCTCTTTTTGTTTTTCATTTACAAAGTCGAAGAAGTTAAAGTCCTTAGCAAAGCAAATAGCTTCTTTCATCAATCCGATTCTTGATGAGATGATACCAACTCCTTCGCGGGTGTCAATTTTAGGAGAAAAAAGAAGCGTTTGCATGCCTCTTTCTAAGTAGTTATAGCTTGCTTGTAATAGGGTTGTGCTTTTGCCAGCATTCATTGCAGAATAATAAAAGTAAACTTTTGCCATAGTGATCCTTGTTTAATTTTTATGAATCATAAAGAAGAGGTGTTTCTTTATCAAGAAAAACGATTATATGTACCAAGCAAAAATTCTGCTAATTTTAGATCAAAATCAGTTGTGATCTTGATATTTCTTTCACTTCCTAGAACAAAATCTATTTCAAATCCTTCATCAAGCATAAGGCCGCAATCGTCTGTAAAACAACGTTGAGTTTTATTATGAGCATTTAAAAGAGGCTTATATAAAAAGCTCTGAGGAGTTTGACCTTTTAAAAATTGATCACGAGAGGGGATTTTATTAATTTTATTATTTTTTTGAATATTGATTGTATCAAAAGAAGGAATGCAGGTGTTGATTGCAGTTTTACCAGCTTTAAGCATTTTGATATGTTCTAATATAAGATCTTCAGTTATAAAAGGTCTTACGCTTTCGAAGATGACTACACAATCAGGGGAATTAAGAGCTTTTAATCCTAGATGAACAGATTCTTGCCGCGATTTGCCTCCTTCTATAATTAGGTAGTCGGAGCAATCATCCATAAACTGATGATAGTTCTTCTTTGATACAAGCACAATTTCAGAGAAAGGATAGGTTTTCTTTATTGTATTTAAGGCAAATCTAAAAACTTTTTGGCCATCTAATGTGTGAAACTGCTTCGGGATATTTGAGGTAAATCTTTCTCCGGAACCGGCTAAGAGTAAAAGGGCAGCTATTTTCATGCCCACATTTTATCAGATACACAGCTTTAAGTCTTTGACTTTTTCTTTGAGTAATAAGGCTCGTTTTTCTTCGATTGAAGATTTATCATTTGAAAAATAGGAATTGAGATGAGCTCGTCTTAATGAGAAAAAAAGATCGAAAAAAAGAGTTTTTGAAGAAGATTCAATGGCGCCCATAGAAATACCTAAATCTAAATAACTAGCTAAATCTAATCCTTCATGAAAATTTAAGGACTTACAATAAAGAGCCTGTCCAAAATTTTTAGAAATCAGATTAAAAAAGTCTTGCTTATCTTTGTCGCTTAAATTGTTAATGATCTCTTTTTCTAGGTGAGATATTTGTGAACCTACTTCATCAACTTTTTCTGAAATGCTTTTTTCTGAAACCCCTAAACTATATTTATTAGTAGCAATTATAAGGTTGTGAAGGACTTGTTTTTCCGAAGCAAGACCATGTATGATAATTTTATCATCAATTTCCAAATTTTGTTTCATTAAATTAATTGCAGGGGCATGAATAATAGCCTCTTTTGTAAGAGCGGTTCCTAAGTGTATAGCAGAGGCTGTGATATAACCAAATTGATCTGAAAAAGCAAATGGGATTTGGCTTTGTATTTGTTCATCAATATTTAAAATTTTTGAGTCTATATCCTTATTAAGGTGCTCATTATCATGAAAGAAAAGGGTTATATGATCCTCTAAATGAAACAAAGCGATAATGCTATTTTCTAAATCGATAAATATACCGCCCTCAGGATGCATAGGTTCTCTATTTGCTAAAAAGAGATGTTCAAAAAGAAGCTGCATTTCGTTTTCTTTTAGGTCTTTACTACTATAATAAAGACCATTGGGAAATAGGTTTTTAAAAGTAGCAGATAGTTTAGATGAAAGATTTTCTGCATCTTTTGCTGAGATTTTTTCAGCAAAGGGAAACCCGGCTATATTACGCCTTAAGATATAACGATTTAATGGGTAGGTTGGGTTGTCGTTATTTTTCCACGGTGAAAACTTTGAAAGTGTATCTTTAAAAGAAGGAGTTTCATTAGGCAGCGTTGGCATTTGGATTCTCCAGTTGGTTTTTAATTTTGTCTCGTATTGCTGCAGCTTCTTCAAAATGCTCGGATTCAATAGCTTCATTTAATGCCAGATGTAAATTTTCCATAGTCTCAGAAAAAGAGATATTCTTATGATTTTTTGGGCTATTGCCTAAATGAAATGCTTCGGGATTATCTTTAATGCTTTGAGGAATAAGATCTTGGCTTAAAAGCTCTTGAGTTAGTGTGTCTTTAAAGGTCTTAATACAACTATCGCATCCAAAGGTTAACGTAATAATAAAGTCCTCTTTAGAAAGATGACAAACAGGACATTGACTTGTTTCTTTTGTGAAAATTGAAGCTTCTTTAGTCTCTTTTTCGTTTTCATAGAGCTTTTCTTTTAAAAGGGGACAGCTTTTACACATGGAGTAGTTGTTAACCTTACCATCTTTCATTTCTTTGAAATTAACGCAAGCTCTTCTGTTACATTTACTACACTCAATTGGTTTATCGCTCATGGTTTCCTCCGTTAAATTGCATAAGACCTAAAAAGGGGATTTTTTTGCAAGAAGATCATTTTTTATTTGTGTTTATTTATGAAATAATGATTGTGAAGATAAATAGATATTAAATAAGTAAAGGTTAATTATGGAATTTGTTAATAAAAATAAAATTAAAAAATATGCTTATTACACTCTAGGTGTAGGACTTTTATTAGTTGGTGCAGCTCAAATGTCACCTGCTGATAAAGCAAGAAATCAATCAGATTCTGCAACAAAAGAGACTCATGTAATGAAATCACCTTTAAAAAAATCAAGAACTGATGCAAATATGGCTTCTGATCATCAAAAGGCTTACGATTCTTTAAGCCCGAAAAGTAAAACAGTTTTTCACACACTAAATGCTTCTGATAAGCAAAGAGTTGTAAACGCTCATAAAAACGGAGATGATCCGCATGATGAGCTTTCTGATATTATTCAAGAAGATGCAAATTCTAAGCCTAAGCCTAGAGATACTACATCACCTGCAACAAAATCCATAAGACAACATGATAGAAACCAAAGTAAGCAAAATATTTATGATTAAATACATAATAGTACCAATGTTCATGATGTCTTCATTATTTTCGAAGACATCAACTATGACAACACCTTCAACGGGTCAGTCAAAAATGCATCAGATGCAACAAAAGCATCCTGATAGATTACCTGATGAACAAAGACATGTTCTTTTTTCTTTATCTCCCATGTATCAAAGGATCTATCTATACGCTTTAGATGATGATCAGAGGGAAATGGTAGCGGTATTTGAATCTCGAGGAGAGAATCCTTATAAGGCGATTGATAGCATCTTAACAAGAGATAGAAGGATGGCTGATCCTACTATGAGAAATAAATGCGCTCCTTGTAATAAATCAAAAGTACAAAAACAACAAAGATCATATATGATCTCGCAGAAAGAAAAAGCTGTTCATAAAGAAGATAATGTATGGGCAGATAGTTCTGATGACTATGAATTTTATGATGAAAATGAAACATCAGCATACAATAAAGGACATGGCTATAAAGAAAAGCCTGATTATAAATCATATAGAAGCCAAGAAGAGCAAAGTCCAAAACGTTCTTGTAAAAGTTTTATTTGTAAAAGCTGTAATCAATCAATGTCTTCAGAATCTGAAAGTTGTGGGTGTAACAAAGGCCCTACAAAAGCTGAAAGATCTATGAATAAATCTTCTGAACATAGATCAAATAAGGAATCTTGTAAGTCATGTTCAAAAGAAAGTAGCTCTTGTGACACTAAAAAATCTTGGTTTTCAAGAAAATCAAAGAAAGAAGATTCAGATAAAATGTCTTCAAAGAAAGAGGGTGGTTCTTGGTTTAGCAAATCAAAGAAATCAACTAGTTCTAAAAAGTCAAATGATTCAAACTCTGAATATAAAGTTTACCATGGAAAGAAAAAGTACGAATATAAAGAAACTTATTCCAAAAAGAAGAGATGTGGTTGCCAAAGTAGAAGTTGTTCAAATTAATGGATAGGTAAAAAAGAAGAAATGGATGGTATTTACTAAAAAATGAGTGATGATTGAGCTTTCAATGGATTTAGTGAGTTGGTAAATAGTTCCATAAAGAATTGATGCAATGAATGTCGCAATGATGTAGTAAAAATCAGCAATAAATAATAGGTGTATAGCCGAAAACAGTAATGATACAATGAGGATAGAGAGAACAGGAGCTGCTTTATTAGGAAGATTCTTGATGATTTCACTTTGTAAAAAACCTCTAAAGAAGGTTTCTTCAGGAATTGTTACAAAAAAGAAATTCACAAGTAGCCACATCAATGTAATTGAAGGGATTTTGAAGTCAAATGCAATAAGATGAGCAAATTTTGCATACCCTATTAAAATAAATATCGTAAATGCGGCTAATGGAAGTGTAATAAATAGCATTTGCTTCCATTGATCAAAGGTTTTAAGTAAAGGAATGTAAAGTCCTAAAAGTAAAACAGCAAGAGTGGCTTTGTCAAAATTTAGATAAATATTTAAAGGAACACTAGAGGAGCCGATTGTAATTGCTTTGTATATCTGTAAATTATTAAAGCCCCGAAGCATGTGAGTCATTATACAAAGACCTAAAATGGCAACTATCATTGAGGCAAATAGGTGTATAAACCTTTTGGGATTAAACTTTAGAGCCCAAAAGCAGATAAGAATAATTAATATTGGTATAAGCGAGGCATAAGTGACAATCCCTGCTAAATAAGCAAGGGAGTAACTGATTACATAGACAGGAGCAAAAATATAGTATTTTGGAAAAAACCAAGGACTTAAGATGGCACAAATAATTAAGATATATGCGACAAGAGCTAATGGGTTTTGAAGTAGAATAGAAATAGCACTCATAAAAACAGTATAGATTGCATTTGATTTTATCGCAAAAGGTTAATGTTTTTTTGATTGATCCAGATATTTATTCATGATGGTAAAAAGTTGTCTTTCTTGATAATCTTTTGTGTATTTATAAATTTTTCCTGATTGACTAAATGTAACTATTGCATCTATGTAGGTTTGATAAGTGCTTTCATCCATACTGTTTATAAATTCATGCAGCTCTTTTAAGGATTTGAACTTTCGTGCATCAATAAAGGTTTCTTTTGGAATTAAATCTGTAACTCTTGAAGATCCTAAATAAATAGGGACACATAGATCATTAAAAGATTGAAATAGTTTTTCTGAGACATAATGAAAATCATTATCCCAGTTTTCAAAACAGAAGTTAAACTTATGTTTTCTTAAGATTGGAGATTTCTTTTTTGCAAATCCCTTGAAGACTGGTTCATAGCCCCAATTCCAACCCCGCTTTCCATAAAGAGAAAAATCATCAGGATGGTACCTTTTATAAAACTTTACTATATTTCTTCTTATAGAGTAGAGCTCTTTAGGGTCCCAACGAACAAGGTAGGAATTAATCATGCAGGCAAGCTTTCTTTCCTGAAAAGGTAACATAGAAGATGAATCTTCATGTCTTACATGCTTTGTAGGATAATAGAATTTGTCAAACCCCTTTTGACTACAAATATCATGATTCCAAGTTAAAACACTTATATAGCCCCTAAGACGATCAAAATCTGCATGCTCTGGGATAATGACTTCAGGCTCAAAACATGTCATGATGACTTTATGTTTAAAAGGCTCTAAAAAGGATTTAAAGTTACAAGCAAAAATAACATCATAAGGCTCAAAATCGCTTTTATCCCATAGATAGTCAACTTCATGGCCTGAGATGATTAGTTTGTTATAGAGATAGTATTTTAAATATCTGTGTTGCCTTCTCCATCCTACGATACCAATTTTGGCTCCAAACAGAGAATTAAGCGATAAGAAAAGACATAGTGCTATTGAAAATTTCATATTAGTTTAGATTTAATATATTCAAGAACACTTTTTTTGTAGTGATCTTGCGTAAATCGTTTTCTACCTGGTGTTTTGTTATATTTAATCATGGCATGAATGTAAGTCATGTAAGTTTCTTCACTCATATTTGAAATAAATTCATGAATTTCTTGTATAGAGGAAAAGTTACGTGCATCAATAAAAGTTTCCTTTGGAACAAAGTCGGTGATGTTTGTTGATCCTAAATAGATAGGAACACAAAGATGATTTATCGCATCAAAGATTTTTTCGGATATATAGTGCACATTATTATCCCAATTTTCATAGCAATAGGTAAACTTATGATTTTTTAAAACAACTCCCTTATCTTCACAAAAACCCTTATATACAGGCCTTAAAGAATCGTCCCACCCTCTGGATCCATACAATGAGAGTTCATTGGGATAATTTTGTTTATAAAATTCAGCAACCTCTTTTCTTTTGGAATAAAGTTCATTTGGGTGTCTTCTAAAAATAAATGAATTAACAATACAAGCTAATTTTCTTCTATCAAAGGAACGCAATTTTAAAGGATCTTGATCAAGTTGCAGATCACAAGGGTAGAAAAACTTTTGAAAGCCATATTTTCCTGCCAAATGATGATTCCAGCTAAATACACCTAGATATTTTCTAAGGTGATTATAATCGGCATGCCTGCTAATAATAACTTCTGGTTCATAGCAACTTATAATGACTTTACTTTTGTATTTATCTAAAAATCGTTTGTAATTACTGCTAAGGATAATATCGTAATTTCTAAAATCATCATTTTCCCATAAAACATCAATGGCATGACCATCCTGCAGAAGATGTTTTTTTAAGTAGTCTGCAATATGAGGATCTCCTTGTTGGCTCCCCACAACTGCGATATTTGCAGAAAATAATGCAGTAAAGACAATAGAAAAAATGCAAAGAATGCTCATCCTTAAAGAACCTTATTTATGTGCTAGTTTATCTAAAACAACGTTTGCAACTCTTGTTGCATAATCATCCGGGTTAAAGAATTTACTTTTATCGGATCTATGATAAGTTTCAATTGCTTTTACATATGTCAACCATGTTTGTTCATCCATATTTGAGATAAACTCATGAATTTCCGCTATAGAAGAAAAATTTCGGGCATCTATGAACGCTTCTTTAGGTACGTATTCTGTTATATTCTTACTGCCGAGGTAGATGGGAACACATCGGTTCTGGAAGCAGTCAAACAATTTTTCTGAAATATAATGGTAGTCATTATCCCAATTTTCAAAGCAATAACAGAATTTATGTTGCCTCATTACGAGGTGTTTGTCTTTACAGCCACCTTTAAAGATGCTTAATTTATGCTTTTGCCATCCACGAATTCCATGGAGAGTAAGGTCTTCTGGGTGATATGCGTTATAAAATTTTGCTACCTTTGCTCTTTTTGAATAAAGCTCTTCAGGGTGATTTACACTCGTGCTTAACTCTGAATTAATCAAGCATGAAAATTTTCTATCCTTAAAAGGAATGAATTGAGGATTTATTGAGCCTAAACATGGAAAGAATGCTTTGTAATATTTATTGTTATCACAAATAGCGTGATTCCAAGTAAAAATTGCTAAATAGTCTTGTAACCTACGTAAGTCTGCAAAGCCTGGAATTATTACAGGAGGTTCCATCATGTAAAGAATTGTTTTATTTTTAAAAGACTTAGGAATCTGAGAATCGTACAAACCTATAAGAATATCGTATTGAGATAATACAGGTCTTTTTCGGGAATTTATTATTACAATCTCTACGTTGTGGTTATGAGCATTTAGTTTAGCTTTTACTTTTTGCCAATGTTGCAAAATAGTTGATTCTGGATGTGGATTATGACAGAGGAATCCAATTTTTGCGGAAAAAAGTGATGCTGTACATAGTGATAAAAAAATAATTACTTTTTTCATAGTGCTCCTTTAAAAATTTTTAATATTTTAATGTAAGTAAATTATATTTCCAAGAAAAAGATTTAAATTTTTTTTAAAATCCATGGAGTTGTTGATAAATGCCCTATTTTTTTAAAGACGATCAAAAGAAAATGAGTTATATTTTATATTCTATTGAAAGGAGATCAATTAAATGAAAGTGATATGTATGATTCCTGCAAGGTTAGACTCATCAAGGTTTCACAGGAAGATTATGGCAAAGTTAGGGGATTTTACAATGCTTGGTCAGGTTATTGAATCGGCCAAAAAGATCTCTTTATTTGATGAAATCTACGTAGCAGCATGCTCTAAAGAAGTTGTAGACGAGGCAAACAAACATGGCATTCAAGCCTTTTTAACAGAACCAGATCTTCCAAATGGGACAATGCGTATAATTTCAGCAATTCAGGATAATGATATTAAAGGGGATATTTTTGTTAATTTGCAGGCAGATGAGCCTTTTGTTAATGAAGAAGTTATCAAGGTATTGCTTAATACAAAAGGTGAAAGTGATATTTGGACTTTGAAAACAAAGATTGGATTAAAAAAGGCAAAAGAGCCTTCTAATGTTAAGGTTGTGACTGATAGGTTAGGCAAGGCCCTTTATTTTTCTAGGTCAATAATTCCTTTCCCTAGGAATGAAACAGAAAATTTTTATAAGCATGTGGGTTTATATGCCTTCTCTGAAGAAGCAATTAAAAAAATTCAAAATCTGAATGCAACGCCTTTGGAGCAAGCAGAATGTCTAGAGCAACTTCGTTGGATCGAAAATGGAATGAGTATAAGGGTTAGTGAAGTAACTACTAATTTAATAGGTATTGATACTAAAGAAGATTTAAAAATAGCTCAAAGAGCTATTGTGAATAAAGATCTTTGTTAAACGATATAGGAAAAGCATGGTTTCTGTTTTAGCGCAAGTAGTGCCATCTAATAATCAAGGTCCTTTAATTCAAAATGAATTTTTTGGTTATAAAAACAAAAGATATAAACTAAATGATGAGATTGATTTATCAAAAAGAATCTATCGCTTAGAATTTGAAGTACAGAAATTTAATCGTCGGTATTTATTGTACGAAAAAGTTGAGAATAAAATAAGTGAGTGGCTAAAATCTATGGGGCTTTTATTCTGGAATTTGGTTCATAACATTGTCTATAAATATATTATGCCTCTTTCGGTTGTTTTGCTAGATGCTTTAGGAGCAAAAATCCCGGTTAAATTCCATTCTAAATGCCAAGCAATAATACAAAGAAATACTTGTTTTAAAGCACTCTTGATTATTATACCTCAATTTCTTTTGTATCTAGCTTCTATATTAAGTTTTGGACTTTTTTCACCGCAACTGAATCGCTGTGCAGGAATTTTAGAATGGTGGGCAAATGATGGGGCTATGCAGTCTTTTGAAAATAAAACACTTTCTGAAAGATTAGATAATGCAGAGTGGGCAGCGTCTTGTCAGCAGCCAAATTTTATTGCAAACTCAGATTTTGATCCTGATCTAGAAGAGGTTCGGATAAAAAATATTTGTATGCCAAACCAAATTCATTCAATGCTTCCAAAGATTGTTGCAAGAGATTATAATACTGCTGCTATAAGAGAAGAAAATTATAATTTTAATGCCTAAAATTAAATTTTAAATGGCTTTGATTGTACTTGATAGTTTTAGCGCTTCTCTTTATACTATCTTCAATAATAGAGAGCTTTAAATGTCTACAGAACAAATTTTAGAAGAAAAGAAAGAATATAAGTATGGTTTCCGTACTGAAATTGAGTCTGATGTCTTTGAAAAGGGCTTAAATGAGGATGTCATTCGAAGAATTTCCCAAAAAAAAGGTGAGCCTGAGTTTATGTTAAACTTTCGGCTGAAGGCTTATAAGAAATTTTTGACAATGAAAGCCCCTATATGGAGTAACACAACATTTCCTCCTTTAGATTTTCAAGATATTGCTTATTATGCAGAACCGAAGAATAAACCAAAACTTGCAAGTCTTGATGAAGTCGATCCAGAGATATTAAGAACATTTGATAAATTGGGGATTCCCTTAGAAGAGCAAAAGAGATTGACGAATGTCGCTGTCGATGTTGTTTTTGATTCCGTCTCTTTAGGAACAACTTTTCATAAAGTGCTAGAAGATGCAGGCGTTGTTTTATGTTCTATTTCTGAAGCTGTAAAAAGATATCCTGAATTGATTGAGAAATACCTAGGTTCTGTTGTTCCGATTGGAGATAATTTTTATGCAGCTTTAAATTCATGTGTCTTTTCAGATGGCTCTTTTGTTTATGTGCCAAAGGGTGTCAGATGTCCGATTGAGCTGTCTACATACTTTAGAATCAATGAAAGAGAAACAGGTCAATTTGAAAGAACTTTGATTATAGCAGAAGATGATTCATATGTAAGTTATTTAGAAGGTTGTACAGCCCCTGCATATGATAAAAATCAGTTACACGCAGCAGTTGTTGAACTTGTGGTATTAGATCGAGCAGAAATTAAATATTCAACTGTTCAAAATTGGTATAGCGGAGATCCAAAAACCGGGAAAGGGGGAATTTATAATTTTGTGACAAAGCGGGGACGCTGCAAAGGTTATCAATCTAAAATTTCATGGGCACAAGTCGAAGCAGGAGCCGCAATTACTTGGAAATATCCGAGTTGTATCTTAGAAGGAGATGAATCTGTTGGAGAGTTTTATTCTGTGGCGCTGACCAATGGTCATATGCAAGCAGATACGGGCACAAAAATGATTCATAAAGGAAAAAATACAACTTCGACAATTATCTCAAAAGGGATATCAGCAGATGTTTCTCATAATAGCTATCGTGGTTTAGTTCATGTTACTTCAAAAGCCAAAAATGCACGAAATTACACTCAGTGTGATTCTATGCTCGTTGGAAATAAATGTAGTGCTAATACGTTCCCTTATATTGAGGTAAACGATCGATCTGCAAGTATTGAGCATGAGGCATCAACGTCAAAGATGAATGAAGAGCAACTGTTCTATTTAGAATCAAGGGGTATATCAAGAGAAGATGCGATCAATATGGTCGTTAATGGGTTTTGTAAAGATGTGATTGCAAAACTGCCATTGGAATTTGCCGTTGAAGCGGAAAAATTAATCACTTTAAAATTAGAGCATTCTGTAGGTTAAAAATGTTAGAGTTAAAAAATATAAAAGCAAGAATTGAAGACAAAGAGATTTTGAAAGAATTATCTCTTTCGGCAGAAGCAGGAAAGATATATGCAATCATGGGTCCTAACGGAGCTGGGAAATCAACACTTTCAAAAGCTCTTTCTGCTCATCCTGGATATGAAGTAGAAGGTGAGATGAGAGTTAATGGAGATGATATTTCTGAATTAGAACCTGATGAACGAGCTAAAAAAGGTATTTTTGTTAGTTTTCAGTACCCATTAGAGATCCCAGGTCTTTTATTTATAGACTTTTTGTACGCTGCCTATACGTCTGTACATGGTGACATAGATAAAGCTGAATTTCGAGTCAATGTTGAGAAGATTGCAAAAGATATGAATATTGACTTATCTTTTTTAGATCGTGGACTAAACGATGGTTGTTCAGGCGGTGAGAAGAAGAAAAATGAAATTTTACAAATGAAGGTTTTAAATCCAAAGCTTGTCATTTTAGATGAAACGGATTCAGGCTTAGATATTGATGCTTTAAAAGTTGTTGCCGATGGCGTTAACTCTTTCATGTCGAAGGATAAGTGTATTATCATTATCACTCATTACCAAAGGCTTTTAGATTATATTCAGCCCGATGTTGTTCATGTAATGATGGACGGAAAAATTGTAAAAACAGGTGATAAAAATTTAGCTATGCAGCTAGAGGAATCGGGGTATAGCTTATGTTCTTAGAGGCATTAAAAAATAGTCGTACAAAAGATTTAGAGCTTTTAAGGCAGTTGAAAGAAAGAGCTCAAAAGAAAGTGTTTGATAGCGGGTTCCCAACAAAAAAAGCCGAAGACTTTAAATATATTGATATGACAAAAATTGAGACTTGTTCTTTTGAATTAAGTGAGCAAGAGTATTCTTTCAGGGTGTTAAGTGATAAAGTTGAGGTTTTACCTTTAGAAAAGGCCTTAGACAAATATGGTGTTTTTATTACAAATACTATTGAAAAAATGGGTAATAATGACACAAGTTTTTTTTCTTCTGTAAATCAGGGATGGGGAGATCAAACGTATTGTATTTTTGTAAATGAATCAGTAGAAGAAGTTATTGAGATCATAGAAAGCTGTAATTCTTTTAATCAGATGCATTTGCCAAGATTACTTTTTTTTGTTAAATCTGGGGCGAAGGCTTCTTTTCATCATAAGTTTGAACTAAAAGGATCTGGAAATATTGTTTTAAGGCAGGTAGATGTCACTTTAGAAAGAAATGCTCATTTATCGTTTTATGAAACCTCAAACCTTGATCATGATAATGATGTTTTTTTTCATACATCTGTAATTATTAAAAAGGATGCTGAGTTTAAACATAAAAGCGGCACTTTAGGGTGCAAAACATTTAGAAACGAAATTAAATCTTACTTACTAGAAGAAAGAGCTAGTTGTTCATTAGAAGGATTTTGGAATGGCAACGATGATCAAAGCATTCACCATTTAGTTCTGTGCTCTCATTTAGCAGAAGAGACAAAGTCAAGGCAACATTATCAAGGTGTGTGTGCAAATAAAGCTCGAGCTAGTTTTGAAGGCCAAATTTATGTAGATAAAGTAGCTCAAAAAACCGATAGCTATCAGTTATCCAAACAATTACTTATTGGCGAGAAATCCAGGGCTTTTTGTAAACCTAATTTAGAAGTGTTTGCAGATGATGTAATAGCTTCTCATGGTGCGACGGTGTCTATGCTTTCTGAAGAAGAGTTATTTTATCTAACCTCTAGAGGAGTCTGTAAAGATGAAGCAGCTTCTTTGCTAAAACAAGGCTTTTTATCATTCTTTATAGATGATATAGATGAAAGACAAGTAAAGAAAAGTTTTTTAAGGTTAATTTAATTGATGAAAAAATATTTCCCAATATTTGATCAAATAAAGAATCAGATCTACTTTGATTCTGCGGCTACAACGCATAAACCTGCTTGTGTTATAAACGCAATTTCTAATTTTTATTCAGAAAAATACGCGACTGTGCATCGCGGACTTTATGATTCTGGAAATGAAGCTACTGTCATGGTCGAAGACTGCCGAAAAATGGTGGGTGAATTTATTCATGCCAAAACTGATGAGGTGATTTTTACACATTCAACCACTGAAAGCTTAAATTTAATTGCCTATAGCTATGGTGATAAACATGTTTTAGAAGGGGATGAGGTTTTAGTCTGTATAGCTGAACATCATTCAAATTATTTGCCATGGAAGATGCTTTGCGATAGAAAAAAAGCATCTTTTAAAACCTTTGCTTTGAACGAAGATGGAACAATAAATCTAGATGATATGAAGAGTAAAATCTCTAATAAAACTAAGATTGTAGCTGTTGCTCATCAATCAAATGTCTTGGGTCTTATAAACCCTATAAGAGAAATAGCTGATATTGTTCATACAACAAACGCTATACTGGTTGTAGACGGCGCTCAAATGATCGCTCACGGAAAAGTAGATGTAAAAAAAATTGATGCAGATTTTTATGCCTTTTCTGGACATAAAATGTATGGACCGACTGGTGTAGGTGTTTTATACGGAAAAATAGAACTCTTAAAAACCATGGACCCATTCCATGGAGGTGGGGGAATGGTTGAATCAATTTCTGATAAAAAAACTGTTTATAGAGACCCTCCCCATAGATTTGAAGCTGGCACTCCTATGATAGCTTCTATTATAGGTTTAAATGCTGCTATTAAATTTATACAGGAAATTGGATATACAAAAATTAATGCCCATGAAAAACATTTATCAGAAACTTTATACGACAGCCTGCAAGAACATGTTCAATTTTTGACACCTCTTTGTAGAGGAAACTCTATTTTATCTTTCACAATTGCAGATATACATCCCCTCGATCTGTCTGTGATGCTGTCTTTAGATAAAATCTGTTTACGCGTTGGAAATATGTGCGCCCAACCTCTTATGAGCTCCTTGCAAAAAGATGATATTTGCCGCCTAAGCATCGGGCTTTATAACGATGAAAACGATATAAAACAACTCCTCCAATCGCTATCAAGCTTAAAGCAAGTTACATAAATAATAAACTGCTCATTTACTACAATTAAGATATGGAAACACTATTCATAGTCTTAACTATTGCTGGGATATCTTCTCTCTCTGTATTTATTACAGAAAAATCTACAATGAAAAAATAGTTGTAATTTGTGTGTATTTTTGAAAGTGATTTATTATATTTTGACGTCAGCGTGTACGAATGTACTCGCAGAGTTAAAATATGAAAAATCGCCAAAAAGACACACAAATTTTTGGAAGTGATTTTTTATGTTTTGTTGGCAGCGTGTACGAATGTACTCGCAGAGTTAAAATATGAAAAATCGCCAAAAAGACACACAAATTTTTGGAAGTGATTTCTTATGTTTTGTTGGCAGTGTGTACGAATGTACTCGTAGAGTTAAAATATGAAAAATCACCAAAAAGACACACAAATTTTACATTGTGTAGATTATGGCGCCGTATATAAAGGTTGTTGTGACAGTTCCCTCAGTACCATAAATTACAGAAGCAATCTGATCTGTTCCAATCAACTCCTCTTGACCAAGACCAAGCTTAATAGATACAAACGGAGATGAATTTAAAGAAGTAGCCGAAGTTTGCACTGATGTTGTTGAGGTATATATAAAGGACAAAGTCTTTATTAATGTGCTTTGCGTACTCCAATCAGGTACTTGCGTATTTAAAGTATAAGTTGTTATATCCGCAGGAGTTCTTGTAAATCTTTGAACACAACCATCGTTACTTGCCAATTCTTTTGAAAAATCAACTTCTGTTGCAACAATAAATGACGTATCATCAGTTGAAGTAAGAACAAGACTTGCTTTAAGTCCACCTAAAATACCACCAGCATATGTTTCTTGAGTCCCTGTTTGTGTATTAACATTTAACGAAGTACTTTCTGTTCCTGCAACGGATGTATTCATGTTGATATAATCAAGAGCCAGTCCGAATTTAGAACTTATTCCAAAACCTTTGTATTGAATTGAAAATGAACCAACTCCTATTCTAACAGCGACTCTTTCAAAGCCCATAGAGTGAGTCACATTTGAATAGTCTGTTGAATTTGTTGATTCTGTAATGGGACTTATGAGCTGAATTTCAGAACCTTGACTTGCATATGTAGTGCTAGGATCTGCTGTCTGCTTGTAGTAATCAACCCCTGCAAAGATAATTTGCCCTGCTTGAGCATTACTAGCCATTAAGACAGCTCCTATTCCTAAAAGAGGATTATTATCAAATGAAATAGATGATCCCTCTTGAATAGATTGAGCTCCATCTTGCTGATGCCCTCTGTTACCAATGATGCTATTTAAAGAAATTTGAGTTGCTGATAGATTGATACCTAGTGTAATTGATGTTCCTGGGGGATCACTTTCAACATAGAAATCTAAAAAAGTTTCACGAGGAGGAGGGCCGTCTGGGCCATCTTTAGAGGTAAATAACCCTGATCCAAATAGTGTAGTTGTCATGAACAATGAGGTAATTCTTAAACCTAGAATTGCTTTACTCATGTTTTCTCCTTGAGAATTTTTTTTATTTGACTCTTCTTTTTAACTTATTAAGCCATATCAAGTCAATTGTTTTGTTTAAAAATAAACCCCTGCAGTTATTGTTAAACCTTGCATAGAATAATTTCCTGTATTACCGATGGTATTAGCAGCAGATAAAAATCCATTATGTGAAAACCAAGTTTGACTGTCCCATGAGGCTTCTAGTAGTGCCACTACATTGTATATCTCATAATCAATACGTAGTCCTAATGAAGCTTCTAACATTTCTTCAACATCCCAACGATCATCTTGGCGGTTTACTAGGAAAGTCTTATCATTTGGAGTCTCTGTTTCGGCTTCTTGTTGCTTTTGCCTTACATCATGCTTTGCAAAAGTAATAGCCATAGCAGACGAAAGATAAAATGATAGGTGATTTACAATAGATAATGCAATTTCAGTTCCTGCTCCCGGTCCTATGCAATACCAATATTGAGTATTTCTCATAAAAAACAAATCAATATCATTGATAGTTTTTTGAGGTTCCATATTTGCATTAAAATGCTGATCTTCCCATGCTCCTACTATAAAGGAGTGGGGAGTCATTGTGAAATAAGGACTTAAAGCAAGAGATCTTTGCATCCTTAGATCTAGCCGATTAAACTGATTGCTAAAGCTAGATGAGATCTCTGATATATCTAATGTATCAAAATTTAGCCATGGAGATGTGTAGATATTATCTATAAAAAAGCCATTACTTCTAAGGCCATTTTGATTGTTAAACCATGTATAATCTAATCCCACTGCCCAATCATCATATTGCAGAAGCATATAGGCAGAAACTTTAAAGCCACTTTGGGCTGGATTATTAGGCCTTATAATGTTTCCTGCAGTAAGATTCGCTATACTTGTTGAGGGCATATTTGATACAGCAACATTTAATCCCTCTTGATAAGCTACCCATAATGTATAAGCTGCAGATATTAAATAATCATAATGATGATCTGAGATAGTTTGCGCTCTTGGAATATTTAAAGCTTCTTCACAAGGAACCTTCCCAAACTCTGTTGGAGCATGATCAGTTTTAATATTTCCAGACAATTCCTTGCTATCTTTTGCAAACACAATAGAATTAAATAATAAGATGGCTGAAAAGAAAAAAGAACGCTTATATAACCAAGACATAATCTACCCTTATTGATCATGAAGGTAAGATTATAAATTTAAGTAACGATAGTGTCAAATATTACTTTTTAAATAATGCTAAAAGTCATAAGAAAATTAGAAATTAACACGCATTAAAACAGTTAATCCCTGCATTGAATAGCTTCCATTAAAACTATAAGGATTTGCCGGTGCATTTCCCACTCCCTGAATAAAGGTATTGTGATCAAACCAGTACTGTAATTCCCATCCAGCTTGAACTCTTAATCCCCAATCTCTTCCAAAAGTATCCCATCTTATACCAATACTTGTCTCTAACATTGGTTCTATGCGTGTGATCTTTGTTTTTGTGTTAGTGATAACAGGATTAGAAGCATTATCTCTTGTCTCATACTTAGAAGTGTAGTGAGTCGCTAGATTTATTGATCCACCCCCACAAAAGAAAATAGCCCATTCATCAAAACAATAATATGATGAGTCAAATCCTCCATATGGACCAAGTGCCCACCAATTCATTGTCTGATATGTACGCTCTATATTTTCTGGAGTCACAACAGGTGTTGTAAAAATAGTAAATTTTTGCTCTTCCCAGGCACCTAATAATCCAATCCATGGACACAATGAGACATAATTACCAATATAAAATGTTCTATCTAAAGTAAGATCAATCCTATTGAAATAATTAGTAAACTGAGAAGAAATTGCCGATGCTTGACGATCGATTGTATTTGACCATATTGTGTAATAGGTAATGTACTCAGAGAGTGATGCCGATCTCATATTTGGGTGATTGTAAAACCACGTGTACTCAACCTGCGCTTTCCAACCATCATGCGTTGTGTTGACTCCTGCACCAACCTTAAAACCACTTTGAAGCTGCGTGTAAGGTCTTATCCAAGATGCAGGCTTTGCATTTGAAGTGACATTTGTATTTAATAATATCATCTCAGCCTGATAAGGCTTCCACAAAGTGTAAGCTGCATTAACGAAAAAAATCATCGCACCATCATAACTAGGATACTGAGGCGGGGGAACGGCATAATGCTCTTCTTCTGTATCTTGTTGATTATAATAATCAGGCATGTCATCTGCAAATAAGGATGATGCGATAAACAAATTGAAGAATATGCAAAGAGTTGCTGCCTTAAAATATTTCATACTGATTGTGCCCTAAATAGATCGTGAATTAATTAATAACTTCATCCAAAAAAACTATTTAGCCTTTTATTTTTACATTTAGCTAAAAAAGCCATTTAAATCAAATAAGTATATGGCATTTTGAATTGCTTTAGAAAATGTCATAAAAAAAAGCCAGGGATTGCTCCCTAGCTTTTTTACAGTAGTTGTAACTTTTGATTAGAAGTAAATTCTTAGACCAACTGTTAAACCTTGCATTGAGTAGTTACCCATTTGACCAGTAATCTCGTCAACACCTAACATACCGTTGTGTGAGAAATATGTTTGTAGTTCCCACGCTGCTTCTAAACGAAGAGCCCAGTCTGTCCAGAAAGAATCCCAACGGATACCTAACATAGCTTCTAACATTGGCTCGACATTGTCGAATGATGTTTTGATGTCATGATCAGTAGTGCTTACAGATCCATTTGCGAAAGTTGTTTCTGTATCTCTTACGTCATGATTTGAAAGAAGCATTGAACCACCAGTTGATAAGAATATGCCCCACTCATTAGTTAAGTAGTATGTGCAGTCAACACCAGCGTAAGGACCAATTCCCCACCAGTCTTGTCTTAATCTAAATTGGTGAACATCATTGCTATTCACTACATCCATGTTAAATTTAAGAGCTTGATTCTCCCAAGCACCTAGTAATCCAATCCAAGGACGGAAAGCTAGGTAGTGTCCTGCGTAGAATGCTCTGTCAACAGAACCGTGAATTCTATTGAACTGCATGTCAAACTCAGTTGAAACGCTGTCATAGTTAGTTCTTGCAGCGTTATCACTTTCATTGCTGAAAGGTGTGTGGTAGTTTGTGCCACCAACTAATGAACGAGCTTTTAGTGATTGCTGATGATCGAACCATGTGTACGATACAAGAGCACACCATCCGTCATGCTGTGTGTTTGCGCCTAATTCAACTTTGAATCCGCTAACTCCATCCATAACTGGTCTGATTACGTTACCAATGATAGTACCAGCAGCATTACCGTCTGCATATGCTACGTTCATACCTTCTTGGTAAGGTACCCAGTAAGTGTATGATGCACCAACAAAGAATGCTAGAGCGTCTTCACCACCAGGATACTGTGCCGGAGGCACTGCAGGTGTTGATTTTGTGTTATTGTGTCCTTCGTCATTATCATAAGCAAAAGCTGGAGCAATAATTGCACTAGCCGCTAAAACGAATATAGGAAGGATCTTTCTAAGATTAGTTTTCATTCCTTTAGTTCTCCCTTTGAGTAGGTTTTTTTTTGTTTGTTAAATAATCTGTTTGTTTTTTAAAACTTTAATTCAAGAATATATTTCCATTTAAAAACTGTCAATCTTTTTTACTGAAAAATGATTATCTTAATTAATATTATTTGTTGGTTATTTCCTTATCGTAGATTGGCAGTGATCTGTAGGGTTTTTCAGACTTATTTTTTTTATGAAAAAAAAAGATAAAAAAAAGAATATAATGCAGGGCTAATGAAAGAAATAGATTTTTTATTTTTGTAAAAATGGAATCATCTTTTGAAGACCTTCGATCCATTCAATAGAATAGTCGCCAAGTTTTCTTGAGATCACGTACCAGCCGGCCCAAAGAAGAGTTAAACCAAGAAGTGATTTAAGAGGCATTCCAAGAAAAGCAATTTGAACATTTGGAGCAAGTCGATTAGCAATTCCTAAAAATGATTCAGCCATTAATATGGCTAGTAAGGAAGGTGCTCCTAGTTGTATGGCAAGTGAAAATATCTGATTAAGGAGATCTGACACATTAGTCCAGAAGGG
The DNA here is from genome assembly GCA_022601435.1 of Chlamydiia bacterium. Lineage (GTDB taxonomy): Bacteria > Chlamydiota > Chlamydiia > Chlamydiales > 2-12-FULL-49-11 > JAJACQ01. Next base: position 113,305 of record JAJACQ010000034.1, read on the forward strand.
GTGGTTTGCATGAGTAAAGGCAAGAGGGACAAACCCATTTACAGGAATGACTTCAAATGATGTGGCTACTGCATCTAAGAATAACAAAGGTCCGTTTAAAGAAAAGAAAATGACAACCATATAGTAGTTCATCAAAATACCAAGAGTAGAAACCTGTGATTGTGTTGTGGCATCTTGACCCATCATTGAGGAAGCACCACGGGCATAGTCAATAAATATACCAGAACTTTGAGCTACAAAAAAAGGAACAGAGGCAAGATATCCTAGCATAAATCCGATCAAAATCTCTTTAAGAGAGTAAAAGGCAAACATAACAGATGCCATATCTACTGTTTGAACTCTATTGAGTAAAATTGTGGGAAGAAATACAACAGTTAAAGAAAAAGCTAGTCCAACACGTGCGGGAATGGGAATTAATTTAGCTCCAAAAAAGGGGACTACACTACAAATAGCACCAAATCTCATAAAGGCAAGTAAGGTTAGTTTCCATAAAACTGTCCAATCAAGGCCTTTAATATTTGATATTAAGTTAAGGAAGCCTCCATCCATACACTGTTTAAGAACTCCATTTATAGAAGTTTAAAAAGATTGAATTTGCAAATTGCACAATCTGACCCGCTAAAAAGCCTCCCATAATGAATAATGTCATTATTACTGCAATGAGTTTTACTGTAAAAGATAGCGTTTGTTCTTGAATTTGAGTAGCTGCTTGAAATATGGCTACTGTTAATCCAAAGATCATACTAATAAGGATGGGAGGGCCTGATAAAATAAGAATTAATAAAAGTGCACGATACGCAAGCTGTACTATTTCTGCATGAAACATAAACTACCTATAGGATAAAACCACTCCCTCTACCACTAACGTCCACCCATCAATCATTACAAGCAATAGTAGCTTGAGGGGAAGGGCAATGGTTAATGGGGATAACATCATCATACCCATAGCAAGTAGTATGTTGGATGTAACAAGGTCAATGACAAAGAAGGGTAAATAAATTAAAACGCCTATTTCAAAGGCACCTTTTACTTGAGAGGTGATATAAGAAGGAATTAAAACAATAAATTCAGTAGGTTTTAATTGCTCTCTAAAAGAAGGTGGGAATTTTTTACGGGCTAGTTTATAAAAATAACTTCTGTGTTTAGATATAGAGTTTTTAATTAAAAAGTCCCGTAAAGGTTCTTTTGTTCTTTCTGCGATCCCTATAATATATTCAGCATTTTGAGTCGAGAATACAGCTTCTGATTGTGGTGCTTGAGTGTTAATAAAGCTCTCGCCAGCTTCGTACATAGCAAGACCAGTAGGGAACATCACATAAATAGACATTAAAAAGGCCATTCCATTAATCACCTGATTTGGAGGGGAGTTTTGAACTCCTAAAGCTTGTCTAAGCAGAGCTAATACTACAACCATCTTTAAAAAAGAGGTTAAAAGCATGACAGCATAGGGTAGAATTGCCATTGCTGCTAATACGGCAACTTTAGTGACAAGAGGCGGCTGAGATACTTGAGAGGTTTGGTCTAACTCTGTTCCGATATTTGTTCCTTCTTCAGCAAAGCCATTAGAAAATGGAATGCAAACAAAGGCAAATAGTAAAAGATAAATAAAGTGCTTCTTTTTTAAAAACGCCATAACACAAAGGTATACACGTTTTTCTTTTCCGGTGCAACTGAATACATTTTTTGAGGTTAATTAACAGATTAAAAACACTATACGATTATTCAATTTTAAGTGCTTTTTTTAATGCAGCATATTGGTTTGTGAGATTTGCATTTAATATCCCTTTTTCTGTTTGAATAATACAGCTTCCCTTTTCTACATCGGAGCGCTTTTCTACGATAAATAAATCTAAGTGCTCGAAAAGTTTTTTTAAATCCTCTTTGTTTTCATCAATAAACTCTAAATCTTCTTCATTGACAAAAAGCTTGACCTCATGACTTGAGGTGACCTCTTTAATGGACTCAGTGACAACATCTAAAACGATTTCGGGATGCTTTTTAAGACCTTCTCCTACAATACGTTTTGTTGTCTTAAGAACTAATGGGAGAATGGTTTTTTGCAATTCAATGCGCATCTTTTTAATTTGATCTTCAAAGTATAGGATATGAGAATTAAATGGCTCAAGTCCTTCTTCATACCCTATTTCTTTAGCATCTTGCCTGATCTTCCGGGCCTTTTTTTGAGCTGTCTTGATGATTTCTTTAGCTTTTTCTTCGGCCTCATCAATGAGTTGCTTTGCTTGGACAAGCTCTGAAAATTCTTTATTAGGAATTATTTTTTTTGCAGCATGTATTTCTTCATCATCTTTTATTTTGAATAGGTACATAAAAATCTCCATGAGGTAATTGCATCTTCTACCCAATTTTTGTAACTTAATGCAAATATAGGCTTTTGCTTAAGTAATTGAGTCATTTGATCGCTTAAATGTTTAGGCAAAAAATAGGTGAAAAAAAATCGATATGGCGCAGGAGCTTGCTTGATCCCTTGGCAAAAACGATACATACCGCGAGATAAAATAAGCGTCTTTAGTTTTTCGTTATCGCCATCATAAGAGTTTAAGTTCATAGAAGATAATATAGGGCGTTTATCAGCCGCCATTTTATTCATAAAAGTAATCTCTTCTGTGTTGAAGATTTTCTGAAGTGTTTTTAATCTTTCTTGAGAGATGATTTTTTTTATTTCTGCAGCAACATCTAATAAGCCTAAGTAATAGCAAAGCTTTGCTAAAGAGATGCCGGTATCTGATAAAAGCTCAATGATAGGGTGAAATGGAAGTAAAGTGGGGGGAGGAAAGTCGTTTAGGGCTTTTGAAAACAAAGAATTTAAAACAAAATCTGAAAATTTTTCAGACTTAAATTCTCTTAAAGGAATCTCTTCATCACAAAGTTGAGGCTGGAGGTATTGAGGAAAAGCAGCGATATAGAAGTTTCTTTCTGCAGATGGTAGTGATTTTAAATAATGCTTAAAATGGGAGACATCAACTCTTCGTTTAAGCTTTTCGATTGTCATAAAAGCAGGTATTGTTCTTTCGGGGAGAAAAGAAGAAGAAAGCTTTTCTTTAATTCTTTCTGGTAAATATGAGAGAAGATGAGCTTTTTTGTTTGGATCTACATTTGCAAGTTTAGAATCTAGTGCCAAGTATTTTTGTGAAAACATCTTACTTAAGGCCCTTCCTCACCAGTCGAGGGAGTCTCAGGTAGTTTTTTAGTGTCTTCAGTTGCTGTATATGGAGCAAGGTTAAATAGCTTGAAAAAGCCACCCTTTGCTTTTATTACAGGATAAACCTTCCAGATAATCCAGCCTAAGAAACCAGCAACTACAATGAGTAAGGTCATTAAGAAAAAGAAGAAAAACCTAAACTTTCCTGTTGAATTTTTGTTCATAGTAATTGACCAAATCTTCACCTGTTCATCTAATTTTGCCACTTGAGATTCTTTTAAAGAATCCATTGGAGAAAGATCTGTAAATCTTGAACGATCAGAAACAACTGTTACATCGTTAATCGATAGTTCTTGAACACTTCCTGAGACTAAGCGTTTGATCTTCAAAATAAGATGAGAATTTGGATCATCAACAATGCCCTGATGTTTAACAAAGACAGCGGCAGTAGGGACCTTTTTAGTTGTTTCAACAGTATCTTCACTTGTTTCTGGAAATGATAACTGAACGGTTGCATCGATAACGCCATCTATCAGTAAAATAGTATTTGTGATTTGCTGTGCAAGACCTGATTGATATCGGATGGTTTCTTCTTTGTCAGTGGACATAAAACCACTTTTTGCAAAGAGCTCAAGTAAATTGGAACCTTGCCTTTGAGGAAGTCCATTTTGGTTTAAAAGAGCCATTGCTTCGACACTTCTTCCTGAAGAGACTTCAATATTAAATTTTGCAGAACTATCTGCTGCCCCTGCTCCTGTTGTGGAGACAAGCTTTTTCGAAGCTTTTATTCCTTTGCTTTCTAGAAATACAACAACGATATTGGCATTTCGCTCATTTAAATTATTCAAAATTGTACTATTTGAGCCACTACATGAAAACATAATTGCGGCTAATAAACAAAATAAACTTTGACTAATCTTTTTACGCATAATACTATCACTCCAAAATACTGCATTAATAAAATAGCAGAACCATTAGAAAAGTGCACCATTAATTTTCTAATAACATGAAGAATACAAAAGTGCAAATGGATAATATATAGATAGTATTTTAATAAAGAATGTAAAATTGCAGTATGAGAATTTCAAGTATCAGCATCTTATTTAGTATTACTTAATAGTTCGATAGTTAAATTTAAAAAAATTCCTCCAAACTCTTCCCTTAATAGGAACTTTGTTTCGGAAGAGAGCTATGCATAAAGGTAATTGTTCAGGAAAGGATGAGAAAAAAGGATGCTTTATGAGAGCAAAATCATACCAATCAGAAAGAGACTTAATGATTCGGGGATCTTCAAGATTAAGCCCCATAATACCAGAGTCATATAAAATTACTTCGTTCAATTCTTTTTCTGTTAGGTTTGTATAATATTTTACATGTTCATGGCAAAAGTCTTTCATCTTCCACGGAGATGTCATTAATAAGGCAGGGGTAGTTTCTAGTTGATCCCAATATTTATCAAAGTTTCGCCTTGCATTAATTATACCATCAAGCCATAAAACTTTTTTATAACCTAAACTTTTGATTTTTCTGATCATAGCTAGTTTGAAGGAATAAGGCACGTCATAGAGCTTTAAATCCCCTGCAGAAATGTTCGGGAACCCCCCAACTTGATAGATAAAGTCACCATCATAGTGAACAGCTTTCAGTTGCCTGATGCGCTGTGCTAGAAAATAATCTAATCCTTTTCCTTTTCTTCTCCAATTAAAACTCCAATAAGAGCAAACGGCCACTTTTTTTGGATTATCTCCGAATGACATGATATTGACATCTTTGTCATATTGACCATCTCTTACAAACGTAAAGTTTTTATAGTTATCTCTTCGAGGAGGCCAAAAACCGGCTCCAGATTTTTTTGTAGCAAGGCAATCAAGGTATTTTTCTTGAGAATTTTTTAAATTAGACTGTAATTGTTCAAAATCTTCAACTGAAGGATTAGTCCAATTGATAGCAAAGAGATTCAAAGTGAGTACTAGAAAAAGAAGTGAATACATGAGCCTCCAATTATTAATGTATTTTAAAGTAAATACAAATATATGTATATTTATATTTTAAACAGATGTGCTAAGATTGAATATGTTGAGATTTGTGTTACTTTTGATTTCATTAAAAGCCTTTGCAGACATGAGTTTTTTTTATAATCGAAATTTAAAAGAGCCGATTCTGCAACTTAAGGAGAATGAAGAAATTGTGATCTTTGCTCCTTGTCGAACTGGTTCGACTCTTTTGTATAATATCTTAAACTATCTTTGTGAGGATCAGTTTTGGGATATTGGATGTATGTCCGTAAAAAGAGTAAAGCGGTTACATGTAACGCCAACATTTAAAAAGGGGATTAAATACTATGTGTTTATGACGATAAGAAATCCCTTTGAGGCGATTCAATCGTTTTGTAATTGTCATGGGATTCGTAGAAGACACCTTGCGCAAGAAAAAATAAAACTGATTGATGAGCAGTTTTTACAAGTTTCTCATTTATTTCAAAAAAAAACAGATTTTGAATGTAAAACACTTTTAAGATATGAAGATTTTGAAAATGAATTATCTTATCTAATCGATCAAATAGAGATAAGTCTTAAAAGAAAAATTCCAGAGGAAGCTAAGAAATATATTTTTAAGCAATTTAATCGCTTTTCTATGAAGCAAATTGCAGATATGCTTGGTCCATGGAGAAATTTTCATAAAGTTATGGCTTTAAGAGGAGGGCATGTTAGAAAACCTAGGAATAAGTATGTTCAATCAAAGTCATTTAATAAGCTTTGTGTAGATGAATTAACTAAAACGGCAGTAATTTGGGGCTATTAAGATTCCTGACTATTCAAAAAACTCACCTCCTAATCTTTTCTATTGCAGAGAAATAGTTAATTTTGATGATAGATTTAAAGAGATTCTATGGTAAAACGAGTACAGACTTTTCTATCAATGCTTTATGACTTTTGGAGTCCTCATATAGAGGAGCAAGAATTTCTATTTTATCATCGATTATTATCAAGCGCCATAAAAGATGAAGGAAAAGCACTCGAGTTATCATGCGGCAGTGGAAGGCTTCTGTTGGCCTTTTTAAAAGAAGGGATGGATGTTTCTGGAATTGAAGGATCTAAAGAACTTTGCGATCTTTTAAGAAAACGAGCAGCAAGTGCAAATCTAAATCTAAATTTGCACCAAATGAGACTTGAAAACTGTGAAATTAAAGGTAAGTATAATCTTATATATTCCACTTTAGGATCATTTCAAATGCTTACCGATCGAAAAGATGCAGAGATCCTTCTTACAAAGACCTATCAAGCATTAAACGACAATGGAGTACTATCTATCGCTTTGTTTTTGCCATGGGGATCTGAAAGTTTTGCTACAAATCGCTGGGTGATTGCCTATGATAAAAAAAACAACGAAACAAAACAACGCTTTGTTCGTAGAGAAAAAAGCTTTCATGATGAAATAGAACAAGTCATAGAAGGTAAAGTTCGCTATGAAACTTGGATGGGAAAAGACCTACTTGAAATAGAAGAGCGTGACTTAAAACTTCGCTGGTATAGTCAATATGAATTCCGCTCTCTTTTAAAAGAAGCAGGTTTTAAAGATATAGAATTACATCGCTCTTATCAAGAGCAAAAAGCCAATAAACCATCCTTTATGCTGTTCCTAGCCAGAAAATAATTGTGTGAGAAACCGATATTTTAGCGACTTTTCCCCTATCTGAATTTCGCAGGTGCCACATGCACATGCTTCATTTAAGATAGGAAAAAATTCATCTAAACTATCGATTTCTCAGAACAGCTAATTTATCGACTATTCCTATCTGAATTTCGCAGGTGCCACATGCACATGCTTCATTTAAGATAAATAAATTCATCTAAACTATCGATTTCTCAGAACAGCTAATTTATCGACTATTCCTATCTGAATTTCGCAGGTGCCACATGCACATGCTTCATTTAAGATAAATAAATTCATCTAAACAATTGATTTCTCAGAACAGCTAATTTATCGA
>JAJACQ010000035.1 GCA_022601435.1 Chlamydiia bacterium
AAAATTAGAATTATTTATTTTCCAATTTTTTGCATTGCAAAAAATCAAGCATAGGTTTGTTAAGGACGTAGTCCTTGACCAGGGTATGGGACAGCGTCCCATGGGATTTTAAAAAAAGATGTGGGTACTAAGATGCGCTCTATTTTATAACTTAGCTGTTTCTATGCCGCTTTTGATCTTAGCTAGGGATGTAGAGATGGCGTTTATGTAATAGAGTGTCTCTTCATGGTTCTTTTCGGCCTGATTTTCGATTTGCCTGATGCTTGTCATCACCGTAGAGTGATCTTTTTTGAATATATGACCGATCTTCATAAATGGCATTTTAAGCTCATGGCGGAGGAAGAACATGGCAAATTGGCGGGGGAGTACGCAATCGCGAGTTTGAGCTTTACTCTGCATATCCACAACTCTTATTCCGAATACTTTTGCGATTTCCTCTAGAATTTTATCAGAGTTAAGTTCATCTAGGAGACGTTGTCTGATGAGCTTATCGAGTATAGGCTTTGCTCCTTGGAAGGTGATTGTTTCAGAGATCGAATTTTTGGAAAGTATCTCTATTGCCGAGGCAAGCTTATCTAATGTCGAGAAGTTATTTATTAAAAATGACTGGGTGGCTTCATCGATGACAAGTCCTAGTAAACTTAACCTTTCATTAAGAAGTTTTATACAGAGGCCTTTATCACTTGTTATGTCGATATTTAGCATAATGCCCCATTCAAAACGACTGACCAATCTCTCTTCTATACCTTCTAGCTTTCTTGGACTAAACATTGAGCTTAAGATAATGATTCGCCCCGTTGTTTGTAGGGTATTAAAAGTATGAAAGAATTCTTCTTGGGTAGCATTTTTTCTACTGAGTACTTCTATATCATCGATGATAAGTGCGTCGATATTACGATAGGTCTTTCGAAAAGTTTGCATCTTACTAAAGCGTATTGCATGAACAACGTGATCAGTAAAAGTATCTGCTGAAACATAAAAAGTATTTAGTCCATGAGCCTCAAGTAAAGTCTTTATAGACATAAGAAGGTGTGTTTTTCCTGATCCTTTTGGTCCATGAATATAAACAGGGTTTGGGGGATCTTCTAATAGTGTTTTTAGGGTATTTGTCTCGGTGTCAAACCCGAAGATCTTTCCGAGAGCTTTATGTGTGAAGCTATTGTCTTGTGAAGGGTAATACTGATCAAGTGTTGAGGTTGGAAAAACAGGATCAGATGTAAAATTTACAGGAGCTGCTTTATCAATTTGCTTTACTTTGGCTTTCTTTTCATCGGAGTCAATGTGTATTCTTATGGACTTGCCATTTGTATCAACAAAATGCTCTTTTGCAAGGGGGAAGATGTATTCATTGATCCATTGCGTCTGAAAAAAGTCATTTGATTTGATGAAGATGTTACAAGCATCAAAACGAATAACCTTTAAGGTGCGCGCCCATTTATCTGTTGTTTCTTTACCATACTTGGTTTCAATGAAGTCTATGAATTTATCCCATGCTTCCAAGGTATTATCCGTCCTATTATTATTTAAAAACGTTTCTATTCTCTAGTATAGCAATTTAAAATACTATAACTTTTATTTGTCTGTAAACGAGCAAATACAATTTTGATACGTTTTTTTAATCCTAGCCTTTTACAATAGTGATTTTTCCAGATTTATCGCTATATTTTTTTGTCATATGCCATTGTTGAAGAACGCGAAGTAATGAAGAGACAATCAAATATATATTTAATCCAGATGCCAAGTTATAGAATATAAACAAAAATACAAGAGTCATGATTGGTCCCATTGACTGCATTTGCTTTTCCATGTCTGTAGGGTTCTTTTTAGGTCCTTGTAAGTTTGTCATGAACTTTTGTGAATAGTGCATAGCAAGCGCTCCGAGTATCGGTAGAAGGTGAAACTCATTTCCGATAAATGGAATATTCACGCCCCAAGAAAAGACGACATCAGGAGCTGTTAAGTTTGTAATCCATCCAGGAATAAATACAGCTCCTCTAAGAGCAAACTTAGTCTTTAAAAGATCAAACATACCAATAAAGAAAGGGATCTGTAAAAACATAGGAAGTATCCCTGCAATAGGATTGACGCCTTCATTTTTATAAAGCATCATTAATTCCATGCGCATTCTTTGAGGATCGCTTTTGTATTTTGCTTCAAGTTCTTTTTGCTTCGGTGCTACTTGCTTCATTTTAATCATTGATTTGAATGCTTTTGCGCTGAAAGGATATAAAAGGATATGAAGAGTAATCGTTAGCAATATGATTGAAAAGCCCCAAGATCTTGTGATCATGTAGAAAAAATCTAAGATGATATTCATGAACTTTGCAAACGGATCAGAAATAAAAGTTAACCAGCCTCTTACAGTGATAGCTTTTACAAACTCAGGGTTAGAAGCATTTTCATGACTACCAAGAGTTTGGTCTACTTGCTTAAGAATGCCTTTGTCTAAAGGTCCTGCATAGAAATTATACGTCGATAAAACACCATCACCACCTACAGGAGTTAATATTTCATAGCCGGGGAATTTTTCTGATGGATGAAGAGCTTTATCAATATCAACAAGAGTCACTCTTGAAGGGGCATCCTTTCCATCTATTTTTATCGTTGTAATCGATTTTGGGTTGTTTCCTTTTGAATGTAAAATGGAACCAAAAAAGCCATTTGTACTAGCTGTCCAGTTAGGAGAGATACTATCTATTGAATTTGTCTCAGAAGGAAGCTTAAAGCTCTTAAGCTTCATTTTGCTTCCGGTATAGTTGTAATAAAGGAGTGAAGATCCAGCAGATCCATCTAGCTCAACTTCCATGATACCAGAAGACATAGCTAGGTTTGTAGTCGATCCATTGATAGAATTTTTTACTTCTAAAGTATAAGGAGCATCCTTGATTAATCTATAGCTTCTAACAACTTCACGCCCATTTACGTTGCCCTTAAACTGGATATAGTCTTTTGTGAGTTTTGTCATTTGATATGAAGAAATTTGAGAGCTATTTGCGTCTCTTAAAGCTAAGGCATAGTTTTTTGCTGGTACCTTAAAGACCGTCTTGCCTTCATTATTTAAGATATCTCTTCTTAAAAGAGGAGTGTATCCACCTTGAGCAGATTCTTTAGTGACTAAAGATCCAGAGTCGTTTATCACATAAGTACTGCGAAGAGGGAATTTGTCGTTTGCAGGGGATTGCTTAGCGATTTCTTTGTCAAGTCCAACCGCACGAACAATTGAAGCTTTATCTTCTTTTGATCTTAGTTTCAAGTTAAGTTCTGCGATTGCACCACCTCTTGATGAAAAGACAACTTGCATTTCATCATTTTCAAGAAGGTAAAGTTTTTCAGATTCATTTGAATAAGAAGGATTTCTCTTTGTAATTAAATCTTTTACACCATCTAGCTCAGAAGCTTCAGAAATAGTTTTTTTATTTTGATTCCAAAATCCTACAAAAGACAGGCCATCTTTCGTTTCATTTATAATCAATCCATTTTTTTCAGGAGTATCGAATAAAAAATTCACTTCTCCATTGTTAAAATTTGCAGGGAAAACCTTAGGTTCATTTGAAGAAAGATTTGTTACAACTAAAAAGTCTTCACCTTCTTTTAGTTTGGAATCTTTTGCAAGTGAGGGTGAAATCTTATCGGAATAGATGTTAATGCCATTCCGGGTTTTTTTAATGAGGTGAACTTTTTCATTACCTTTCAACAATGTACTAGGGAGGTTGTCATTGGAAAGGGTAATGAATAAATCTTTAAACGAAAGAGTTGAACAAATGGTATGACCTAAAGAATTTTTTAGCTCAGTTAGAGGAAGGTGCTCAGTTGTTAAATTAGCAATAGTCTCGGTTTCATTTTTTTTCTGGGGTACTGAGTCAAAAACAAATGTATTTAAAATTACAAATGTAGATAACATGATTCCAAAATACCACATTGAGCGTTTATTCATATTTAGACTTCCTTGAGTTAATAGTATTGTTAGGAGTATAGCTAATTTTTCATTAAATGTCTACTGATAGAGCTTTTTAGAAACTTTTTAATTGTTCTACAAATGATTGGAAAAGCTCAGTATGACGAAGGTTTTCTAGCCATTCATCTTCTAAAACATCATCTAAAGGAGGAAGAGCATCAAATCTCATGCACTTATTTAAAAATAAGATAGACTTTTCATACTCACAAGAAAGTGAGTAAAGAGCTGCTAAGTGATAATAGGCTTCAGTGTAACCTAGTTTAGCAGCTTGCATTAATTTATATTCTGCTTCTTTATAGAAGTGATATCTTTCTTCAGAAGAAAGAGAAATTTCAGCTAAGTGAATCTTTGTTAAAGCGTGGTCAGAAAATAAAGCGCCATCTTCAAAGCTTGTTTTTTCGGCAATCTTGAAGTGGATTAGCGCTTTTTCTAAAATTTCTTTGTCATCTAGTAATTCACCTAAGTGATCATAGACAAGACCTAGCTTGTGATGGATGTTTGGAAATGATGGATCGACGAGTAATATCTTTTTAAGAACATCAATTGCTTGAACATAAAAATCTTTTTCATTCTTGTAATCGCCATATAAATCTAAAGCTCTTGCATAGTGATATAATGAATCTGTTTGAATAAATATCGCATTTTTATTCAAAGAGATTGCCTGTCTAAAATGAGTGATCGCATCATTTAAGAGAGTTTCATCATTTTGGAGTTCTGCAATTTCTAAAAGAGTTTCTGCATAAGCAAAAAGGTAAGTACTTTTCATATTTAAATGAATTGCACGCGTGAAGAATTTAATTGCCCTTTCATAGTAAGAAGGATCACCTTCGATTTTTGCTAATGTGGCATAGGTGAACCCTAAATGGTACCAAAGCTTGTGGCATGTTCTGTCAATTGAAAGACCTTCTTGGAACTTTTCAATGGCCTGATGGTAAAGATCGCAATCTTTGAAGTAATTAGCTTGTGCGTAAAGAGAGTAACCTTTGGCAAAATATAGATCAGTGGAGGATTGATTATAAGAAAAGCCTTCATGAGCTTTGTTTTCTGCATCGTAAAGAAGAGAAAGTTCTTCTTTTACTGAACCAATTTCTGTAAGTGCAATTGACCATATTGAATAAGTCTTTGGATTTTTTGCATTCAATGTTTGTGCAAATCCACATTTTTCAATAGCAGAATACAGTCTTTTGATTTCTTTTGTTTTCTTTCCAGAAGTAAATAAAAGTTTTGCCCAAGAAAGATAGAACAAATCGCCAGTTGGATTTAATTTTGCCGCTGTAATGAAAGATTCATTAGCTTGAAGGAAATGATCTTCATCAGAAGAGGTGAAAAAGAGTTTAGAAAGACATCTAGCTAAGTGATACCAATGGCGCCAATTAGAACTTTCTTTAGAAATAGCAATTTTTTGATACTTGATTGCTTCTAAGTAGAGTTTTGAATCATTGATCTGGATTCCGATATTAAGAGCGCAAGTGCTAAAACTACTCCAAAAGCTAGCTCCTAAATTTTCATTTAAAGTAGAGGCGCTTCTATGAGCGTTTAAAGCAATGCTTAAATCTGATACCTCTTCAGATTTTTTTGCTAGATGTAAATTAACTTTTCCATAATCCCAATAAGTCTCAGCTAAAATATCTGCTTTGATGTCGGTTGTTTGCTTAAGAGCAGTTTGATAATAATTTTTTGCATCTAAAAGAAAATGGTGATCTTTTGTCATGCGTGAAAGAAGATGTAGAGAATGTCCGAGTGCTTTGAGAGTTAAAAAATCATTTTCTTTCAAAGAAAGAGCTTTTTTAAACTTTTTATTAGCTAGTAAAAGGTATTTTTTAGTTCTAGTTGAGCTTCCATGTTTAAACCGAGATAATCCCTGTTCATAAAAAATATTATAATTAGTTGGATCTAAACTTGCTGCTAAATCTAAAAGCTCACATCCATCGATCTCACCCTTTTTTAGCTTGGCAATACCTTCATTTTGGAGTAATTCTACATGGTCTTTTTTTGAATCAGTTTCAAAAAAGAATGCCTCATGAAGCTTCAAATCTTCTGGTAGTCTTTCTTTCGAGAAAAGATTAGATGTAGACTTTTTTTTGCTCATACTAGATGCATTCATTTATGGTTTAAAGTTTGTTACTTTAGAGCATTTTGCTTTTTGTTTCAAGACATAGAAATTGTTTCAACGACTTAAAAAAAATAATTTCTAGATAGAGAAAATCTAGGAAATATGGCTTTAAAGGTGTTAGGAAAATCAATATTAATGTAAAATTTATTGAAATTTTTTTTGGAGAAAGAAATAGTGAGAAACTTTCAACGTACTGTTCGTGTATCAGATACTGATTGCACTAAAGCTTTGTATTTTACAAATATTTTAAAATTCACACAAGAGGCGTTTGAAAGTCTTTTAAAAGAGGACTATCCTGAGCTAAGCTTACAATTTCATGAAGGAAAAATAGCATTTCCAATTGTGCAAACATCAGCAGGCTTTTTTGCACCAATGTTACTTGGAAATGAACTAGATATATTATTAGATCTAAAATTAAATAATACATCCTTTGAAGTTGTAGCAGACATTCTTCATGAGGGCATAAAAAAAGGAAATTGTACAATCAAACATGTATGTATTGATTTAATCTTAAATAAAAAAGTTGATGTAAAAAAATTACTGGGGGAAGTATGCAGGCATTAAATAAACAAATGGAAAAACTAATTTTAAACGGCGATGATAGAATAATTCAGGAGCAATGCTCAGATTATATTCAAAAGGCCCAACAGGTCTATAAAATGTGGATGAGTCAGCGTCAAAATCCAAGTGGTTGCTTGGGTTCTATGTCAAATGAGGTTAGACAATTAAATAATACTTTTAATGAATTAAATAAAAAGCGATCAAATGTGGTTAATAATAAATTAAAAACAGTTATATCTGAAGTAGAAGCTATTCATGAACGCTTTAGTGTTCTTTCAGGAAATACATCATATAAAAGTGGGGAAGATGCAATAAGAATATTAAAAAAGTTTTTTAATTAAGTAGCTATTTAAAGTGTTTTTGTGCTATATACGTCGCTCTTAAAAGTTTAACAATCAACGGGGGAGAAATATGGTGCTATTATATGCAACTACAACAACAATTAATAGAAATTGTTTTGTAGATCAACTAAGAGAGCAAGAACAAAGATTTACTAAGTCTTCAAATGATTTTAGTTCAAATATTTCATCGATGTGGAAGGTTTTAATAACTTCACAAAACGAGGATAAAGGGGAAGAATTTTATCAAAAGGCATTTAGAAATTGGAAAGATGTAGAAGCAATTTATACAGAAATCGTTCAATCTCTTAATAGTGGAGATCAATTAACGACAATAAAAATAAGAGCTCAATACAATTTAATAAGATTAATAGTAGGTGTTGTTGAGAAGTTTAAAGCAGATATAACTTTAACTAAAGATGAAAGCTTGTACGTTAGGTCTGTATTGAAAACATTTGGAGTTCATGTTTCTTAGGGATCTTAAATTTTTCAAGTTTATCTGATAAAAATTCTTGAATAGATTCTTTTGAGATATCTGTGCATGTGTAAAGAGTAACGAACGGACGTTTGCCCCATTTAAGGTGGGGTCTGATTTCAATGTTAACTTTTAGAACGGAAGGATGCTTTAAAAGAGACTGTTTGATCTCTTCTGGATAGATGTTTTCTCCTCCTGATATAAACATTCCATCTTGTCGAGCTTTAATTCGATAAACCTTATGTTCATAGTTGACTATGTCTTTTGTATTATGAAATTCAGTTTCATTGGTATCGAAGTAGCGAATAAATTTTCCACAACCCTTCACATAAAGAATCCCATCTTCAAAATAAAGCTTTCGATTGCGTAATGGTCTTTCAAAACAGACACCATTTTCTTTTTGATACTTTGAAACAAAAACATGGGAGCTCATCTCTGTCATTCCATAAGTGACATATAAAGGGTAATTAAGATCTACAAGCTTATTTGCCAAATCTTCAGAAATAAAATTTCCGCCAAGAAGGAGCGCTTTTAAATTTGGATAGAGGCGTTTTTTTAACAACTGATCTGTCATAGCAGGGACCATGGAGATATGTGTGATGATATTTTGATCTGCGGGTTCAATGGCAATCGCTGCACCACGTAAAAAAGCTCTCATTAGAAGAGACAGAGCAGCGATGTGGTAAAGAGGAAGATTAAGAAGATAAACATCACTTGGTTTTAAGATAAATGCTTCGTGAGTATTCATGTTTGATTGGATCAGCGTTTCTTTTGTGAATAATGCATACTTCATCTTTGAAGAGCCTGAGGTATGCAATATAAAATCACAATCTTGGGGAATCTCTATATTTGGCCTTTCATGAAGATGCGGAGAATAAGGGAAAAAAGGAATGCCTTTAATTAAGCAAGTTAAAACCTTGATCACACAATCAAAAGTCTTTGTCACTGGAAATACAGGATCCTGGATTTCACATTTTTCTATGAGCATTAAAAGTTTTTTATATGAAATTGTTTTATCTTGATAATAGATTGCAGTCATAAACGCTTAAGGAATTTTAAGGTGTCACAACCAACAGGTTGATCTCCACATAAAATTGATGATATGAGCTTTATGTGTTGGATGCCGATTGCTGTTTCAAAAAGAGAGCTAATAGAGATAGGAATAGGGTAATAAAGCTCTTGAATTTTTTTGCATTCATGAAGCCCGCCAATCAAGCTTGGTTTGATAAGAATAGAATGAAGACCTTTTAAAAGTTTGATCTTTTCAGGCGGGGCAAATGCTAGAAATTGATCTAAAACATATTCTACACCTGTTTCTTCATAAAAAGTCTCTAGTTCAGAATATGTCATGACTGGATCTTCAATATATAAAATCGATGAAATGTCAATCTGTTTACAAAAAGAAATCGTTTGCTCAAGAGGCCAAAGTCTTTCTAAATCTATACGGATATTTTTCTCTTTTCTCTTAAATGTATTGAAAAAAGCAATAGCTTCTGGCTCTCTTAAATGCCCGAGCTTTAATTTTACAGGCCCTTTTGCAGCAAACAATTTAGGGGGTGCTATGTATAACTTTGTGACAGGGGGATTTGCTTTGTGCTTTTGATTTTGTAATGAATATAAAGCCATCTGCATACCAAACATAACAGAAGGGTGAAGCGCAAATGGAGTGAGCTTATTGTTTAAAAAATTCTCTCTTAACTGAAGCAAATTTGAATAAGCTTGATCTAAAGTCTCTAAACTCCTTCCAGAAAGAGGCGCTACCTCACCGGTAGATTCATTGCCAGCTGTATCTTTTAAGTGAATATAAAACCCTTCCCTCGTTCCACCAAAAGTATACTCAGTTGAATACTTTTCGATCTCAAAACTACAAATCTGATTTTGTGTAATCATAGACTAGCAACAATCCTCCATGCGATTGCATTGAATAATGCATACATTGCATTATACTTTGCCACAACATCAAAAAGCGGCGCAATTTCTTCAGAATTCTTGGCAGCTTGAACTTTTCTACCTAGCTTAATTCCTTGAGGAACTAAAATCAAAGGTAAAAGCGTGATTATCGAAGTATGATATATCATCATGGCAAGAGGGATAATTGCCCATGATATAAAGAGAGCACGCAAAAATTCTTTTTTACCCCAGTCAAACCCAAAGCGTACAACTAAAGTTTTTTTGCCTCCATTGCGATCTTCATCGATATCTCTTAGGTTATTCATCGCAAACATCATAAGCGATAAACATCCTGGGATAATCCCTAAGAAAGCAGCTTTTGTTGATAGAAAACTAGTTTGCAAATAATACGTTGCAGCAGTTGCCAAAGGTCCAAAGACAATGAAGATTACAATATTTGCAAACCCAGTATTAGCAAGTGAATACTTTCCCATTGAATAAGACAGTCCTAAAAAAATAGCAAGTGCCATCATCCATAAAATGAGCTGTCCAGCTACTTGAGTCAATAAAATAGCAAAACAACTGGCGATTGCAAAAGCAGTAATTGTACAAGCAAGAATGGTTGGCTTAGACAAAAGCCCAAGTGCTCCAATTCTTGCAGGACCTAATCTCTTTTTTGTGTCTCGTCCAGCCTTTGTATCAAAGTAGTCATTTGCATAATTTGTGCCAATCTGGATAAATAAGCCGCATAACATTGTGCATAGATAGATGTAGATATTATAAAAGCCATCTGCTTTTGCAATGAACATCCCGAGAACAACAGGAAATAAAGCAGCAACCAAAGTTTTAGGCCGCGCGCCATAAATAAGAAGTGATAGAAAACTTTTTTGTCTTAAAGCTTCTGCTTTCATAGTTAACCTCTTTTTGTGAAAGATTGAAAGTTTGGTTTGCGCTTTTCCACAAAAGCATTTCTACCTTCTTGCGCTTCTTTTGACATGTAGAAAAGAAGTGTTGCATTTCCAGAAAGTTCTTGAATTCCTGCTTGACCATCAAGGTCAGCATTAAATGCAGATTTTAGACAACGCAATGCAAGAGGCGAGTGCTTAAGCATTTCTTTGCACCATTTAACAGTTTCTGCCTCGAGCTTATCAAAAGGAACAACAGCATTTACCATGCCCATATCCATAGCTTCTTGAGCAGAATACTGACGACACATAAACCAAATCTCACGAGCTTTTTTCTGTCCTACCATACGCGCTAAAAAGCTTGCTCCAAAACCTCCATCAAAAGAACCCACCTTCGGACCTGTTTGACCAAAAATAGCATTCTCAGAAGCAATTGTTAAATCACACATCACATGCAAGACATGACCTCCACCAATTGCATAACCGTTCACCATAGCCACAATAGGTTTTGGACAAGAACGCATATCACGTTGGAAATCCAAAACGTTTAACATCTCGCAGCCTTGCTCGTTGCTATAGCCACTATCACCGCGAATTTTTTGATCCCCACCTGCGCAAAAAGCTTTATCTCCTGCGCCGGTTAAAATGATCACTCCAATGCGTTCATCACTACGGGCATCTGCCAAAGCAAAGATCATTTCATTGACAGTCTCAGGCCTAAATGCATTCCGACAATGTGGACGGTTGATTGTGATTTTAGCAATCCCTGAAGACTTATGGTACTCAATGTCCTCGAAATTCCCAGTCTTTTCCCAACATATTGGTAGATCTACAGTTTGCATAAGGACTCCTTATTTTTAGATAGGTAAGTATTTTACTGAAATATTTGTTATACTTCAAACGATTTATTTTTATGGGTTGTTTTTTTGTCTTTCTCATTTTATGATCTTATCTTAACGGTATGTACATGTATAGGTAGGTGAAAATAATATGGCAAATGCAGTACACGGTGCAGGAGTAGTAAGTTTTGATTCTTTAAAAGAAGTGATCAAGCATAAAATAGAACTCATTAAAGCAATGAATGCTGTTAAGCAGCCACAGAATAAGGCTGACTTAAAAAGAAGAATTGAGTTAGTTAACGAGCTTTATAAAAATTGGATAGTATTTTTAAGTGAGTTTCCATATGACCATTCAAATAGAATTACTGCCAACGAATACTCTCCTGGAAGTGTACTTTATTTTATTTTTAATTCTCAGAGGTTACAAATTGATTGGTCGCAAGAAGGAAGCGAGGCGTTTAATCAGCAGAAAGTAAGAAGAAAGGTTGTTTTTATTAATAATCATGCAGAATATAAAGAGAAATGTAGAGCGCTTCCTTTAAAAAAATGTAGAGAGTTAAGTACACAATTAGAGGTTTATAGACAGTTTGTGCTAGGGATGCTTAATTTATTAGATCCAATCATGAAAGAATTCGATTTATTTCTTAAAACACCTTTGTATGAATTCAATAGAGATGTGGGGTATGACCTTGTGGATTTTGGTGATTCAAACCAAGTAAAATTGGACGAGGTTAGACAATTATTTAATCATTTATATACACAGTTAAGAAAAATTGTTGTAGATTTAGGATATGTTAACAATGAATTGATGAGAAAAGGTGAAGAAGAGGATCGATTGAGATTACAAAAGACATCTAAGCAGTCTCACATTCCCTTATCAGAAATCAGAAGAATGTTTAGATTAAAGAATGAACCTCAGAAAAAGGCTGTACTTAGAGCTTTAGAGTATTCAGACCCATCAACAACTCCAGGAAAAGCTCTTAATAGAAAGAAATTGGTGAATAAGTTATTTCAAACTTGGCGTTATTATTGTTTTCATAAGTATAGACACGATTTAGTATTTCCGTTGTGTTTAATGACATATACATCGTCATATACTATGCCACAAGATAAAGATCAACGTTCATTAGCGGTATATTCGGTGATTTTAAGAGATCATTCTAGAGAGAAAAGTAGTAGGCAATTATGCAACTTAATTTCAAACGTGTTAAAGGGCATGAAGCCTAAGTTTTTAGAAACAAATAAAGCATTGCGTAGGTTAGTAAAAGCACGCAGAGATGCACAACGATTGTATAGATATATACCAATACGTGACCACTTAGGGTTATAATAACCCATCTGCGTTAATTTTTTAGTAAAAAAATTTGTCTAATAAATATTACTTCTAAATAAACTATGGAATTTATTGTCTTTTAACTAAAATAGATTTATAGTCTTTGCAAGATTAAATAAAGGATAGTCAGTTGGATCAACTTTTACAAAGTTTTCAGCAAATGCAAATTTCTTTGACTGGTCTACCAATACTGCTTCAGTCTATGGAATCTATTTTAGTACAAGAAAAAAACATGTCTAAAAGTGTAGTTTGTTGCAATCGTCAATTTATATTGAATCAATGCATAGCTAGGCTTTCTGGTTATGAAAATATGAAGTTAATTGCTAAAGAATGGATTCGGCTTATACACGCTGATGAAAACTTTAAAGATTCACCAGAATATAAAAACACTATTTTTGTTGCCAATCGAATATTTGAAGTCATCAAGGAGTTAATATCTGTAGCAAAAGCTTCTCAAGCTCGATTAGGTCAATGACGAGAAATAGAATAGGAGATAGATGACAACTGTAAGTATAAATATAAATTTCTTTAGACAATTCTATTTAGTGGGTGATGAATTAGATAATCAGTTGAAATATAACTACAATGAATTTCAAGATAAGATATCTAAACTTGGGGAATTAGTATGCTTAAAAAAGAGAACATTGCCTCATGCCGTATGGACTATTATTTTGTCAGAGAATGTTTATCAATTAGGAAGAAAAATCATCGGACTTATTCAAAAAATGGATAGGCAGGCAGCTTTACTATTAGATTTTGTTGTTTCTAATTGCTCTGACGAAGGCTATATTCAAGCATTGAAAAAAGATCGAGGCCTAGATATAGAAGAAAATAAGCGTGCAATTGATGAGATGAATAAGAGGATAGCGTTTTATCGTAGTGATGAAATGAAAGAGGCTCTTACTTCTTTAGATGAAAGTAAGAGTGAATGATTGCTTAAAGAGCAAGTGATTTACGATTTTCCCAGTATTCTTCTCCGTATGAATAAAGAATTTGTGCACCTTTTTTAATACCCCGAGGGCCTGAAGTGAAAATAAGGCGTGGTGCATCTTTAGTATAGTATTCCCATACAAGGGCATTATTAGTTGGCTTGCCAACATCTGCGTGATTCATAAAGCGTGTCCAATTACCTTTTTTCATGGCATCTATTGAGTAGTCAGGAAAGAGCTCAAAAGAAAAAGTTGAATCGTGTTGTTCTTTTAATTTCTCTGTAGGGATGATCTCGCCAATATATTGATGAAGTGTTGAGTAAGGGGCAATGTCTTCTTTTGCAAAAACTCCGTAACCTACTTTTTTAGAAATGTAGCGAAGATCAAATCGCTTGCAATATTTAAGATCATTTTCATGGTTTTTTAAATAGTTATAGAAAGCGTCAAATTGTTTTTTTCGTGTTTTTGAAAGTTGTTGTTTATAGCCTCTATAGAATTTTGCATACTTGCGTTTATAGTCGCTTTTATAACGAGGAGCTATTACATTCTCTTCGATGTATTTAACAGGAGGGCTAACTCCAAATCTTTCTTTAAAATCCATACCCCATTTACAACAAATTTAAGGATTTAGTTCAAAGTATTTCTTCTTATTTTATGTTGGTTAGATAAATCACTAGAAATAAACACCCTAACGAGTTAAGCTTACTATGAAAAGTTAAAACTTATGGAGTATTATGACTGAAAGTTTAAGTCCTTTTTTTGGAATGGCAAGATTGTATGCCGATAGCTATAATGAGCTAGAGGTTTCTGTAAGACAAAATCTTGATTTAAAAAGGCCAATGACTCGAGACGAAGCACAAGAATTTATAAAAGTTGCAGATAAGACATTTATTGTGGCAATCACTTACATAGCAGAATATGGTAAATTAATAGAACCTAAATTACAAAATGAAGACAAACAACATCTTCAGAGCATTACTAGAATTGAGGTTCAGGAATTTGTTCAAAAATTAATGATGAATACTCAAGGTACCAAAAAAATGCTAGCGCTGAACAAAAAATTAGCAGAGAATGGCACACCAATGGTTCATAAGAGAATTAATTATTTAGATGCATATACGGAGTTAAGAGCTGTGTTAGAACAAAGATTTAATTTCTCTCCTCCTGATTGGAAAAATTAAAATTTATGGAGTATTAAGTGTAATGGAAAAAAATAAATTATCTCGAGGTTAGAAAATGAATTTGGTTTCTCTGCTGAAATATAGAAGTGAGACAACTTCCTCGTAACTTTCAATGTGGATAGCATGATTGGGAGAATTGACATAAGTTAGATTTGAATAATCTTGCAAAAAAAAAGCTTTTGGATCTTTTTTTCGGTAGATAAATTGGATGGGAGTTTTGCAATTTTGAATATCATTAATTGAGATGTTTGATTTTGTAATGGAATATTCTTGGAGGACTTTAATGAGGTCCTCTTTTTTTTGTGTATATCGTTTAGGTGGTATATTAAAGTCTTTGAAGAGGTTTTGTGAATACCAGAAATCGATGAACTCTTTTATTGAGTGATTCTTTAGTTTATCTATCCATGATTGTTCTAGGAGGAGTCTGTTTTTTAGGTTGTCGATGGAAAGGGTTGTGGAGAGACAAGTGAGCGATAGGAAGGGAGCGTTATGGTTAATGAGTGCTTCTAAAGCGATACGTCCGCCCATAGAGTAGGCAAGAACGTGCATAGGGGGATAAGATTTTAGTTCAGAGATGAATGTTTCTTTTGATATGAATTTTTTGTTTCCGTGACCAGGAAGATTTAGGGAGGTGATGTCGAAGTGTTTTGTATAGGGATCAAAGTCGGATTTATCTCCTAAGAATCCGTGGAGGCATAGGACTTTTCTTTTTTGGGAAGAGTGAAGTATGAAAAACGCTCCTTTTTAACGCTTTTAGATAATGCTTTTAAGATAGCAGCATCTAGCTTTTGATGGATTTTAAGATTCTCTTTCTTTTCAGATGGTATTTCAATAATACCAGGGGATTTTTCTGAAACCAAATGTTCGATCATTTTTGTGTAGTCGTTAGAAGTGTCTGCTTTCCAGAAAGGGATATTAAAAGAGGTTGCGATGTTTCCGATATTGAGATCTGTAGGAGGAGATATGAAATCATTAAGAAGGTTTTTTTGATCGCTATAAGGAAGAAAATTAAAGATACCGCCGCCATCGTTATTAATCACAATGATGATAAGGGGGATATTTTCTTTTTGCATAAGGTTTAAAGCGCCTACGTCATGTAAGAAGGTGCAATCACCAACAATAGCAACAAGAGGGGTGTTTAATGATTTACATATTCCAAGTGCGGTGGATAGGTTTCCATCGATTCCGCTAACACCTCTATTGCCGTAAATCTTTTGAGAAATCTTTTTTGGAAAGAGGAAGTTATCGCAATAGCGAATAGGGAGGCTATTGCCAAAAAAGATAGGAAAGATAGAAGTTTGCATGATGGGGATTAAAGAAGTAGCGCACATTGGTTCGTAAAGTTTTTCAGCGTCATCAAAGAAGTCATCGATACTTGTTTCAATAGTTAAGCTATGGCTTTTCCAGATAGAGAGGTAGAGATTACTTTCTTTACGTTTAGTTTTTTCGTTAAGGTTATTTGCAAAGTCAGAAAGGGGCATTTGAATACGTGTGTTAATAGAAAGGGTTGTGTCGATATGGCGTTTTTTTTCTGTGACAAGAATTTGGTGCGTATTAGTAAGTGAGCGAGCCCAGAGCATAATATTTTTAGAGATGATATGGCCGCCTAAAAAGATAATAACTTCAGGGTCGATGGTGCCAGATTTACCAAGGTGGTGAACAATCTGATTGTAGTGAGTGATGCATGTAGAAAAGGTGCCTTTTTCGCGGATATTAGAAAGGGGATCTGCAAGGATTGGGTATTGAAGTTTTTCTGAAAGAGAGATGATAGAATTTGCGGCATCATCTTGGCAGTTGCCGCCGACGATGATAAGGCCTTTTTCTGTAGTAGAGAGAATATCAGATAGATAATCAAAAGATTCATCGGTGAGTAAGGCTTGAGTGGGAAGTTCTCTTGTAAGTGAGTGGGAAAAATTAATAGGTTGTGTATCGTTTATGAGGGGTTCGGAGAATGGGATATTGAGGTGGATAGGAAGCAAGTGTTTTTTAGATGTTGCAACACCGAAAGATATGGTAGAGGAGATCACGGATTGATCAAATTGATGAGGAGGAGATGAAATGGTTTTGAAGTACTCAACATAGTTTCCGAAGAAGTTTGTTTGGTTGCATGTTTGGTTCATTCCTCTGTCGATATCCTCAAAGGCGCGATCACATGTAATGATAATTAATGGAATGTTATCCATGTAAGCTTCCATCACAGCGGGGAAAAGATTGGCTACAGCCGATCCTGAGGTGGTGATAATACAAGTAGGCGTTTTTGAAGCTTTGGCAAGTCCTAATGCATAAAAGCCGAGAGAGCGTTCATCATAGTAAGTGATTGTATGTGCCATGGGGTTGTTTTTTAGAGCGAGTGCAAATGGTGATGAGCGAGAGCCGCTTCCTAGGCAAAAGTTTTTGACGTTTAGGTTTACTAAATCAGAGATAATTAAAGAAGCAAGTTCATGATTAGTTTGACAGGATTTTTTCAAGAAAAACCTCCTCAAGAGTATTAAATTTATGATTGATCTCGTTTAGTTCATCCACAGGATCAGAGTCTTTTGTGATTCCTGCACCTGCAAAAAGAGTAAGAGTCTTGTTTTTATATATGCCGCAACGTAGGGCAACTTTTAACAAAGTTTTATTCGGATGCATCCATCCTAGGCATCCAGCATAAAATTCTCTATCAAAGTGTTCGTGTATATTTAAGAATTCAGAGGCTTGGCTTTTAGGGGTTCCTAACGTTGCAGGTGTAGGGTGCAAGCATTTTATAATTTCATCATCTGTGGTATTCAGGGGTAATTTTCCAGTCACCTGTCTATAGAGGTGAATCAAATGAGCAGCCTTCTTTGTAGTTAATTCAGACACTTCATATGAGTCACAAAGATCCTTTAGGCAGTTTTCCACATAGTCGGTGACAAAGAGGTGTTCATGAATAAATTTTTTTGTGAAGAGGAGTTTTTTGTTTTCACTTGTCTGTGTGCCGGCTATGCAATCAACAGTTATTTGATTTCCTTCTCTTGAAAAAAGATTTTCAGGTGTTGATCCGAAGAAAATTTCATGCTTATTGGCAGCGTAGGCAAATACGTTTTCTTTGGGAAAGTGATGAATGAGCTTTGCTAGAATGAATTGATGAGAGACGTCTTCTTTAAAGGCGTGAGTGCGCTTTTTTGCTAAGACAATTTTTTGAAGTACGGGGTGGTTTTTAAAAAGCTTTATATTATTTGTAAGGTCTTCATCAGAAGGGAAATCATTTGAAGTAAGAGGAGTGTTTTCATCATGGTTACATAAAGGAGGTTCATATTGGAAATAGTACTTTGGCTTAAACTTGATTTCTTGTTTACCATCAAAGCTCTTTGCGTAAAAGTAGGGATGATCATTATCATCACTTTCTCCGATACCGCAATACCCATTGCAAATTGCAATAGGATATAAATCCCTATATAAGTCCAATGACTTCATTGTTTTTCTCCTACATACAAACTCACCATCCCAAAAGTCAATTTATGACATTTGACATGAGTAAATTTTGCCCTTTTCATATGTTCAACGAAAGATAAACCGTAAGGAAAATCTTGGATTGTTTCGTTAAGGTAAGTATATGCATAGGAATGATTTGAAAGCAAGTTTCCAATTTTAGGAAGCACCTTTTTTAAATAAAATAATGAGAGTTTTTTAGTGATGTGCCCATCTGGTAAAGAAAATTCTAAAATACAAATTTTTCCATTTTTTGATAGTACGCGATAAGCTTCTTCTAATGCTTTATCAAAATCTTCCATGTTTCGAATACCAAAAGAAAGAGTAATTGCATCAAAACTCTCATCTTCAAAAGGAATATCAAGAGCGGAGGCGTTTATAAGAGTGTCTATGTTTAGACCCTGTGCTTTTTCTTTAGCGATGTTTAAAAGTTCATCGGAAATATCAATGCCACTAAAAATAATATCAGGCCGTTTCTTTGCGATAGATAACGTCTGCGCTAAACTTCCACAAGCAATATCAAGCAGTTTTATATTCTGCTGCTTTGGTAAATATGCAATAACTTTTTTTCTCCAATGACTATCTAGCCCAAAAGAAAGAATGCGATTTATGCGATCGTAGCCGTCTGCAATTTCATTAAAAAGTTTAGCTACTTTAAAAGTGTTTTTTGTTTTTGAATTTATCATGACTAACAACATAGGAAAATCAATCTTTTATGTGAAAGGTTTTTTATTGAGGTTAATCATTTGATTGATTAGTCTTTATGGAAAATAAAAAAAAAGGGTTTTTAAAATGGATTCTACTGTTGTAAGTCAAGACGTTATTAGTAGTTCTTCTGTATATATAGAAATGAATGAAGGACAAGGCAATTTGGGAGGTAGGGAAGTTGATAGAGTTGAAAATAATGGTGAGGTTATAACGGGGAATGAACAAAGTAAACGTTTTTCGGCAACTCCTTACTTTTCAATTGTAACAATTATAGCTGGGGCTACCTTGGTGGTAAATGGGGTCTTTGAGGTATTTCGATGGGTGTCATTATTTAAAGCTATGATTAGTCCTGAATCTTTGGACTATCCAGAAATTGCAGGTTTTGGAGTTGCATCAGCTTCTACTGTTCCTTGTATGACTTTAGTGGCGTCTCTATCTTGTTTTACTAAGTGTGGTCTACCGAGAAGGGTTGCTTTATGCGGGCAATGTAAGATAAATATAAATCCAATTGTTTTTATAGCAGCCTTGGTGTTTGCTTTCAATATTGCAATCTTAAATAAGCTTTCTGTAAGCAATGTTTTTGAAAGCGAAGTTTCATCGTTAGACGATTTTAGTAGATTTAAATATATGGTACCTTATACAGCAGTACCAAATTTAATATGCTCATTTTTATTATTTGCAGCATCAATGTTCCCTTCTGCCAATGAGCCTTTCTAAAAACTATCAAAAAAAGAACCACATATAACAAAGGAGTAATATTATGGCAAATGCTACAGGGTCAATTAGCAGGCAGTTAAATCCTGCTGAACTTAGGATAGTTGTAAATGATAACCAACAAGAGTTTGATTCAAGAAAAACCCAAGTTATGAGATTAAGTGATAACTGGCAATATACAAAATTAGCAGAGCTTGCAATGACTATAATTGGATTCAATGTATTATTTGTTGGATGTGTGGCGGTTGAAGAGATTATTCGTATCACCACAGGTAATGGAACAGAGGTTACAGATTTAAAGACTAATTCATTTTTTCTAGGTGCCTATTATTCTTTTAGTTTTTCAAATACTATTCAACTAATCGTTGCGCTAGTTTCCATGTGTCGTCCTTGTGGAAAGCCGATAGTTAGGCAAACTGCTTGTGATGCAAAAGTAAATTGTTCACCACTTGCTTATTTTGCTTGGGTGGGTGTTGTCACAAATTTTGTTTTGATGGTATTAGGTTTTATGAGTATATCTGGAAAGGATACAACTTCGTTCACTGCAAGCGACCTTGTTATACATGGTTTTTCAATCGTTTCTACATTTAATTTGCTGTTTATGATTGCAACTGCAGCGGCTTCAACTACAAATTGTGCAAATACTCCATTAAGAAGGGTGGTATGTCTAACAAATAAAAAACAGGGAGATGATCTAGAAATGCGCTAATGTGTTTTTTAAAAAACAACTCAAGTTTTATAGAAGTCATTAAATTTTCATTGTGCTTAATGTTTTGATTGGTTAATCTTTTTAAAATTTTAACAAAAAGGGAGGTTTAAGATGAGTGAAGGAGTGCAATTAACTCAAGTTAATGTTTCAGGGCAAGATGATTCACTAAGTGAAACTTTGGTAGCGCAGTCTCATGAAGGTAAAAAGAATAGCCGAGATTTGGTGATTCTATGTGAAGACGGTAAAGTAACAGAGTATTTAAGAAAAACACGTTATAGACAAACACATTTGGCGCAAGTGGGAAGTTGTGTAACAGGTTGTAATTTAACCTGTGGTGCTTCTTGGAGTGTTTATAGTTTATTTCAGGCAGCTTTTGCCTTTTCTACTTTTAATCCCTATTCTACTGTGGGTTTTATATCAATTAGCGCAGTAAACGCTTTTGTAATACAGTTCTTTTCATATTTATCAAAGATTACTTGTACAGGTAGACCAATTGCTCTTAGAGATACATGTTGTTATGATCTTTCTAAAGAGGGTGCAAAAACAGATTGTTGTGGTAAAATTAATTGTTCTCCTCTTATGTTTCTTGCGTGGACTCCAGTTATCTTAAGTATTATTTTTGGTCTAGGAAGTGCGGGTCAAGCAGCTGCAGAAAAGAAATCGGATCAAGAGATTACCTTTTTACAGGGAGTTGCTTCAGCTTGTTTCTTGTATATGATTCCAAATATTCTTTTTGCTATATTTGCTTGTATGAGCGATTCAAACTTATCTGATGAAAATGTTTTATTGGTAGACAAAAAAGATAAATAGAATAATTAGAAATTAAAGTTTTAAAAGTGTCTTTGTAATATACTCCTTCTCAACTTGTTGGGAAGGAGTAATCATATGCATGAAGTACGAGTTAGTCATGGTCAAGAATTTAATAATATACTTAGGAGATCTATATGGGAGATGCGCTTATAGCAGCAAGGGCTAGTGCAGCTATGTCTGGTATGATAGGTGGTGTAGATATCGAGGCTAATGGAGGATCTGCACCTCAGCGCAGAGAGGTGACAGATGAGACTTCTTCGAGACGTGATGGTTGTTGTGAAACACTTAGAAAAGTCGGTCTCATTGCTGGAATTGTTATAGTGCATGTGGGGATTGGTTTGATGATTGAAGGTTCGATGGATCCTAGTGTAGCTATGGGTGCTGTTCGAGTGGTTGAAAATGTAACGGGATTGACTTATATTTCGGTAGGGGGAGGTTGCTCAATTGCTGGAGGTGTAGTGGGGGTTGGTTGCGGAGTTGCTTTATGGGAATGTGCTCCTTTAGATGGGCTAGTGAAGCGCTTAGATAGAGAGGCAGACAGGTTAGTAGAAGGAAGTAATAGGCGCTTTATTGGTAGACAAAAAATAAAAATAGAATAATTAGAAGTTAAAGCCTTAAAAGGCATTTTGTTAAAAGCACCTTTGTAATATACTCCTTCTCTATTCGTAGAGAAGGAGTGATCATATGTATGGAGTAAGAGGCGGGTCTGATTCTGATATTGAAACGGGTCAGAGTTATTGCAAAGTTCAAAAGACTCCAAAAGTTTCTATATGTTGTGATTGTTTTAGAATCACTTATTTTGCTATAGCGATTATTGCTGTGATATGTGTAGAGGTCTATGTTTGGTATCGGTTTTATCAATCAAAAAATTATGGTCCACATGCAGTTTAGAGGTCGGATTTTTTTTAATCCCTATCCTTTTTGTATTGAAATAGATATAACTTCGAAAATCACTTAAGTGGATATTTTTGTTGATTTTAAGACAAAAAAAAGATTTAATTTAACAATAATTTAACAATATACTTAGGAGATCTATATGGGAGATGCGCTTATAGCTGCAGGGACTAGTGCAGCTATGTCTGCTGTTACAGGTGATGTAGATATGGAGATTGATGGAGGATCTGCACCCTCGAGTCGAGAGATAAAAGATGAGACTTCTTCGGGACATGATGGTTGTTGTGAAACACTTAGAAAAGTTGGGCTCATTGCTGGAATTGTTATAGCAGCTTTAGTGGTGCTTGCGGGAATTGGTTTAATGATTGCAGGTTCGATGGATCCTAGCGTAATTATGGGTGCTGTACAAGTCGCTGGAAATGCAACGGGAATGACATATATTTCGGTAGGGGGAGGTTGCTCAATTGCTGGAGGTGTAGTGGGGGTTGGTTGCGGAGCTGCTTTATGGGAGCTTGCTCCTTTAGATGTGCAAGTGAAGCGCATAAAAAGAGAAGCAGACAGGTTAGTAGAAGGAAATGATAGGCTAGATGAAAATAATGATCGGTTACAAAATAATAATGAGAGGCTAGAAAAAAGCGTTGATATAATTTTACAACATGAGCAAGCGCAAGATGAGCAGATAAATGAATTAGGAACAGAGGTTGGTAGATTAAAAGTGCAGGTTGGAAAGATAGAAGCTGCTGCGGTGAGATTGGAGGGTGTCTCAGATGTTTTAGGTGATAGCGCAGATAAGATATTAGCCCATCAGCAAAATTTAGAAGAGCAGGTCGGTAATTTTAGAACAACCAATGAGAGTTTGACTAATCAGGTTGATACTTTAACAAATCAGGTTGCTACTTTATCGGAAACGAATGAGCAATTACAAGAAACTAGTGAAGATCTTCAGCAATCAGTCGACACATTGACAGAAACAAATGGGCAACTGCAGGAAGCAAGCAACTCTCTTCAATTGTCAGTTCAGGCTATAAGAGAAGAAAGAGATGTTTTTCAGCAGCAGAATGAGAGACTCGAGGTGACAAAGGATGAGTTTGCAGAGGAGAATGAAAGATTGCAGACGTTGGTTGAGGGGCTGAAGGGGACTGAGGAAGAGCTAACTCGTCAGGTTACTCTTTTAGGGCAGTATGAGCAATGGGCTAAAAAAAATATTACGGATCTTGATGACGTAACAAAGACTTTTGAAGAAAAGAACACAGCGTTAACTATGGAGCGGGAAAGATTGAATGACCAGCAGAGAGCGTTAAATGAGCAGGAGCGAATTAATGATGAAAATGCTCGTATAAGAGAAGAAGCGAATAATAAAAAACTAGAAGAAATGCTTGCCAAGGGTGAAGAAATGCAAGAGCAGTTTAGACAACAAAATGAGAAGATGTTGAAACGAGAAGAGGCGGCAAATAAAAAAGATGCAGAAGCAGAGGCTAAAAATAATGAAGCTCAAGCCAAAATTTTAGAGCAGCAGAAAAAATCTCAGGAGATTGAGGCTCAAATGGAGGCGGCGCAGCTTGAGACTCAAAGGAAGGTTAATGAGGCTCTTACTCGTGTAAATGAAACAGAGAGCGAAAATGCAAGATTGAAAGCAGAAGTTGAGCAGTTGAAAGAGAAGTTGAAAGAGAAGTTGAAAGAAGTGGTCTGAGGTTAAAAATTAAGATTTTATTTACTTGAGAAATGCGAAAATAATGTGGCTTTATTGAGCGCTTTTTGTTATAATGGGGATTTGGTATTTAAAGTACGTAGGATGTTCTTTTGAACAAGCGGATTAAAAAAAATAAGGCAGAGACTCCATGGTCTAGTATTGGGGATGTCTTGCCTTCTGTTTTAGGTTCGATTGTAAGAGCAAAAAGGGCTAGACCAAAAAATATTGATAATATTTGGAGGGCGATTGTGAGTCCCCAGTATATTAATTACACGAAAGTGGAAAGAATTAAGAATGATACTTTATATGTTAAAGTGTCATCAGGTGCTATTTTTGCAGAGCTTGCGATGATAGGAACGGATGATATTTTAGCAAAATTGAAAAAGCAGGGAAATTTTCCGCAGATCAAGAGAGTAGTTTACCGGAGGTAAGTAAAAAAGGCAATGACAACCATGGCAGAAGATAAAAACAAAAAGAAAAAAGAGTATGATGCAAGTAGTATCACTGTTTTAGAGGGTTTAGAAGCGGTTCGTGAAAGACCTGGTATGTATATTGGAGATACGGCAGCAGCAGGTCTTCATCAGCTTGTTTATGAAGTTGTAGATAACTGTATAGATGAGGCGATGGCCGGATTTTGTACGACTATCGATGTAAGTCTTCGTGAAGACGGCTCTTGTGCGGTCACAGATAACGGGCGAGGAATTCCAGTTGGAAAGCATGAAGATCAATCTAAGAAGCAGGGGCGCGATGTTTCTGCAGCAGAGGTTGTGATGACTGTTTTGCATGCAGGTGGTAAGTTTGACAAAGATACATATAAAGTATCTGGTGGATTACATGGCGTGGGTGTTTCTTGTGTGAATGCTGTTTCATCAAAGCTTTTGTTAAACATCTTTAAGGAAGGTAATGAGTACGATTTAGAGTTTTCTCGAGGGAAGGTAATGAAGCCTTTAAATAAGATTGGAAAGACTGACAAAAGAGGGACAACAGTTCAGTTTTGGCCAGATGAGCAGATGTTTTCTGTGATGGATTTTGATTACAATACAATTCACAATCGTTTAAGAGAGCTTGCTTTTTTGAACAAGGGATTGACGATCAATTTAGTTGATGAAAGAAGTAGTGAGCATGAAGATGTGTCTTTTAATTATGAGGGTGGGATTTCTTCTTTTGTACAGCACTTAAATGAGAACAAAGGGCCATTATTCGAGCAGCCGATTTATATTTCAGGTGTAAGAGAGGCTCATGATGGACCGATTGATTTTGAAGTAGCGATGCAATGGAATGCGTCTTATACAGAAACAGTGTTTTCTTATGTTAACAATATTGCCACTCGTCAAGGTGGAACGCATTTATCTGGGTTTTCATCTGCGTTAACTCGAGTCTTAAATAGTTATATTAAGGGAAATAATTTACTGAAAGGTGCAAAGACTGCAATTACCGGTGAAGATGTTCGTGAAGGGATGACAGCGATCATTTCAACGAAGGTTCCAAATCCACAATTTGAGGGACAGACAAAGCAGCGACTAGGAAATAGCGATGTTGGTTCAGCAGCGCAACAGATTGTGGGGGAAGGATTTTCCACATTCTTAGAAGAGAATCCAAATATTGCAAAGTTAATTGTAGAAAAAGCAGCAGTAGCCGCACAAGCTCGTGAAGCAGCAAAAAAAGCAAGGGAGCTTACGCAAAGAAAGTCAGCGCTAGATACAGCAAGACTTCCTGGTAAGTTAACAGATTGTTCAGAAAAAGATCCGGCGCTTTGTGAGATTTACATTGTTGAGGGAGACTCTGCGGGAGGATCGGCAAAAGGTGGTCGTGATAGAAAGAATCAAGCTATTTTGCCAATTCGTGGTAAGATTTTAAATGTTGAAAAGTCACGTCTTAGAAAGGTATTACAGAATACAGAAGTGGGAGCGATGATTTCTGCTTTTGGTTGTGGTATTGGAAAAGATAATTTCCATCCGGAAAAGCTTCGTTATCACAAGATCATTATTATGACGGATGCCGATGTTGATGGATCGCACATTAGAACGCTTCTATTGACATTTTTCTTTAGACATATGCATCCATTGATTGAAAATGGGCATATCTATATTGCAAGACCTCCTTTATTTAGAGTTTCTAGAAAGAAAACATCTCAGTACATTCACTCAGAAGAAGAGATGGATGAGTATCTACTTTCATTAGGAGTTTCGGATTTATCGTTTAAGCTTGCTTCTACAGAAAAAGTTTTAGACAAAGATGAAATGAATGGTTTTATTTCTATGATTATGGATGTAGAGAATTTTATTTCAAGTCTTGAGAAAAAAGGAATTATTTTTAAAGAGTTCTTAGCAGCAAAAAATGAAGAGGGGTTATTTCCCCATTTCCAAGTGTATATTGCAGGTAAGACTAAATATGTATACACAACAGAAGAGTTTGCAAAGCTTAAAGAAAGTGATGCAGAGGAGCAAAAGACTGCATTTTTAAATTCTTTGACAGATGAAGATCCAGAAAGAGAGGAAAAAATTCAGAATTTTGCAGCAAAGCCTTTTTCTTATTTAGAGTTATTTAAGAAAGAAAATTTAGATGCTTTGATGAAATTGTTGGCAGATCACTCTTTGACAATTGCTCAATACTTTAGTGATGAAGGGAAGATTCTAGACATAGTTCCAGAAGAAGGCTCTTCTATGCCATATCATACATTAAAAGAGATTATCAATGAGATAAGAGTAAATGGTCGTAAAGGAATTGAGATTCAAAGGTACAAGGGTCTTGGTGAGATGAATGCCGATCAGCTTTGGGAGACGACAATGGATCCTGAAAAGCGTACGTTAGTAAAAGTTTCAATTGAAGATGCAGCAAATGCTGATCAGATGTTTACAGTGTTAATGGGGGATGAAGTTCCACCGAGAAGAGCGTTTATTGAACACCACGCTCTTTCAGTAAAAGATTTAGATATTTAAGGAATGAAAAATTATGAGTGATGAAGGACAAACTTCTGAAATTATCGTAGATAAGAATATAGAAGAGGAGATGAAAGAAAGTTATCTTCGCTATTCGATGTCGGTAATTATTTCACGAGCACTTCCTGATGCAAGGGATGGATTAAAGCCATCACAAAGAAGAATCTTGTATGCGATGAAGCAGCTTAGTTTATCACCAGGTGGTAAGCACAGAAAATGTGCTAAAATTGCCGGTGACACATCAGGTGACTTTCACCCACACGGTGAAGGGGTGATTTATCCTACGTTGGTGAGGATGGCTCAAGATTGGGTAATGAGGTATTGCTTAGTAAATGGGCAGGGAAACTTTGGTTCAGTTGATGGAGATCCACCGGCTGCGATGCGTTATACTGAGGCAAGGCTTACAGGACCATCGATGGCGTTGATGGAAGATCTTGAAAAAGAAACTGTTGATTATGTACCCAACTATGATGAAACCAAAAAAGAACCCGTTGTGTTTCCATCAAAGTATCCTAACCTTTTGTGTAACGGATCGACTGGTATCGCAGTAGGTATGGCAACAAATATTCCATCACATAACTTAACAGAGTTAATAGATGCGACAAATTTAGTGATTGATAATCCAGATACTACGGTTGATGAGATTATGACGGTGATGCCGGGACCAGATTTTCCTACAGGCGGTGTGATTTGTGGAATTAAAGGGATTAAAGAAGCCTATCATACCGGACGTGGAAAGTTGCGTATTCGCGGCGTTCATCACGTTGAAGAAGGAAAAGGTGATCGTTCCTCTATTGTGTTAGATGAGTTACCATTCGGAGTAAATAAGGCGCAATTGATTATTAAGATTGCAGATCTTGTAAATAACAAAGTGATGACAGGTTTATCAGATCTTCGTGATGAATCAGATAGACAGGGGCTTCGCGTTGTTTTAGATTTAAAAAGAGGTGAGATTCCAGATGTAATCATTAATCAGCTCTATAAGTATACTGATTTACAAGTGACGTTTGGTTGCAATATGCTTGCGCTCGATAATGGGCTTCCACGTGTGATGAATGTTAAGCACATGATTACTGCTTGGGTGGATCACCGCGTAGAAGTTGTAAGACGTCGTACGCGTTATGAACTTAAAAGAGCAGAATCAAGAGCTCATATTTTAGAAGGTTATCTAAAAGCTCTCAATAAGCTTGATGAGATTGTTAATTTGATCAAGAAAAGTAATGATAAAAAAGAAGCAAGAGTGGCATTGATCACAAAGTATGATTTATCAGAGCGTCAAGCAGATGCTGTATTAGAGCTTCGTTTGTATCAATTAACAGGTCTTGAAAGAGAAAAGATCGAAAATGAGTACAATGATCTTTTAGCCAAGATTAAGCATTTCAGAGAAATTTTAGCATCTAAGCAAATGGTTTTGGATATCATCAAATCAGAGCTTGCTGATGTGAAGAAATTTGATAAGACAAAGAGATTAACTCAGATTGCTCCTTCCGAAGATGAAGGTTTAGAGATGGAAGATCTCATTGCAAATGAGCCTGTGATCATTACTATCTCTGCAGATGATTATATTAAGAGGATGCCAATAGATACTTTCCGCGAGCAAAGACGCGGTGGGCATGGTGTAATTGGTCTTGATATGAAAAAAGATGCCGATGGGCTAAAGAATGCTTATGTGGCAAATACGCATGATCATATCTTAGTATTTTCTAGTTTTGGAAGATGTTATTGGCTTAAAGCTTGGCAGATTCCAGAAGGATCTAGACGTTCGAAAGGAAAGGCACTAGTTAATCTTCTTGAAGGTTTTGCAAAAGAAGAAGAGATAGCAGCAGTTCTAAGAGTGTCAGATTTTAATCAAGAAGCTTCAATTTTACTTGCAACTAGAAAAGGGGTTATAAAGAAGACGTTATTAGAGAGTTTTTCTTCTCCTCGAAGAAAAGGTGTTTATGCCATTTCAATTGATGATGGCGATAAAGTAATCTCAGCAAAGCTTGTGCATGAAAATGAGCAGATCATGCTCTTTACACGTCACGGAATGGCTGTGCGTTTTGATCAAACTTTAGTTAGAGCAATGGGTAGAACAGCTCGTGGTGTGCGTGGTGTATCACTAAAAAGTGAAGATGATAGAGTTGTTTCATGTGTTGTTGTAAGCGAGGATAATTCTATTTTGGTTGTGTGTGAGCATGGTCATGGAAAAAGATCAAAAGTCACAGACTTTAGGCAAACAAATCGTGGTGGTAAGGGAGTGAAATCTATTATCACTTCTAAGCGAAATGGTTTAGTTGTTGGAGCTATTAATGTAACTGATGAAGATAGTGCATTGATGATGTCTAGTTCAGGTCAAACATTAAGGACTTCTATGAAGGATATTCGTGTAATGGGAAGATCAACTCAAGGAGTCAAGCTTGTACAACTTAATAAAGGAGATCATTTAGTTGCACTTCAAAGAATTGAACATATAGCAGCTGAAGAAATTGAAGAGGTTGTAGAAGAGGGTAAATGAAGAAAGGATCAGGACTGTTTGTTACTTTCGAAGGGGGAGAAGGTGCTGGGAAGACAACATTAATTAAAAGTCTTCATGAGTACTTAAACTCCCTTAATAAACAAGTATTGTCAACTTTTGAACCTGGTGACTCTGAGTTTGGGAAAAGTATTCGTGATACATTGCTTTTTGCAGAAGAGGCCATGCCTTCAGAGTCAGAGTTTTTTCTTTATTTAGCAGATCGTGCCTATCATGTAGAAAACATGATTCTACCTGCGTTAGAAAAAGATGTCGTTGTCTTATGTGATCGCTTTACAGATTCATCTGTTGCGTATCAAGGAGCAGGAAGGCAGTTTGTTTCTTTAGAGAGGATTGAAGAGATGAGCTTAGTTTCCACAAAAGGTCTTTCGCCGGATATGACTTTTTTATTAGATATAGAGCCTGCAAAGGCTTTATTGCGCTTAAAGGGAAAGAAAGATCGTTTAGAGAGTGAGAATATTGCTTTTCATGAGCGTGTAAGAGAAGGTTATTTAACTTTAGCTGCAGAAAATCCACATCGAATAATTGTGCTTGATGCGGAAAAATCAAAAGAAGAATTATTCAAGCAGGCTAAAGATCATTTAGATAGTTTTTTAGTGAAAGCAGGTGTAAAATAAAGTCATGAAGTCGGCGTTATTATTTCATGGTGATGATCATGATTCTATATTAAGCAAGATGCGAGCACATGCTTGTGAAGTATTAGGTGTTGAATCTATAGATTCATTGATGAATCATGGTGATTATCAAGAGGTGAAGCCTACATCGAAAAGTTATCTTTATTCTATGGAGACTATTTTAAAAGTAGTAGAAGAAAGTGCTCTTCCCCCTTATAGGGGAGATACGCGTATTATTGCATTGTTTGCGGTTGATAGAATGTTACCGGTTCATGCAAACGCTTTATTAAAGACTTTAGAGGATGCTCCGCTTTCATTTCATTTACTTTTAACAACAACAAGATATGATGATATTTTAAAAACGATATTATCACGAGTTCAAAAGTTGCATGTTGAATCAGTTGTTCAAGCTCATGATTTTTCAGAAGTGATTTTACAAACACAAGCATGCCTTCAACAGAGTTTTTTTGAGAGTTTTATAAAAGAGATTGATTCTTTAGAAAAAGTGATTATAGACCCTGTAGAAGATGCAGAGAAAAAATTACGCTTTTTTTTAGAGAGCTATTTAAAGGTAATGGTTAAACCTTTTGAAGGGCATCATCTTTATGCTGCGAATGCAAAAATTATTGAGTCTCAAATTTCATATGCCTTAAAAGATTTTGCAACAAACATTCGTGTTAAACATATTTTGGAGAATCTTTTTTTGGAAACCCAACAACAGTGTTATAGCACTCAATCAAGTGTGTAACCCCTTGCTTTGCGCGGTGAGGCTTTTGTTCTTCTTTGATATTATAGTGTTTAGCAATAGCATCTTTTGAGATAGAAAACTTAAAATTAGCATGATCATTTTGTGCCCGCTTAGACCAGTACATAGAAGCTAAATCAAGCCAATAGTAAGGGAGTTTCAATCTTTCTTGAGTTTCTACTTCGATAAGATTTGAAAAAAATACGCGATCGAAGCTAGGGTTTTGACAAATAAAGACAGCTTTACCTCTTACGATATTATTTCGTTTAAAAATTTCAAGGATCTCTTGACGAACTAAGAGTTTTTCTTTTCCTGATTTATTTAGTAGATCAAGAGAAATTTGAGTATAGTTTAAGCTTTCAATAGCGCTATCTTGCCACTCTTTTTCTGTAGGGATAATCAAAGTATTATATGAGTCAACAGTTTCGTCTGTAAGAAGGTTTTTGATGATAAAGCAAAGTTCAAGGATGGTATGTTTTGACCAATCAAGGCCGTTTGTTTCTGAATCTAAGAATACGCCTAACAAAATATGTCTTTACCTTACGTGTGAATAATTTCCTCACTATAGGGTATAGATATTTTTTTATAAAGTAAGAATTTTATTTACAGTCTACTCGATTTATACATGTAAACAAAAATAGAATGTGCTATACTATCCGGCAAACCGAAAAGAGATTATTTTAATATGGAACTTTCCCCTATAAAGCAAAGAGAGATTAGTATTCAGCTCCTTTATCTATTGAATGATGGAGGGAATGTAGATGAGAATTCAGCAAGTTCATTTATGTCTGTTTTTGGTCTTAGTAAAAAGAAAATTATGGAAATCTCACGGAAAGTTCAAATAATTTTTGATCAAAAAGATATATTGGATTCTCATATAGAGAAAACTTCTCAAGAATATGCTTTAGAAAGAGTTTCAAAAGTTGATTTGGCAACTTTAAGATGTCTTATTTATGAGCTAATCAATAATGATCTTCCTGTAGAAATAGCTATTTCCGAAGCTCTAAGGATTGCAAAAAAGTTTAGTAATTATGGATCTGGAAAATACCTTCATGCTATGATAGATTCTATCTATAAGGGTTTGCAGCATGAACAAAAAATCACTCATTAAAGAAAGCGTTCTTTTAGATCGCTATCATACCTATGGTATAAATGCTTGCTCCCGATTTTTAATAGAGATCGAATCGGCAGAGGAAGTAAAAGAAGCTTTTTCTTTTATTCAGAAAAAAGAACTTTCCTTCATAGTAATTGGAAGAGGATCAAATGTTTTATTTAAAGATGATTATTTCAATGGAGTAGTTTTAATTAATAAAATGACAGAGTTTGAAGTTGATGGAAATAAGGTAAAAGCAGCAGCAGGAGTGAATCTTCCCTTATTATCTAGAAAGGTAAGTAAGATGAATCTTTCGGGATTTGAAAAGCTTGTAGGCGTTCCAGGGACAGTTGGTGGAGCAATCTGTATGAATGCAGGTGTTCAAGGTTGTGAAATTTCTGATCATTTAGTGTGTGTAGAGGTGATGACAAAAGATGGTAAGAAGAAAATGTATAAAAAAGATCAATGTGGATTTAGATATCGCTCATCTAAATTTTTAGCAGATGATGAATTTATTTTATCAGCTGAATTTGAACTTAAGCAGGAAAATAATGTCTTTAAAAGAGTACAAGAGAATTTAAAAAAGCGATTGATATCACAACCGATTGAAGAAAAAAACTCAGGTTGTATCTTTAAAAATCCTGATGGCTATTCAGCAGGTAATTTGATTGATCAATGCGGTTTAAAAGGGTTTAGTGTGGGAGGTGCGCAGGTAAGTAAGAAGCATGCCAACTTCATTAATAATATTGATAATGCCTCATATAAAGATGTGATGGAATTGATTAAAGAAGTACAAGAAGTTGTAAGAGTAAAGAAAGGAGTAGAGCTGAAGTATGAGGTCAGGATCATATGACTTACACTGTCACAGCACATGCTCTGATGGAACAAAAACACCCTTTGAATTGATTGATTTAGCAAAGAAGCAAGGACTTAAGGGATTAGCTATCACTGATCATGATACGGTAGCTGCTTATACAGATGAGGTGTTTGTGTATGCAAAAAAACAAGGGATTGATTTAATCACAGGACTTGAGTGCTCCTCTTTTTATGAAAAGAGAGATGACACAGAGTCGGTCCATATATTAGGATTAGGAATAGATCCTTATCATGAAAAAATTATAGAGTTTTGCTTAAAGCATAAAGAAAGGCGAAAGCAAAGGCTTATAAAAATTGTCCAAAATTTAAAAAAAGCAGGTTATGAAATAGATGATACCTTTTTGTATGAACAAAAAGAAGGAACAATTGGACGCCCTCATATTGCTCAGCAGTTAATTGAAAAAGGGTATGTCTCTGATATGGGAGAAGCTTTTAAAAAGTTTTTGGGTGATAAAGCTCCTTTCTTTGTAAAAACAACACTTCCAAGCATTGAAGAAACGATTGCGGCAATAAAGATATCAGGGGGAAAAGCCATTTTAGCTCACCCTATTTTAATTAAGGGAAAGAAGGTGTTAAGAAAAATTATTTCGTCATATGGGTTTGATGGGCTTGAATGTTTTTATGGAAATTTTTCGATAAATAGAATTGAGCATTTAATTACTATTTGTAATGAAAGGAAGTGGATGATTACTGGAGGATCCGATTACCATGGAGAAAATAGAACTTTTGTAAATTTAGGATCTTCATATACAACCTGTGAAAATATGGAAAAGTTACAATTGGAAAGATATGGAGTATAAGAGATTTTATGAGAGCTTGTGTAAACGTACAAATCCTAAAAAATCTTTAGATAAAATAAGAAAGGCTCATAATAAGATAGGCTCTCCGGGAGATAAGCTTAAAGTGATACATCTTACAGGAACAAATGGTAAGGGGAGTGTAGGGTTAAATATTGCAAGAGGACTAGAAAAAAATGGATTGAAAGTTGGCCTTTTTTCTTCTCCTCACTACGAAAGGATTAATGAAAGAATTAGTATAAATAGTGTTCTTATTTCTGATGAAGAAATGGAGGACATCTATCAAAAACACCGCCAAGTTTTCCACACTCTTAATTTTTTTGAGTACTTAACCCTTGCAGCTTTTGTTTACTTTGCAAAGAGCGATATAGATTATGCAATTATTGAAGTGGGGATTGGGGGATTAAAGGATTCAACGAATATCTTAGATGCTCAACTATCGGTTATTACAAACATATCTATAGATCACCAAAATTTTTTAGGCACAGATGAAGAGAGTATAGCCTTTCAAAAATCCGGAATTATCAAAGAGGGAAAGCCTGTAGTTCTTGGTCCAAAGGTAAATCATGAAATTATCTTTCAAATTGCAAAAGAGAAAAATGCCCAAGTTCATAAAGTAAAAAACACTTCTAATGATTACTTAGAAGAAAATAGATCTATTGCAAATCTTGTATTAGAAGTTCTTGGTTATAGGCCTTTAGAAAAGCTATATCAACTTCCTGCTCGTTTTGAAGTGGTGGAAAATATGATTTTCGATATGGCTCATAATAAAGGAGCTTTTAGAGCCTTAAAAGAGAAGGTTAAAATTCTTTATCCAAATAAAAAGATTATAGCACTATGGAATATGTCGCCTTTAAAGCAATACGTAAATTGCCTTGAAATACTAAAATCCTTTGTTGATAAAGTTTACTTTTTTTCATCTAATTCTGAGCGATTATTAACAGTTAAAGATGCTCAAAAATTAAATCTTGAAGTTTTTGAAGATCAGGTTTCAGATGTTTATCTTGTTTGCGGAAGCATTTATTTTATGAAAGAGGCAAAAAAAAGTCTTATGAAGAAAAAGCAATTACAAAAGCAGTAGCATATTCTTTGCAGTGAGACAGCGAGAGTTCTATATGCGGATCCTCAAAATGCTCATTTGCTCTACTTGATAATCGAATCGAGGGTTTTCCTAGATCATCTTTTATAATTTCAATATCTAAGAAAGTTAACACTTCATTAAATCCACATCCGAGCGCCTTTGCAACAGCTTCTTTTGCGCTAAAACGTACAGCATAGGCTCCAGTAGGATCTTTAAATTTTTTACAATAGGCT
This sequence comes from Chlamydiia bacterium, assembly GCA_022601435.1. Lineage (GTDB taxonomy): Bacteria > Chlamydiota > Chlamydiia > Chlamydiales > 2-12-FULL-49-11 > JAJACQ01. The sequence continues at coordinate 34,391 of JAJACQ010000035.1, forward strand.
TTTTCTTCCTCAGTAAAAATGGTATTTATAAATGTCTCACCTTGACGCTCAATCGATTTTGCAAAGCGATCAATTGAGATAATGTCTGTGCCGATACCAATAATATTGTTTTTTGTTTTCATAGATTATTCATGGTGATGTTGATATACGCCACTTGGTTGATAAGCGAATTCATCTTCTTCTTCCGCTAGGGCATTTGTAAAGATAATACGTCCTGCAGATGTCTGTTTTACAGAAATGACCTGCACATCAATGGTCTCTCCAATGAAGTCCCCGCCATTGTTAATAACAACCATGGTGCCATCTTCTAAATAACCAACACCTTGTTTAGGCTCTTTTCCATACCGTTGTACTTTAATCTCAATATTTTCACCAGCTGTCATGACATTTTTTAATGAGTTGGTAATCTTATTTAAACTTAAGATTTCAATATCACTTTCTTCACTTTCAATTTTAGAGCAGTCCGCTACTAAGATATTAGATTTAGTGACTTTTGCTAGTCGAAGTGTTTTCTTTTTAACATCTGATATGTCATTAAAGTCAGTTTCATTTTCCTTAACATCTAGGTTTTTCATCTTTTTCATTTTTTCTATAACAGCCAGAAGTTTTTTGATATTTGCCTGGACATGCTCTTCTGATGAATCAACCTTTTCTTGTAAATCTTTTACTAAAAAAGATGGCAAGACTAATCTATTATTTAAAATACCTGTTGATAGAAAGTCTAACATACGAGGATCAGCAAGGGCAGACTCGTCAACAATAATCTCTTTTTTACCTTGAAGAACTTTACTGAATCGCACAAATGGAATGGAGATGTGAAATTCATCTTGATAGGCCAAAGTGATAACGATTCCTAGATGAATTCCAAGAAGGTAAAGAATAACTTTAGGAAAGGTGATTGCAATAAGAGGTAATGAGTCTATTTGAGTTGAGAAAGTTAATAAAGTGTCAAAAATAGAACAAAAGGCTTTTCCAGTAAATATTCCAATGAAGATACCGAGAACGATTGTGTTAAAGATTTTTAAATGACACTTTCTAAGGAAGTAATCCAGAGTAAATACAGAGGCTGTAAAAAGGGCGCTTGCAAACAGACCAAAAGTAAGATTAAGAAGGAGGCTCTGCTCAAAAAGGGGCCTGAAAAGAGCAAAATAGAACGTGATAAAGAGAGATGCTATTGTGGATGTAAACGCTCTTGCAAACATAATATATAAATTCATTTTTGATCCTTTGTTGACATGCCCTAATATTAGAACTCTGATAGTTTTTTGTCGAGATCCACTTTCTTATTTCTTGAAAAGATTAAAAATACAACTCCTAATAAAATCATCGGAAGACTCAAAAGCTGACCTATTTGTAAACTATTTGCTGTATCATAAACAGATTGTGGAACTTTTAAAAATTCTAAAAAGAAGCGAGCGGAAAAAGAAATGATAAGAACAATTCCTAAACAAAAGCCATCCCTTTTTTGATAGGCAAATTTTTTCCATAACGAAAACAAAAGAATAGAAACAGCCATGTAAAGAATAAATTCATATAGCTGCATAGGATGACGGGGAACAATAGCACCTCCATCTGCAGGGTGTCTAAAAATGATAGCCCACGGAAGAGTTGAAGCTCCCCCTAAAATCTCTTGATTAATAAAATTCCCAATCCTAATCCAAGCACAGACAAACATCGTGGGGGCGGCTATTATATCCATGAATGTCAAAAAGGAAATTGACTTGTTCTTTCTAACAAAAATAAATGCTGCAATCAAAATGGCGGCGATGCCTCCATGACTTGCTAGTCCACCTTCCCAAGTCTTGATGATTTCAAGCGGCGAATAAAGATACTCCATGATGTTTTCATAAAATATAATGTGACCGAGCCTTGCTCCAATAATGGTTGCTAAAATAATATATATAAGAGCTGATTCTGAAAATTTAACGGCCTTACTTTTTATAGAAATGACAGTAGATTCGGTCTCTTCAAGATATAATTGTAATTTTAAACGTGAAAGTTTTTTCTCATCCCTTACTCTTGCTGCATAAAACGCATAAAGCTTTTGATGCTCCTTAGAAAAAACATGACCCATAGGAACAACAATATCCTTGAATTGTTTGTCTATATTAATGGAATCTAGAATATGGCGTGTATACATCCAAATAAAAATTTTAAACCCCAGGTAAAAAGCTAACGCAAATATGCAGCCATACCATGCAATGGGATGGTTTATAAAGGGGATAGTAAAGAATATTGGGTCTGGATCAATTGTTATCCAAGCAAGTAGAGAATTTAGCATAGTTCACCTCATCAAAACACTCTTTATTATAGATGTTTTGATAATTTAATGGTATCCTTCTTGCATGAGATTTAAAATTAAAGTTTATTGCGTAGGAAGAGCGCATCGCGGCTGGTTAAAAGAAGCTTTAGAAACATATGAAAAGCGCCTTACAAGCAGATGTCTTTTTGAATGGGTGATCGTAAAATCAGGTAAAGAATTAAAAGAAAAACTTTCATCTCTTTCATACTTCTGCCTTGATCCACTTGGCAAATCTCACACAAGTGAAAGCTTTTCAAACCTGATTGAAAACAAAGTCTCGTGGAATTTTGTAATCGGCGGTGCTGAAGGACTTTGTTTAGAAGTGAAACAAAACGCACAAGGTCTCATTAGCTTTTCCAAAATGACCTTCCCACATGAATTTGTAAGACTTTTAATTATCGAGCAAATCTATCGTGCAATAGAAATTACAAATCATACTCCCTATCATAAATAGGTTTTTTATTTATTCTTTACATTTATTCAATTAATTTAAGTTGTTTGAATAATAGACAAAAAGTAGAGCTTCACAACTAAAAAGAGATTTATTCAGCGACTTGTTTGTCTTCTTTATGTAGGATTTGAGTGATGTAGGAGTTGATGAATGGAATGTAAGGAAGAAGCGCTCGGGTGATAGAGGCAAGTTCTGCCATATAGAATTCTTTAAAGACGGATTGTTGATCGTGCATTAGGTTGTGAAGGTGCCATTTTTGGAAGCGATCGAATGGTGTCTCATTTTTATCTTTCATATAAGCAAAGAAGTAGTGAAGGTAGTAAAGGGAGATGCGTTTTTGAATAGAGCTTTTCCATGGCGTCAGGCCGGGATGTTTTTTGATAAACTTTTTAGTTATATGGTTGATAATCTCTTTATGGGAGAGATCTTTATGTTTAAGAGTTTTCATTTCTTCGAGCAGGATTTTAAAGATAGAGTGTTCTTCTGAAAATTTTAGGTGAGAGGCAAGGCAAAGGTTTTGGATGCTCCAGTAGTGGGTGCGTTCATTCAAGTTGTTAGCTTTTAGTTCAGAGACGCGTTTTAGGTGCTTTATAGATAGTTCTACAATTTCAGGAAATGGGAGGCTTGAATGATCAAGGTATAAAGAGGCGATTTCATCTTCGATAGTTTGGACAAGGTGAGCTGGGATCTTCCAAGAATCTTGGAGGTCATTTTTGATATTTTTCCAGATGACAACTTCTAAAAGTTCTAGATCTTTTATTTCAAAGGATGGAAGAGATTGCATACGGTCGAACAGTGAGATGAGGATTTCTATAAGGTAGCCGCGCACATTTTTAACGCCGCGTTTTTCAGCCAAGAGGATTTCTTGGTTGATAAAGTGGAAGATCTCTCTTCTAATAACAGGTTTTCCCACAGCCAAGTTATTTGATCGTAAAGAAAAGACGTAATCGATAGCGGACTTAAGGCCTTTAAGGGCGTCTTCTTTACTTAGTGATTCTTTCAATCTGTAGGTGAATATCAATCTTTTTACAAAGGCAAGGCGAGAGGCTGCCGATAGTTTTGATTCATCTTTTAAGACTCTTTTATGTTCGCACTTAATAAAGGATTCGATTTTTTCTAAAGATTCTTTTGGGTATATGCTATGAAGAGGTGATGAGCAGTAAACTTTATCTGCGATGATAGATGAGATTTGAGGAGTAAGTTCGTAGAAATTTCTTATACGGTTAATAGATAAAAGAGCTGTGATTTTTCTGTGCAGTTTTTCTTGGAGTTCTTTTTGAGGAAGGAGCGGATGTTCTGCGATTAACTCTAATTGAAATCTGATGAGTAATTTATCTAGTGTATCGATAGATTCGTATGGGGAGCTTGCTTTATCAAAATTTGGGATAAGTTGTTTTTGCATAGCCCAGATGATTTTAGTCAGTTTGCTTTTTTCCACAGACTCACCATCTATGGCGGCGATACATTCAGAAATCTTGCCGGTAATATGGTGTGCGAAGTGAAAGGATGTGTGAGAAGGAGGAAGTTCCTTTTCAAAAAAGAGAGAAAGATTTTCTCTAATCAAATAAGAAATGTCGAGTTTCCCGTTTTGATTATAGTCATAATGTTTCTCTAAATACTTTACATAGTAGTGAATCTTTTCCCATGTTTTTTTAAGAGCTGAGATTCCTAGTCTATAGTGAGGGAAGTGTTGTCTAAATTCAGGTAAAACTTCTGCAAGCAGTGTTTTTTGAATTTGGTGAGACCATTTTTTTGGATGATTGTTTTTTGTAATTTCTTTCTTTAAGCGCTTTGCTAAAAAGAGGGAGAGTTCAGAGAAAGGGTCATGAAATTCACCAATCTCTTCAACTGGGTATAAAAAACCGTGCTTATAAAGCTCTGTCTCATCGCCCTTAGAGTAGATGCGATTCAATGCGTCAGGAGTGGACTTAATGTGATCCTTTTTTTTATCTGACATTTTTTTTCTAAATTTTTTTTTACGTTATTCTTTGTTCTATATTAAATTCACTTTTTTGTCTAATGATTATATACTCTGTTTAATAATTATATTATTTAATTATTAGATGACTAATTGCAATCCCTTACCAGGCATTACGTTAAGCGATTACACTTTTTAAAAAGTTAGTTTTGATGAAAAGAAAAAAAATGGTACACTAATCTAAATTAAAAAAACCAAAAGAGGTTCGTATATGAATTACACAACAATAGCAGGACATTTAGGTTCTGATCCAGAAACACGCTTTACTCCAAATGGAAGAAAGGTGACATCTTTAAGAGTCGCTTGTAAATCTAGAAAAGGTGGAAAAGATGAAACAATGTGGTGGAGAGTGACTATCTGGGGAGAAACCTTTGATAAGATCTTACCTTACTTTAAAAAAGGAAGCCCAATAGTTGTTAATGGCGAAATGATGCCTCCAGAAATGTATCAAAATAGAGAAGGCAATACTCAAATCTCTTTAAGCATCACAGCTCATAACATCTCATTTAGCCCATTCGGTAAAGGTAAATCAGAAGAAGGCGGATCAAATAATAGAGCCCAACAGCCAGCATATGCAGAAGCAGCAGCGCCATCTACTGAGGCTCCTCAGTCTTTTGAGGCTAACCCGATATCGGACGACGAAATCCCATTCTAGGGAAAAAGGCGTCTTTTGGCGTCCTTTTTCATAAACCGGGCCTCCGAGTACCAATACGTACACTATCGGCCCGGTTTATAAATAATCACATCCAAAATCCACCCCTTCTCTTACTAATAGCGTGTTTCGGATACACGTATCCGAGTGATGGTGTTTAAACAAGAGTAATTTAGATATAAAAGGCTCTTGTTTGTGTTTATTCAAAGGTCAAATTGGAAGATCTTTCGTTTTTCAGCTATCTAGGTTGCTGGGTGTGTGGGGGATGTATTTTTTTTTAGCAAATGTTTGCAAATAATAGGAGCCTCTGTTTATTTAGAGTAGATCTTTAGTAGAGAGCGTTGATTTTCAAGTTCTCTAAAAGGTATTAGAAACAAAAAACAAACATAAGGAGAGTATTATGAAAAAGTTAGCTATGTATACAGTTTTTGGCGTCATTGCACTAATGAGCATTTCATGTGCAGGTAAAGAATCTAAAGGAAGAAGATGTAAATCTTGTTCTTCACTAGGGTCTTCTGTATCGATCGAAAACGTAAGTTAATAACATTTAATAATAAAAATATAGAGGATAATATGAAAAAAGCTTTGCTATTTAGTCTTTTAAGTGTGTTTTGTCTATCTTTTGCAGCATGTACAATGAATAAAAAAGATGATAAGAAAAAACATTCACACCCACATCACAGACGTTATCATTCAGAAGCATGTTCTGAAAGATAAGAGTGTTGTAATACTAAACAAATATTCAAAAGAGCTTATAGTCAATCAATAAGACTATAAGCTTTTTTTATGCATGACTTTTATTTCTTTCACTCAGAAAGAACCCTTCTACAATTTTTTGTGTAGCACAAGTTGTAAAGAGGCTGCTTTTTACAAGATTCAATATATTTTGTATTTGAGGGGTGAAGGTATCAGCAGCTTCGGATTCAATTTCTTCAAGCCCCATTGCAGCAAGAGCTCTTGGGAGTTTAGTCTTTTCATGAGAAGGCTTTTTAATTTCCTTATCTTTAGCTTCATTTATGGCTTTTAAATACTCATCATAAACTTCTTTAAACTTTTCGATGCTTTCATCACTCTTTTTAAGGTCGATAAATGTCTCATAATTCTTATGATGCTTGCGGATTTCTTTAAGAAGCTGTTTGATAGAAGTATTGATCTTGTTATCTATTGTTGATTGGGCAATCTTTGAGACATCCTCAAACTCTTTTATCAGAGCACTTCGTCTTGCAAGGAAATTTTCTGCCTCAGGGGCATTATCCGCAGTAGAAGTTCTATTGTTGGGGTATATGTCAAATAATTTTTTTAATATTTCAGATTGTAAGCATAATTTACTATCCTCATCATTAGTTATATCATGAGGTTCATCACTACTTGTATAAAAAATAGATTGTGAATTATATCCCTCTACTTTTCTATATTCGTCTGTTCCTTCAAGTAATGCTACTAAATTCTCATCAGCCAGGAACTTTTGGAATTCATGTTTATTCAGGTAATTAGTAATTTGATCTTGTAGCCTTTGCCTTATAATGGGATCTGTTTCAATGAGTGTAAAAGTTTCTAACATTACTTTTAGATTCTCATAGAAATCAACTGAATTTGAAAAATACTTTTTTTCCACCATTAAAGCAGTCAAACGTTGTATGTTTCTTTTGATGCTGTTATATGCTTTATGATTTTTTGTTGTTTTAATACTATTGATACTTCCGGCAAGAGTAATCAATTGATTTTCCAAATCTTCACCTTCCTGAAGATTTTGTACTTGAGTAAGGAAATCATTAATTATGTCCTTCTCTTCAATTGCTTCTTCATCATCACTCTTATCTTTACCTTCAACTGTGTTTTCAGCGCTAATTAAACAAGACTGATAGTATTTTCGTTTTGTGCTGAAAAGCTCTAACATATTAACTATAGCATTAGTAATAGGATTTAACTGATCACGTAAAGGATTTTTCTTATGAACAGGGGAGTCTTCGATTGCTTTGATATCGTCAATAAATTCAGAAAGGTGCTTAATTGTTTCCTCTATTTTGGTTAAGTTGTTTTGTAATGTACTTTTATCATTTTCTTCACGGAGATCCTCAGGAGAGAACTCAAGTTCATGAGCCTTTTTAAGAACTGAGTCATATTCTTTTTGAAATTCATCAATTGGGGGGTGAATAGGTTCATTAACAACTTTTACACATAACTGAAGAAGTCTTCTACCAAGAGCATTAATATTTCGCTCTAGTGTATTTTGCCTTGTTACTGCTTCAGCTTCATTTTTTCTTTTAATTTCAGCAGGAACATTTTCTGGGGCATCAGATCTTAAGTTGTTATTAAGTGCTTCAAGACCCTGGGCGATGTATTTTTCCATTTGATCTTTAGTGGTGACTTTTTTATAGATATTATATAACAACAAAGTGATTTTATTCAGACCCAGTTTAGCAAGTTTTTCTCCAATTATCGGAATTGCTTCTATGCGTTTTTCTAAAGATTCTTCATCCTCAAATATAGACGAAGTTGACAGGATCGATTGAATAAACTCTCTAGCTATTTTTTCTTCATCTTTTTTGAGAGCAGGTAGGGGGTCAAATTCAGGGCTATAATCATCTATTAAATCTTGAATTTCTTTATTAGCTTCATCGAGGATAAGAATAAATAACTCATCTAATACGATTGTATTATTTCCGTTATTTTCCCCTGATAGACTTTCAATCGTAGTTGTGATGATTTCTTCAAAGAATCCATTTTTAATCGCAATATCTTTTGCTATAGCGTTTATGATTATATTTAGAGGTTTTATAAATAGTGTCATGAGGAATTCAAAGACAGCGGTTAACACATAACCAATTGCTATAATAGGGATAGCTAGCTTTTTAACCACAGAAACATCACTTTTATTAAACCGATTAATTGTGTTTTTAAGTTCTGTTTTACAAGCTTTGATATCATCTATGAATTTGATTGGATCTTTATAATGAAGGTCAATAAAAGCATGGGTGGCATCTTTAAAGAGACTAGCCTGGTCTTCGGGTGTACCATTTACTAGTTCAAAAATTCTTTCAGATGTATCTTTTGAGGTCCTTATATTTTCTATGTGATTAGGGTCATTTGCTCTAATATATGACTTATCGATCTTTTTACATATTTCTGTAGTTGCTTTTAAAGTGGAAAGAGAGGTTGTATTAAGGTCGTCAGAAGCATTTAGGTGAATGGCTTCTGTGACTTGATTGTAGAAAGATTTAGAAATTCTAGGCGCCGCTGACATGACAGTAGCAGATATAAGAGGACTAATAATTGTATTTATAAATAAAGCAGTGTACCACGGAGTATGACTGTGAGCCATTTGATCTTGAATTTCTCTTAAAAATATCCCGACACTTGTTTCAAAATCGCCTGTAAGCTTACCATTGTTAGTTTCAAATAACCTAACCATTTCTTCAAATGAGTCAATCTGCGCTCCATTACCAGTAAAAGCTCTATAAATAGTTTTGAATGTAAGAAGCTCAATTGTTTTATTTAACTCATCTTGACTTTTTTGATGATAGTCTTCTTCCTCTGCAGTACAAACTTCAGGAGGGATTAATTCCTTTGCTCGCTGCAGAAGCTCTGCAGTTGATCGATCTTTACTTGAACTAGTTTCTCCATTTGCATAATCAAGAACATTGTTTACTTTACTAGTGATCAATTTAACACCTCTTTCTAAAAGATTAAGGGGTGTATCATCATCTAAATCAGAATCAGAATCATCAGGTTCACCAACACCCTCAGGAAAAAGAGGGGATACCATATCTTTGAGCTGGTCATATGTTTTTTTTGCTTTTTCTTGAAGTGGTTGGGAGACTACTTGGTCAAGAGTCAACTGCGCAGCTTTTTGAACTCCAATGGCGGCAAGCGGTTTAACTACATTCAATCCGCGCAAAAGTAAGTCAGGAGTGGAGATTTCATCAGCATCGGGTTCTGAAGGATCGACTAATACGCTTTTAGCAATGTCTCTTATTTTATTTACAGCAGAAGTTGCACCTAAACCTAAAGCACCAAGAAGTAAATTGGCAAAGCCACTTCCGTAGGCTTGTTCAGCACTTGCGCAGAGCTGATCGATTATTGCAAGAATACCACCTTGGGGATTTGCTGGAACAGTTTCATCATCAGCCACAATTGTTGGATTTTGGCCATTGTTAACAGGAGCATCAGCATCAGTCATATCTGCAGTAGCCTGTCCACCTCCAGCTGGGGCTTGTTGAGGCCCTAAAGCATTACCTGCATTTGCGGATGTTGTAATTGCAGCATCCGCTTGTGAAATTCCTGTAAAAAGAGCTGTGACTCTTGCTAAAGTATTTGAAACCTCACGTTTTTTATCTGCGATATTCCTTCTGTGATCTGTAATCCCTGTTACATCTTGAATCCATTGACTAAATCTCTTTGCTTGGGCAAGAGCCATTGCTTTTGCTTCTTCCTTTGCGTTAAAATCTGGATCATTTACAAGGTTATCAATTTGAGCTAATTTGAATGTTGCTACTTGCGTGATCCATTGAATAAATGAAGCTTCTCCTGCTTGATTTGCCGGAAAATACCTTTCTTTTACTGCTCTTAAAGTTGTTCCACCTATTGCTATGGCATTAGAAACTTCTTCACGCTGCTCTGCTGTCATTGATCTGCAAGCGGCATAATGAGCGAAAGCTTTTGTAGCTTGTCTTGCGGAGGTGCTCAAAGATTGGTTTCTTATTGTCTCAAAAGCATCTAAGGTAGTTAGAACACGGCCAATAGTTTCTTCACTTAATTGACTAACACCTGCATTAAAAAGAGCATTTCCGGTCTGTTCAGCAACTTGCATAGCGGTGTCTGTATTTTGAATTATTGGAGCCAATGTACGGTGCACTTTTGCTACCGCTGCAGCCGTAGGAAGAACTGCTCCCAAAGATCTATTCATAAAGTTTGCTAAAGGGTCTTTAATTTGTTCTGCAGCCGCGGGTTTTAGAGCTTGCTGAGCATTTGGATTTATAAGTGCTTGTATAGCTTGTTGGTGTTCAGGAGAAACTCGATTTCTAATAGCATTTGCACCTTGTTGAAGAGCTGCTTTTCCTACTTCTGCTCCTTTTGACCTGAAATAGTTTAAACATGAATGGGCAATATTCTGATAATTAGAAGCTGCATAACCAGCCGTTCCGCACAATACAACACCTAAGCCAGCGGCTGGTCCGGCAACTACAGCTGTGCCGGCTACTCCGAGAACCCCTAAAGTTCTTCTTAGTGTTGCTTTTGATAAATTCATATCGTCGAAAGTATAGTCCATTATGGTTCCTCTATATTATTATGAGCTAGTAATAATAATTTTAGCTAGTCGCTCAAATTTTTATTATTTGCTCTAATTTACTTTAGATATTATAAACTATTTAGTGATAATTACAAAGTGTTTGATTATTTATTAATGTTTTTTGACAAAATTATTTTTGAAGTTAGGGTAATACAGATATTCATCTTTAACCTCCTTATACCAAGACCATATAGTATTTATTTTAGTGATCTGTTTGGTCATCAATCTATTTAATATTTGCTTTAGGAGTGTTGCTCATTTCTGGATTAAGAAAAAGGAAAAAAGATGAGATTAATCTGTTTAAAGTGAAAATTGGTAATTTTATATGTGCAATTATTAATCTTATGACATAAGATTAATTTTATGCGTTATAGTCTTTTTTTTATTTTTGTTATGGTTGGGCTTTATTCTCAGCCTTCATACATATCTAAAGGGGGAGAGGGGCTTTATTTTGATGCAGCTTTTGCGCCGATGTGGCGTAATGATAGAAGCTCAGATAGTATTATTAATTCCACAGCATCTGCTATGACCGATGGATTTTCAAGACTTGTATCACCTGGATTCTATAATCTTAGCCAATCGGGAAATACTTATGCTCCCGGAATTAGAGTAAGAGCAGATTTAGCGCCTTCTAGAAAGGCTTCGATTCAAGCTGTCTATTTAGGTTTATATGATTGGAGTTTTAAGGATCATGTTGGAAATTCTGTTAATATGGGAATTTCAATTTATCCTTATGGTGATTGGCCTTTTGGTCCAAACTATTTATTTCAATCATTAAGAAATATAAGGATAGAATATAATGAACACTTTAATTCTATTGAGGGTAGTTATTTAAACCATCTAACCCCACGTTATTATGACTATTTTTCGGTGGCAGCTTTAATTGGCTTACGTGGGATGAAGCATGACTCGAGCCTTGAAATGGGAAGTATACCGAATGCTTTATCAGGCGAGCCTACTGTTGATCGAGAGGCAAACTTATATTTAAAAAATGAGAATACTTTTGTAGGAGCTCAACTTGGGCTAATTTTAAAATATAGATTTACACGAAGGATATATATAGACATTCCTTTAAAAGGTGGCCTATACGCAGATGTAGTTGATTCACAAATTTGGATAAGATATCCAGATTACGCAGCGCCTAGTTATGTTGTGAAGGATTTAGTCAAAAGAACTTCTGTAAGAGCTGCAGCCGGATATAGTTTTGAAACGATCCCTAAAGTTGAGCTTCATATTGGGTACGGATACTTATTTGCTGGCGGATCTTGCCTATATGTTCATGGGGTCTCTCCAATAAACAGACAAATTACAGGGTATGATTTAGATAAAACAGCATGCGGAGGCTTTATTTTGTATGGAGCGATTATCGGTGCCGGTATCCACATATAACCTAACACCGATCCTGTTTCATAATAACCGAAAAGTCATAATTAAATTCGATAACATTAAAATTATAATTATTAAGCTTCACAAGTTTCTTAGCTCATATGGTTTTTTTTAAGGGCCTTGGCTTTTGACCGGGGTATGGGACGGAGTCCCATGAGATTTTGACTATCTTTAGAATGAAAATGCTGGAGAGTGCTTGTGACAAAAACTACTTTCTTAAGGCTGCTATCTTCCAATCCTGACCTGGTTCAAAAGGTCTATTCCACAAGTTCCCCAGCGAAAAAAGTTTATCATGAAAGATAATTGCTTATCAACGCTTTCTTTCTCTTTTTGATCTGTGCAAGCGATCCCTTATCTACTATTTTCCCGCCATGCTTACCTCCGCCTGGCCCGAGATCTATTACCTGGTCACTGTTGTTGACTATATCTGTGTTGTGCTCTATGACCCAAATACCATGTCCCTTTTCTAAGATGGTATCAAAAAGACGAAGTAAAAGCTCTATGTCTGTAAAGTGAAGACCTATTGATGGCTCTTCAAATACATATAGCGTGTGACCGACATCTTTATTCAATAGTTCCTTGGCAATCTTCAATCTTGAAGCTTCTCCTCCTGATAATGTTTTCACTCTTCTGTTGATGTTTAGATGATCAAGCCCTGTGTCTATAAGAAGTGATAGTGCTTTATGAACCTTTGGAAGAGGGGGAACAATCTTTTGAGCTTCTTTTGCATCCATGTTAAGTAGCTCAGAGATTGATAAACCTTTATACTTTATGGATAGGCTAAGAGGGTTTAAGCGCAGACCATTGCAAGATGAACAGGTGAGTTTAACAGGAGGTAAAAAATGAAGGTCTATCCACTCATGGCCATGCCCCTTACATCTTTTACAATGTCCATTTTGATGATTAAAACTAAAGTTTCCAGGTTTTAATCCTTTGATTTTTGCATCAGGAAGCGCTGCATAGAATGTTCTTAACGGAGTCATGATATCTAAATATGTAGATATGTCAGAGCGTGAAGAATGAGAGACAGCAGTTTGATTAATGTGTAAGATTTTTGATAAAACTTTAGCATTATCAATTTCGCAGTTGTCTCTTGAAAGCTTGTTAGCAGGTTTTCGTTTCTTTAGATTTTCTTCGAGGTGTTTATAGATTAAATCTATGACAAGTGAAGTTTTTCCAGCACCAGATACTCCAGTGAAAGCTGTGACGCCGTTTAAAGGAATGTCAATGTTGAGTTTTTTAATATTGTGGATGGTTGCATTTGTGACAGATAAAAAATCTGTAGGTTTTATTATCTTAGTTTTGCGTTTTAAAACTTTTTTCTGAGCAAGATAGGGTCCGGTGACTGAATTTTTATCTTTTTTGATTTGCTCAAATGTACCCTGAGAGACAATCTCTCCACCTGATTTTCCACAATGGGGACCGAAGTCAAAAAGCTTATCGGCAATTTCCATAGTGAGTGGGTCATGTTCAACGATCACTAAAGTATTACCACGCTCTTTCATTTTCAAAAGAGAGTTGTTGAGATTTTCATTGTTAACGGGATGAAGTCCAATAGTTGGTTCATCTAAGATATAGCAGGCGCCAGTTAATTCTTTATGCAACTCTTTTGCTAGGCGAACGCGTTGAACCTCACCTGTACTTAGTGTTCTGCTCATGCGATGAAGAAAGAGGTAGTCAAGTCCTATATCATTTAAGAATTCAAGAGTTGATATAATTTTTTCTAAGGGTTCTTTGATCACATCTGATGGTTTGATTTTAGAAATAAATGTTTGAGCTTCTTTTAAAGAAAGAGCACAAAGATCAGGAAGTGATAGGTCATTGATCAATACGTTGGATGCAAGGGGGTTTAATCGTCCACCTTTACATTGAGGGCAATCCTTTTCATTGGCGCTTCCGAAATAGGCATACATCTCTTCGTCAATATCTATTAAGATTCCAAGGCCATTACAATAATCACACATACCATCTTTGTGGTTGAATGAAAAGGTGTGGTGGGTGAGTTTTGGATAGGATTTACCGGTTTCTTTTACAGAAAAAGAGAGGTTATAATAAACTTCTTTTTCACCTGCTATGATGATCACCTCTTGATTAGAATATTTAAGGGCTAAATCAATACTTGAAATCAAGCGAGCTTTGGAATCTTTGGAGTAAACCAATCGATCAACAATAAGCTCTAAAGTATTTTTACGTAGTTTGCGATAAGGGATCTTTTCATCAAGCTCGTATAGCTTTCCATTTAACCGCACACGTAAAAATCCATTTGCTAAGAATTTATCTTTCCAATCATCAAAGTTTGAGATCTCACTTGTATCGATTGGAGCAAGCAATGTCATCTTCGTTTTATCGGGAAGATCTTTGTATTGCTCACTAATATACTCAGGTGTGATTTGCTCAATAGGATTTTTTGTATCTGGGCAAAAGGCTTTTCCAAGGTGTGTGTAGATCAACCTTAAGTGATCATAGATCTCAGTTGTTGTTCCTAAGGTACTTCTTGGATTCATGCTTCTCATTTTTTGCTCAATAGCTGCCGTTGGAGATAAGTTTTCTATTTTTCCATATTTAGGCTTCGGCATAGCTTTTACAAAGCGCCTTGTAAAAGGAGGGAGCGTTTCAACAAAGCGTCTTTGAGCTTCTGCATAGAGCGTATGATATGCAAGAGTTGTTTTTCCCGATCCTGATGGTCCGGTAAATACTGAGATCTTTCCTTTTTCGATTTCGACAGAGACATTTTTCAAGTTGTGTTCATTAGCATTTTCTATTTTGATCTTCTTTTGAACGTTTTTTTCGATCACACTTGATTCAATAGTTATATTCTTTTTATTTAAAGCTTCTTTTATGAATCTAGCTGTAGGAGATTTAGTTTTTGCCACTTCTTCAGGAGTTCCAGTAGCGATAATTTTTCCACCCTTAGATCCACCTTGAGGTCCTAAATCAATCACATAATCACAAGTCTTTACAAGGTCCATATTGTGCTCAATAACTACAATGCTGTTTCCGGCATCAACAAGTTCATGTAAAATATTTAATAACTTTTGAATATCGTAAAAATGAAGTCCGGTTGTAGGCTCATCTAATATATAAAGAGTGCGGCTGCTTTTTTTCTTAAGAAGTTCGCATGCAAGCTTTATTCTTTGCGCCTCTCCACCTGATAAAGTTGTTGCTGACTGGCCAAGGGTGATGTAGCCAAGACCCATCTCATATAATAATAAGAGCTTTTTATGAACCTGAGGAATGTTTTCGAAGAACATACTGGCTTCACCAATAGGCATATTTAAAACATCAGAAATATTCTTCCCTTTGTAAGTAATCGATAATGTTTGATTATCAAAACGCCTTCCTTTACATTCTTCACAACCTACCCAAACATCTGCTAAAAAGTCCATATCTACTTTTACAGAGCCTATTCCACTACAATTTGCACATGAACCTTCTTTTACATTAAAACTAAAACGTCCAGTTGTAAATCCTGCTGCTTTTGAAGCCGGTAATGAAGAGAAGAAGTTTCTGATGTCTGTAAAAACACCTACATAAGTTGCTGGATTTGATCTTGGTGTTCTTCCAATAGGTGATTGATCAATAGAAACTACTTTTTCTATATTTTCATCACCTGTAATTTTTCCGCATTTGCCAACTGTTAAAGTTGTTTTATGAAGCAAGTTATTTAAATGTGGGTAAAGAGTTTCTGTAATTAACGATGACTTTCCAGATCCAGATATTCCTGTGATAGCGGTCATCACACCAAGAGGGATTTTAACAGAAACATTTTGAAGGTTATGATGAGAAGCTTTAGATATGCTGATGGTATTTTTAAGATCTATCTTCCGACGCTTCGGTATCTTGATTTCTTCTCTTCCTGAAAGGTAGTTTGCAGTAATTGATTCTTTTTCTTTTAAAAAAGATTTAGCATTTCCTTGATAAAGAATCTCTCCACCCTCAATGCCTGCTTTTGGACCAATATCTACAATAGAATCTGAAGCTAAAATCGTTTCTTCATCATGTTCTACAATAATAATGGTATTGCCAAGTTTTTGAAGGGTCTTTAATGTCTTGATCAACTTTAAATTGTCGCTGGGGTGAAGACCAATGGAAGGCTCATCTAAAATATATAAGACATCTGATAAAGAGGAACCAATCATCCCTGAAAGTCTCACTCTTTGTGCTTCTCCACCAGAAAGAGTAGGGGAGGTTCGATTAAGCGTTAAATAAGGAAGGCCTACATCCATTAAAAAGCTTAAGCGTGCCTTCATTTCTTTGATCACTTCACCTGCTAACAATGCCTCGGTTTTATTCAACCTTATCTTGTTAAGAGCAACCAAAAAGTCCTCAACAGATAAAGATGCCCACTCAGCTATCGTCTTATTTTGAAACTTTGCAGCTCCAGGATAGGCTTTTAATCTTGATCCTTTACAATCAGGACAAGGAAAGATGTCCATCAAATCACGCATCTTCTTTTTATAAACGTCAGTGGTTGATTCATTGATGCGATCCTTTGCGATATTGATCGCTCCCTTCCATTCAATATAATCAGTCCAAGAATATCCTTTCTCTGGATGAGTAAATTTCATCTTTACCCATTTTTCTTCTGTTCCGTATAAAAAGACGTGCTTTGCTTTTTCGGGAAGTTTTTTCCATGGTGTTGATAGTCTAAAGTTGTAAATTTTGCCTAAATTTTTATAGATGTTACTCCATCTAACAGTATTAAAATGTGGAGCAATAGCGCAGCAATCATCGCGAATAGATAATTCTGGATCGATGATCTTATCTAAATCAAAATCTTCGCAAATCCCAATACCGCGGCAACGCTCGCACATGCCTTTTGGATGGTTAAAGGAAAAATCTTCACTCTCTAAAGTCTTATAGTAAATTCCAGATTTAGGTGAATAACTAAAAAGTGAGTAGACTTTGGTTTCTTTTTGATCTGGTAGATATATAGAGAATACACCATCTCCAACTTTTAATGCATGAGCGATTGCCTCATCTATTCTAGTTTGATTCTCTTTTTTATTCACAATACGATCTATGACAATATCTATATCATGAGCTTTTTCTTTATCAAGCTTCGGGATCTCTTCACTTAAATCATAAAAATCGCCATCAATATAAAGACGTAAAAAGCCTTTCTTCATTAGATGCTCTAGATCATCTTTAAAGGCACCTTTCTTTCCTTTAACAAAGGGCGCTAAAAAGACCATTTTTGTACCCTCTTCAAAAGTTAAGATGCTTTCTTTAATCTCTTTCTCTGTAGCAGGTGATACCTTTTCACCACTTATAGGACAAAAGCATTCTGCCAGATTAGCAAATAAGAGCCTTAAGTGATCATATATATTAGTGATAGTGCCAACAGTTGAGCGGGGATTGTGAGATAACGTCTTCTGTTCTATAGCTATTGTGGGAGGAAGTCCTGTTATGATATCAGCATCAGGGGATTTTAACTTACCGATTCCTCGCCTTGCACTTCTCGAAATGGAGTCAATATAGCGCTTCTGACCCTCTACAAAGATCGTATCAAAGGCTAAAGAGGACTTTCCAGAGCCTGAAACACCTGTAAATGCTATCATCTCGCCCACATTGAGAGTAAGATTTACTTTGCGTAAATTGTGTACTGAAACGCCTTTTAAGGTGATTTTTCGCTTTTTTTCCATAAGAGCTCCAAGTATCAACGAATTCAAGATTTTCGTAAAGGGAGGGAGTAATTAAATCTTTAACCGTCTGATATTCAGTGATCTAAGAATAGTGATCTAAGAATTTGGTAAATTATATTTTTATTTTAACATATAGCCATGCTATAATTATTTAATAATTTATAAAATATAATTAATAATAAGGGTTTTTATATGAATACAATGATTTATTATCCAGATACAACGGTATTAACG
>JAJACQ010000036.1 GCA_022601435.1 Chlamydiia bacterium
GCATACACATTATTGATACAGTTGTTCTTAAGCCGTAAATTTCTTAGTGCTATTAATAAAAAGGTAGTGAATTTTCTTCTATTTGTTTAGATGATCGTTTTTTATAAATATTTATTTTGTGCTGAACACTTTTATCGCTTTTAGGATAAAAATAAAGCCTTTGATCTAAATAACTTACTTCATGACGCCCTATGGAAGTTTGTAATTCAAATCCGTTTCCAAAATGAACGATAGGCAGAAAGATTTCAAGAGGCGCTTTAATCTTTTTGTCATGCTCGAATGTACATGAAAAAAAACCTTCTATCGAATCAAATGAATATGACTTTAAAACACCCGGCACCTTTATGGGATAAGGTCGGACTATTGCCTCTTTACCTCGAATCCCTGCGTAAGGATCATTGCTTGATTTTACTTGATCAACACTAAATATAGAAAAGTCTTCAGCATTCCACAAATCTCCTTTTTCATTCGAATTTGTAGCTGTATAATTCCAAATAATTGAAGATACCATCGTTTTTTCTACTGCTTTAAACGATCGTTCTAACCCCTCTTTTTGCTTCCTATAGTTTCCACTTGCATAGGCCTTTTTTTTATTCAAATCAAAAGGAATGCCGAATTCACTTAACAGGAATGGCACTTTACCAGCAAACTTCTCAACTTTTTTTAAGAGCCTAAAAATTTGAGAGCTTAAACTATTTTGAACAAAATAAGGAAGGCTCACCTTAATCTTTTGTGTCATCATATCCACTGAGATGAAATTCCAAACTTTTCTCATTGAGATGACAAAAGCATCATACCAATGCCCTGAAAATCCTATTTTATATGGAAGCTTTTTTACTGCAGGTATGGGATGATTTGTCACATGCTCAATAAAACTAATCTTCTCGGAATTGATAGAAGAAAGCCGTTTACATGCTCTTTTAATAAAAGGTAAATAGAATTGCTCGTTTGGATCTGATGCAGAAAAGTAATTTCTTCTAAGTAAAATAGGTTTTTTTTGATCATAAGCCCAAATCCCCTGTTTTCTCCAAATACAAACTCCATCTTCGAAAATATTTGCTTTACTTGCGTTGCAGTTAAGCTTATGGGTGCACTTTAAACCAAACAGTTTTTTCTCATACACATCTATTTTTTGAGGATTACCCTCTGCCATTGCAAAAGCCTGAAGTGGTAAAGGAGAAGGACCAAGACGAAATAATCCATGAGGTTTTGTTAAGTCCTTACAACCAATAAACCCTAGATGAGGCTCATTCATAATATCATAACCAATGACATTGTCATGGTGTCTTAATTTATTAGCACAAAGGGCAATCGCTTCAATATAATGAGTTTGCAAAAAATCTTGTGCATTCATTCCATCTACATTAAATCCTGGAGCAAATGTTTTACCTCCAAAGAAAAGCGTATACATTGTTTTTGCAGCATAACGATCTGCATTTGTATGCCAAAAAAGATGTCCTAAAGGAAAGTCACTCTTTTTTCCGTGTCTGATTGCAGCCAAAGATTCTTCGAATTGATTTACATTTAACCCCATCTTTTCTAAAGTCCACAATGGCGCACCTGAGCCTCCTGTAAAACGAGACCATACATCCTGGTGAAAATCTATCAACACACTAAACCCATATTTTTGAGCAAGATCAATGATATTGTCTAGGTAATTTAAATAGTTAGTATCATATCTTTCAGGCTCATTAGGGCAGATCGCTTCCCATGGAACTACCCATCTAAATAGATTAAAACCTAGATATTTTAATCTAGAAAAGTGCTCTGGAGCTTCCTCTACAGAAAATGGTGTATTTGTAAAAGATATCATCTCTGGATTTTTTTTGTGGGAAAACAATGGAATCTTAGCTGCCACATTAATTCCCCTAAAAAGAACCTCTCTTTTTTCAACATCAAAAAAGTAATCATATTTTGAATGTATGATATCTGGGTCCAAGATTGAACCGTAATAATCCTTAACTGATGAAAACGTTTGTTTTCCCGAAAAGAAGTGATTACCTAACTCACAAACATATTGCTTTATCAATTTTCCCATGTAATTTACTCTCTAACATGAAATAAAGCATCAATCAATACATATTTGTTTTCCAAATAAAGTAGTTTGTTACAGTTGATACGACCCATACAACAAACCCGCCCCAAAAAAGCGCTGAAAAGGAGTGAAAATGCACTCCATATGAAATAACAGTGGCTAAGTAAAAAGTGAATACATTTATAACTAGAGTGAATAAACCTAAGGTAAGTATTGTAATTGGAAGAGTTAAAAATACAAGCACTGGTCTTATAATTGAATTTACAGCACTTAAAATAATTGCAAAGAAGAATGCATCTGTCTCATCTTTTATCTCAAATCCCGGAATTTCATGTCCAATAAAGATAACAACGGCAAAGGTAATTAAGAACCTTAATATTAAAAACACTACACTTCTCCTTCAATAACATTTTTTAAAATATCAAAATTCGGAGTACTTGTCACTTCTGAGCAAAGCTCTGAATAAAGCACTTTATCTGATTCATCTAAAAACAAAATACTTCTTGCAATAAGCCCTTCTAATGGTCCAGATGTAATTTTAACACCATAATTTTTAGAAAAGTTTGATTTAGGTCGAATATCTGATAAAGTAATAATATTCTCCAGCTGAGCTGCTTTACAAAAACGATTTTGAGCAAATGGCAAATCTTTCGTAATCACGATAAATAGCACTGATGGATATTTAAGAGCTAACTTATTGATTTCTATAGACTCTAAACTACAAACTTCTGTATCCACACTTGGCATCGTTGCCAAGACCTTACGTTTTCCTTCAAAATCAGAAAGTGTTTTTGTTTCTAAATCAACTGAGCATAAAACAAAATTAGGCGCTAAATCCCCTGCATTTAAAAACGATCCTTCCAAATCTATTGGATTTCCTTTTAACGTAACCACCATATTGAGCCCTTTCCTATAAAATATTTTTTAATAGCCGTTCTACAGTATACACTATTTAAAAAGGTTATCAAGTTTCATTTTAAAAAATGCGCATAACCCTTTAAAAACAAGGTTAATATAAATTATTTGATTTTCTATATTCTTTACTTGCAGTTATATGAAGAAGATGTTAAAATACATGCAGATTTACTTAAAAGAGTAGAGAATGAACATTAAAGGCGCATGTGAAAAAGAAGAAAACATTACAATCCTACCTTACTAACGCTCAATACCTTATGGTAAGAATGAGGCCAAATTCGGGTGTTTCTAGTTTATTAAAGCATAAAGGACTACGAATCCCGAAAAGCTTTACTTCTGAAATTGTTAGGGTCAATAAAGGCTTATTTACTACTCTTCAAAAACCCGATCATAAAAAAGCTATCTCAAAAGCCCAAGCTCTCTTTTCTTCACCTTCGCAAATCAAAATATCTCTCATCTCAGAAGAGGACTTTGCCTCCACCCCTGCACTTAAAACAGCCCGAATGACCAGTGTTATCAGTAGAAGACAAGATCTTCACAACCTCCATTTCGGTATGATTTACTATGCTGCAAGACAAAGATCCTCTTCAATAAAGGGTTGGAAAATCCCTCAACTTCATCAAATTCCTAACCATCTGAAAAATTTATTAACTAGAGATGCAAATACTCCTTCAAAAATACTCTTCAGTAGAATATCAAAATTCAAAGAAGATAAAGAATCTCAACTCACTGACAATCAACAGGATGAAAGAGAAAAGCAAGCGCTTCAACATGAGTATCTTAAGAGACGTAATTACAGAACCTCAAACACACTCCACACTTAACACGTTAATAAACAGAAGTTTGTTTATAATAACGCTTATAGATTGCATAATAAACCTAAATAGCTTATAATTATTGTTGATTATGACTTTTTAGTACTTCTTTTTTAAAGAAGTGCTTCGGGGGGTATGTTTTAGCCCTTTGTATACCCCCCACTTTTTCAGAGCTTAATATAACAACTTATTTATTACTTAGGTGGTTTCGAATTTTGGCGCCTCTTTAAATATCCCTGCATCGCCAGTACAAAGTACAAGCTTCTTTGAGAAATGTAAACATACATCCGAACTTACAAAACCTTATCTTCCCAAATAACATTAAAAAAACTATAAGACTTTTCTTTTAGAAACACCAATCAATCTTAATTAAAGGCACTTCAAGTTTGAATGAGGAGCGTCTTCCTTTACTTAATATACTTATTATATTTTGGTTCCCAAAATACCTGATCTATCGCCGTCTGGATTTGGGAATCGGTTAATTTGGGTATTAAGCCTTCTTGGGAGGCGTAGCGAGCTACGGCGATGGCTATTTTTTTTGAGGCAGTACGTAAGTGTTCAAACTTAGGAAATAAGAGGGGTGGGGAAATTTCTGCAAGAGTTTCACCTGCGATATAGAAAAACTCATCGGGAATAGTTTTAATATCAAAGGCTGTTGTAAATAGGCCCATTGCCGGAAATATGTACACGTTATTACATTGACCGATGTGGAAAGTTTTTCCGCCGTAGTGAACATCAGGAAAAGCTGTTCCTGTCGCAACAATTGCAGATCCTTTAGTGGCATTAATAATTTTTTCGGGGGTTGCTTCTGCTTTTGAATCAGGATTTGATAGTGGAAAGATTATCGGAGAAGATGTGTTATTTGCTAAGTTTTCCAGTGTCTTTTGAGAAAAGGCATCTTTTTGTGCAGAAGCTCCTATTAAGATTGTTGTTTTGAAAAGTTTTACTGTTTCTTCTAAGTTAATCTCATCGCCTGTATTGGCTGGTTTTTCTTTTGCAAAGAATTCATGCTCTGGACGCAGTTTATCTTGTCCTTTATAGGTCAGTCCGTATCTATCAATTACGCAGATTTTTTCTTTTGCTTGTGTTTCATTCATGCCGTTATAAACAAGGTAAGCACAGATAGACTTTGCAATACCAAGTCCTGCAGCACCTCCTCCAAAAACAACAATATTTTCATCTCTTAGACTTGATCCTTTCATCTTAAGAGCTGTTAAAAGCCCAGCAAGGACGATACTTGAGGTTCCTTGAATGTCATCGTTAAAAGAAAGAACCTCATTTCTATAGCGATCAAGAACTTTTTGTGCATGTATCCCTAAAAGATCCTCCCATTGAAGAAGAGCTTTAGGGAAAACTTTTTTTACAGCAGTCACAAATTTATCCATAAACTCATAATAATCATCACCTGATTTTCTGTGCTTTTTTCTCCCAAGATAAAGTGGGTCTTTTAGCAATACATCGTTATCTGTACCGACATCTAAAAAAACAGGTAATACTTTACTTGGATGAACTCCCCCAAATAAAGTATATAAAGAGGTTTTACCTATGGGAATTGTCATTCCACCTACACCTACATCTCCTAGGCCTAAAATTCTTCCTCCGTCAGTAGCTACAATTACCTCAATTTCACTTTTAGCTGCATTTCTCAATAACAGCTCTATCTCATCCATTTTCTCAAAAGGTATATAAATACCACGGCTATAATGATATCCGAGACTAAAATTTAAGGAAGCCTCCCCTACCACAGGTGTGTATATATACGGAAGTGTTTCGTTGACGTTTTCCATACAAAACCTAAAAAAAAGCGTTTCATTTCTATTTTGTAAGTCTGTTAAAAAGTTATACTTAGCAAGGTTATCTGAGCATTTATGAAAATTTTCTTGGCGCCTTTTTAACTGCTCATCAATGCAAGATACATGCGGAGGGAGTAATCCCTCAAGGTTGAACAACTTACGCTCTTCTTCAGGAAATGCTGACCCTTTATTTAGTACAGAGTTTCTTAAAAGATCTTTCCCCGATACATCTACTTTAACTTTTTTATCTTCAGAATTTTCCAAATGACTCCTGCTTTCATAAAGTCACTATTCACATATATTTGTTTCTTTCAACAATAGACTTAGGAATAAATGTAATGTACTTATTTACTGGAATTTATAATGTAGAAATGAAAGGTCTACAGGATGTATTTTCTCTATATACACATCAAATGATTGTTCCATATAGATAGAAGACCTTCCTTTTTCAAAAGTGAAATAAAGATCTAGTTTTCTTTTATCATTTCTATAGATACTCATTTTAGGGTTAAAATAAGCATAATCTAGGATAAAATGGATGTCAGGATTACTCTTATGCACAGCAACCGCACGTAGATTTCTAGAAAGTCTTAGTTTATGAGCATCTTCTTCATTGATACAAACCTTAATCATCGCAGGTTCTTCTTGAATGATCGTCACACCAAGTTGGCCTCTATCATTTAAATAGGTGCCCTTTGAGACTGTAACATCAACTACACGTCCTTTCATAGGAGATTTTACTAGCGCGCTTTCTAATTTCAATGTACTTTGCTTTAAAGAAGCTTTCTTTTCTTCAATATCATTTAAAAAAATTTCCTCTTCTTCTACAGAAATTTGAGAGCAAAGTTCATCGTAATCAGCATTAGCTTTTTCTAGTTCTTTTTCTGTAATCTGTAAAAACATATGTTTTTCATTAGTTTCGATGTTACTAACAGCTGTTTCTTCAAGTAAAGATTCGTAGACTTTGGCTTCTTTCTCTTGATTTTTTTTCTTAATCTCTATTTCTTCAATCGCTTTTTGTTTTCTTAAAACGGCATATTTTGATGGCGCACGCTTTTGAAAATTTAATTCTGCCACCGCTTTTTCTAAGCGAGCTTCCTTTTCTTTAATTTCTACATGGATGTTTTTATCTTGAATTTTAAAAAGAGGCGCATTTAACTTAACCTCATCACCAATTGATACAAAAACATGCTCTACCCTTCCTTCTAAAGGATTAGTAACTTTTACATAACCTGAAGATGGAACAATAACACCAGTTGTTTGCAAACAAGACTTAAACGGATGATTAAACAAAGGCTCTTCTGCCCAAGCTACCTTGCTTGTATCTTCTAAAGAAAAAATATCCTCAATAATTGCAGGTTCTTTCTTTTCTTTGAAAATAATAAATGTCATAAACCCCACTAAAAACACCTGAAAGGTAATGGATATAACAAGCAAGCCTTTTTTCAGCATTTTCCACCTCAGAAAAACAGTATATAAATTTTGAGAGTAGCGATAAAAGATCTTTTTATCAAATATTTTATTTAGAAACAGCAGATTTTTGTTGATCAATTACTGCAAACTCTTCTTTCATAGAAACTACTGCATAGACCCAAACAACAAATATAATAAGAAGAGAAATGGTTAATAATGAAATGATGTTATTTGCAAATACACTAGATAGTCCTAAGATAATTAAAGACGCTAAACCTTTAGAACTTCTATAAGCAAATACATCAATAACAGATTTTGCTTTGAATTTTTCTTCAACACTTAATGGGATATATAACATCTCTTTGACAATTCCAAAAATTGAATAATCTAAAGATTTGATCATTCCAAATCCTGCACAAATCAACCCAAAAGCTGGAAAACAGAAAAATAAAACCGCATACATTAATAGCATAGAAGGTATCATTGCATGAGTGCCTTTAAGGCCAATCATTCTAACTAATATAAAACTTCCAACAAACTGCAAGAATACATTTACCGTGCTTACAACGCTAAATAAACGCCCCATAAATTCAGTTCTTATATCAAGCCCTACAAATGCTTGCTTTAAATATACGCTAAATTGATACTCCATAATAGTTGATGAAACCTGCATGCCTACTACTAAAAGTAAAATAAATTTCAATAATTTTGAATTCATTATCAATTTTACACCATACGAAAAATTACCATTCTCAACTTTCATGGATAATTTTTCTGATGTGGAAAACTTCTCCCTCATCTGTAAAGATAAAATATATCCTATAAATGTAATGACATAAAAAGGAAGCGTGACATATAAAAGCTTTTCTGTTCCATAACTTACTGCAAAAAAACTAGGGACCATGTTTCCGACTATAGAGCCTAAACCGCCAAAGCCATAAAAAAGTCCATAAATATATTTTGCTCTTGATATCGTTATTGTTGAGTTAATCACTGACCAAAGCTTGTGAAACATAAAGATCACAAAGATATCTTTCCATAAATATAGAAAGAATGGCAGTGAGTAAATTTGCTTCAAATAATGAACGCAGAATAGATTAAAAATAATAGTAAATCCTAAGACTAGCCCCATGATAATTCCACTACCAAATCGAGGAATAAATCGATTATAAAAAGCAACAACTGCAAAGTTTAGCGGAAGCGAAGCAATCCAAGCATAAGGAAACAGCTTTGCTGAATAAACATCTATAAAAAAAGATGTTGCAATACTTCTAGTAATAGCAGCTTCTGCTGTAATTGCAAAGCTACACATCATCATAAAAAAAATAAAAAGTTTTTCTTCTTTCGAATACTCTTTATAATGAGCCACAAGCTTTTGTAGTAAACCTTTTTGCATAAAATTAATTATTTGATATTTTTTTTGAATTAAAAGAATTATATCACTTTTTAATAATAATATGAATACTTAAATGTACTGTTTTTGATAATTTTTCTTAAGAGAGTATGATGATATTATCCAAATAAGAAAGATTATGATCCCTGCATAGATTAAAAGACTTTGAATCATTTGATGATTAAAAAAAGCTAACCCTAAAGTTAAAAAAGAAATAACAGATTTAGCCCCTCTATACCCTAAAATTGATATAATAGACTTTCCTTGAAATTTCTCCTCAATCGACAAAGGTGTATAAAGCATCCCCACTATGATTCCGAATAAAGAATAATCTAAAGATTTTATCATACCATAGTTTAAACACATGACATTAAAGGATGGGATGAATAAATAGACAATTAAATTGTTTAATAGAAGAATAGGAATCAAAAGATGAAGCGACAACAATCCTATAACCCTAACTAATATAAAGCTTCCAACAAACTGAATAAAGACATTAATCATGTTTACATAACCAAGAATTTTTCCTATGAAAGCAGTTCTTAGATCTAAGCAATCAAATACTTGCTTTAACTGAAGATTAAACTGATACTCAATTAGAGTTGAAGACATTTGCATTGAAACCACTAAAATTAAGATGAATAGTAATATCTTTGAATTCTTCACAAGCTTTATACCATAGAATATTGATGCATTCTCTTTTTTTAAATTTATTGATTGAGAGCTACTTAAAAAAGGTTGCAATCTAACGCCTTTACAATAAACATAAAATGTAATCATATAAAGCGGAAATGTAACAAGAAGAAGGTTGTGACTTCCTAAGATTTGAGAAAATTGAAAAGTGACAACACCTCCAAAAACTGACCCAAGACTTCCTATACCAAAAAATAATCCATATAAATATTTTGCACGCTTTAGATCCACTCCTGAATGAATTACAGACCACAAATTATGAAACATAAACATGACAAAGACTTCCTTCCAAATATAGAGCGCAAAAGGAAGGATATAACTCTTTTTGATCAAAAAAGCGCACAACACATTAAAAATTGCTGTGGAATAAAGGGCTTTCCCCATCATTTTTTTAGGGCCAAAATAAGCTATATGTTTGTTATAAAAAAAGACCACTAAAAAATTAAGAGGCAACGAAATTAACCATGCAAGAGGAAAAAAAGAAGAATCATATGCTTCTAAAAAAAATGATGTGCTCACACTTTTTGTGATCGCAGCATCCGCAGCTAAGCAAAAACCGCAAATCATTAAATTCAAAATAAATAACAGCTCTTTTGAAGTATAACTTTTAGCCGTTTTCTGAAGAGTTGGAAGCATCTTGTTTTTCAAAATAGTCATGGTGTCCTGGTGCTGTAAAAACCCAATTAGACATATTAACCGGAATATGAACCTCTGAGATTTTATCCGCTCCCATTATCATACCATTTTTCTGCAAAACAGGAAAAGAGAAGAATTTTTTCTCTTTAGACAATGAATTTTCCTCAAAAAAGACCCATGCTTTATCTTCTTTCAAAGACTCTTTATAGCGCTGCATCGTTTCATTATCAATCGGTGTTGCTTTATAACGCTTTTCTTGATCCATTAAAGTAATAGCTTCTTTATGTAACGGATGTTTTACATCTACATAGGCTTTATAGACTTCTGCTAAGATCTCAAAATCATTTGTCCTTACATATTCCTCAACACTTGTTGTGATATCTTTATCTTTAAAAAACTGTTGAATGAATCTAGAAAAATGAAAACTATAAGATTTAATGTTTGAGTATTGATAAAGTCTTTTATGCATAAAGTATCTAGCCAACAAAAGGGCATAACATGACTCTAATCCATCCTCTTCTACCCCTAAATAATAACGATCTTTATAAGGTAAGATGCACAATGATTGAATTAATTGCTCATAATCAAACGACCCATAGGCCAAACCTGTAAAATAAGAATCTCTTAAAAGATAATCTATACGATCGGCTCCAAAGTAATTACCTGTTATCATCTCTGTTAAAATAGACTCTATCTCAGAAAAAGGTTCGGCATAATATTCACGTCCAATTGAGACTTTAGCAATATGATCTGGATCAAGACCTGCTTTTTTCCAAATTGGTATTAAATAATCTGAAAAAATTATATTTCTAGTCCACTCTTCATGTCTCTTTCCTTTCAAAAGATGTTTCTCAGCAAGGTGTGAAAATGGAGGATGACCTAAATCGTGACAAAGAGCAGCTGCTCTTAAGATATTTTTCCAATAGCGATACTCTTTAGACCCTTTCTTTGGAATATCTGGAAAGTAAGCAGATTTTTTCATTACATGCTCAAAGATCTTATTAGCAACCATCATCGTTCCAATTGAGTGATCATACCTTTTATGATTACCGCCATTATAAACAAATGCAGCCGCAGCTATTTGATGAATTCCTTGCAATCGTCTAAATGGAACAGAAGCGATTAACTCTTCCTCCCATTTCTTAATTACAATAAATCCATGAATCGGATCAAAAATCTTTTTTTGCATTTAGAATCCTTATATTTTTAAAAACGGCATCAATTTCTGAAGATCTACACCTTCTCCTACCAAATCTTTCATCTCACCATTTTCAAGATGCATAATTTTTGCAGCAAAAGGGTGAAGTCTTGAATCATTTTCAACCATTATAACAGTGACCTCATGATCTACAGAAATTTCATGTAGATATGCCATCACAACGACTGCGACATCATGCTCTAAGTAAGACGAAAATTTATCAAGCACCACAATATTTGGTTCGCCAATTACGGCTTTACAAACACCTAGTAATGCCTTCTGTGTTTTACTTAAATCTTTAACTTGCTTAAGTAGTGTTCCTTCAATAGAAAAATAACGGATAATTTCTTTTATTCTGCTTTCAATCAATGTTTTTGAATAACCTCTTGCAAGAAGAGGTAATGATAACACCTGAGAAACTGTCAGATCATCAATAAAAGGGATGATATTTGTTCCTAAACTAAGCTTTTCATCACTTAAAACCTGAACCTCTCCTGATTGTGGAGAGACAAGCTCGCAACAAAGCCTTAAAAAAGCCCGCCCTTCTTTGCTCGATTGAGTCTTTACCATAAAAAGATCACCACTTTCAATCGCTACTGAAATATCATTTAAAAGCATCTCTCCCTTTTCAAAATAAGAGACATTAAAAAACTCTACTTTTGCCATATTCCCCCTTCCCAGCAATCAATATTGCTAGGGATATCGTAAGTATTGTTATCACTTGTAAAGTAAGTGTCTGAAAAGCAATCATCCCTAAAGATTCAATAGGTCCCCATATAAAAGTGGCCCCTAAAAAACAAAGAAGCGGAATTGTTGCTGAAATTAAAACCATCACTGTTGTAAATGAAGTAATAGAAGAAATAAAAGATAATCTTTCTGCCAAAAATATCCACATCTCTTTCTTCAAAAATAAAGGCAGTATCGCAGAAGCTAATATAATTCCTACATATGAAAATAGAGAAATTAAATCCAAAAGAGAATAATGCTCTTTCAAAGCTTCATTCTTTGATAAAATCGCCTTTTTGTACATATGCTTATACTGCATTGGTGTAAGTGCATATAACTCATCCCGGAATTTAAATGTATCAAGCCATTGCTTAACAGAGGCGCTCTTTCTTAAGGAAATTACAAACATCTCGGGATCTGCATCAGTTACCTCAAATGCATCACCTGAATTTACAAGCGATGAAATCGCAAGTACATCTTTATGCCCTTTTATTTTCTCACCATAGGGAAATTCAAAAGACTTTAGATTCAATATATCAGAATTATCTTTTGCAAGAACTACAATATCCTGATTTGAATATTGAGGTAAATGACCAATGTATTTTTCTAAAAAAAGTCTTTTTTGGATACACGAATAGAAAAAGACGACATTACATAAACCAATCGCCATTAAGGAGAGTATGACAATCTTCTTCCGTCGATTTAGTAAAGAAAATATTAAGGAAAGCAGCAAATTTAGACCTTGTTGTTTATTTACTAGATTTAACCTCTTATCCCATCAAGAGAATTATAATTCAAATAAAAAATGAGAGAAAAGAACTTTACCTTGACATGTTTATTTAATCTTTATAAAATCAGTGAAAATTTTTAACCGAAGGAACAAACATGGATAATGCAAAAGTTGGTACAGGAAGTATAATTCAAACACAAAATTTGAATATTCCTCAAAATTCTGTTCAGGAAACAAACGAATTAAGTAACGTTCCGCGTCCTTTTCCTTATATACCAAATACCATAAGTCATGAGGCACAAGAAATTCTTAAAACCGCTGTACCAGTTGGAGGTCCTATAGAAGATGAGTCCCTTTGGCCTATTATAAGACAAGGCTACCGGGATGCTACAATTAAATTTAGTAATATATGCAAAAAGAAGTATGTGGAAACTTCAAAAGAAATTAAAATTGCAGGTGTTAATGTTGTAGAGGTCACACCAAAAGGATATCAATCAAGTGAAGATGAATCTGTGATGATGTATCTCCATGGTGGTGGGTTTTGCTTAGGAAAACCATATGAACATTTATGCCAAAACTTTACACCAATTTCAGCAAAAACTGGTATGAAAGCTTACGCTGTGGATTATCGACTTGCACCTGAGCACCCCTTCCCTTCCGGATTGAATGATTGCTTTGCTGTCTATAAAAAATTAATGGAAAAACATGGTCCTGATAAAATCTGTTTTTTAGGAGATTCTGCAGGTGCAACACTTGCCCTTTCTCTTATCTTAAAGTGTCATGAAGAAGGTGTGCCCCTACCAAAATCCATGTGCTTGTACTCACCGCTTGTCGACTCAACAGGTAAAAAGAGCGATAGCTTCTACACTTTGGATGGACGATCTCCGGAAATTAAATATGAACTAAGCATAACACCAATTGTTTCTCGCTATATCGGTAATGATAATAAAGCAAATCCCCTTATTTCACCAATTTTAGGAGATTTTTCAAAAGGTTGTCCTCCTACTCATTTTGTCACAGGAACAAGAGATGCTTTACTTAGTGAAGTTGCCCGAATGACAAGAAAATTAAAAAGTTATGGATTTGATGTAAGCATGGATGTAGAAGAAGGCATGTGGCATAACTTTCACCAATCTGATATTCCAGAGGCAGAAGTATCAACAACTTCTTCTGCTAATTTTTTAAATAAACATATGAGAGCAAAAACTCAATCTAGATTATAGATCTTGTCTTCTTTAAGATTATTAAAGAATTTTATAGTGTTACATGTAGGTAGAAATTGAAAAAAAAATGTAGCGGCTACCGGACTCGAACCAGTGACCTGCGGATTATGATTCCGTTGCTCTACCAACTGAGCTAAGCCGCCGCTTTAAAAAAAAAGAGCTAGATTTAAGAGCTAGCTCTGATAAAAATAGCGGGAGGCGGACTCGAACCACCGACCTTTGGGTTATGAGCCCAACGAGCTTCCAACTGCTCTATCCCGCGATAAATTAAAAATCAAGTATAGCAAACCTCTTCATTTTTAAACAAGCGATTTATTAAATTAATTACTTTTTCTGAAGCACCTTCAGTTTCTCTTTTAATTTTACTCAGCAATTCATTATCAATACGCCCCTGAGAAATCATCTTTTGAACCTCTTCTAATAAAGTTTCTTTTCTGCAAGAGCGCCCCACAGAGTAATGTTCGACAATTTTCGTAAGCGATAGCTGATTATACATATGCGGTCCATAAAGAACAGGGGTTCCATGCCTGACAGGTTCATAAACATTATGACCACCTGCTAAATCAATAAAGCTTCCGCCGACGATTGCTAAAATGCTTACAGCATAACAATGCTCCAAGACCCCAAGTTTATTTACAAAGATCACTCTTTCATCCCCATTTCCGTTATCATCAATATAGCGCCATGAAAGATCTGTTTCATTTAGTATGTCTCTTACTTCATCAAAACGATCAGGTCTTCTTGGGGCAACAATGAATGTAATATCATCATCTAAGGACTGAAGATTATTTAATAATAACAATTCTTCTTCTTTATGAGTTGATCCAAAAGTTATATAGCGGCGATTTGCATTCAATCCTAGCTGAACCTTCTTAAAGTCACCAACCGTATCAAGCTTTAAATTTCCCACCACATCTATTTTTTGCGGACTAAATCCAAGAGCAGAAAATTTAGCCTTCATAGACTCGTCCTGCAAAAGTAGATAATCAAAATGAGAGAACAAGTAATTTGCAAAAGGGTATGCTTTTAAAAAGCGTTTAAAAGAGCGATCTGAAATTCTTCCCCCCATTAAAATCATGGGACAGCCATACTTTTTAACTTCTGATAGCAAATTTAACCAAAAATCACTTTCTGTCAAAATGAATAAATCAGGTTTGATTGATTTAACTAATTTTCTCATTAAAAATCTTAAGTCAATGGGAAGAATAATTACCTGATCAATTTGGGAGAAACCTTTAGCAAAATTATATCCTACCGTTGTGAATGTGGAAAAAATAATATGACACTCTTTATCCTCTGCTTTCAATTTATGAAGCAAAGCTTTTGTTGATAAAGTCTCCCCCAAGGAAGTTGCATGGATCCAAATACAACGCTTTTTACTTTGTTTAATTTTTTGAGAGCGTAGCCCAAGCTTATATAAAAGTAATCCCACAAACTTTTTATGCCTAAATCGATCGTAAGTGTATTTACTAGATATAATGACTGTCCAAACGATCATAAAAAGACTGTAGAGAAACTTCATCTAAGACCTATTTTTTTGAGACAACAAAGTTTACAAGTTTATTAGGAACAAAGATCTCTTTTAAAACACCATCAGATAAATACTTCTTAATGCGAGGATCTTCCTTTGCTTTCTTCAATATTTCATCTTTAGAGGCACCTTTCTTAAAAGTTGCCGACCCTCTTAATTTGCCCATTACCTGAAAAACAATTGTTATTTGATCATCTTCTAAATACTTAGGGTCGTATTTAGGAAAGCTTGCAAAAACAATATTTTCACTCTCTCCTAGTATCTCAAAGCACTCTGCACCAAAATGAGGTGCAAAAGGATAGATCAACTGACAAAGAGTTTTAAGAGATGATTTTGGATATGAAGATAAAGCGCTAAACTTATTCACAAACTCCATCATCTTAGCAATTGCCGTATTAAAACTTAAGATTTCTAAGTCTGAATCAACTGCCTTAATTAAACGATTTATTAATCTCTTAGAATCTTCAGACTCTTCTTCGCAAATCTTCTTTGATTGACATAAGTCATAAACACGATTCAAAAATCTTCGACAGCCCGAGACAGCATCACTTTGCCAGATTTTTTCTTTATCAAACGGCGTCATAAAAAGTTCATATAACCTTAAAGCATCTGCTCCAAACTCTTCTAAAATCTCATCAGGAGAAACACCATTTAATTTCGATTTTGACATTTTTTCTATTTGAGCATGAAGTTGCGCTTTTGTATGTCTATCTCTTATTAAACCATCTACTTCTTCTATATCATTATAAGAGACATATCCCCCGGCATCTTTTTTATAAGCCATGGAAGTAACTAAACCTTGATTGACAAGTGATTTAAAAGGCTCGCTCGTGGAAACTAATCCTAAATCAAACAACACTTTATGCCAAAATCTTGAATAAAGCAGATGTAATACAGCATGCTCAACTCCACCAACATATAAATCTACAGGCATCCAATATTTTTCTTCACGCGCGCCCCAGGCCGCTTCTTGATTACTTGGATCACAAAAGCGTAGATAGTACCAGCAAGATCCAGCCCATTGAGGCATAGTGTTTGTTTCTCTATAACCTTTCTTTCCTGTTACTGGGTCAATAACCTCAACCCAATTCTTCATTTTTGCAAGTGGACTTTTTCCATCTGGTGAAGGTAAAAAATCTTCCATAACAGGAGGTGTTAACGGCAGCTCATCTAATTCTAAAGTTCTAATACTACCATCTTCTTGATGAATAATAGGAAAGGGCTCGCCCCAATATCTTTGTCTAGAAAAAAGCCAATCTCGTAACTTATACTTAACACAGGCTTTTCCTTGACCTTGCTCTACTAAATAATCTTCCATGAGTTTTTTAGCTTCATCAAGATTTTTTTCTGAAAGACCCTTTAAAGAAACTTGAGCATCTTCAGGGCTATTATAATTTCTATCCTCATCAAATACATCTAAAATCTCAATTTCATATTTTTCAGCAAACTCTTTATCACGAGCATCGTCTGAAGGAACGCCCATTACGGCACCTGTTCCATATGAAGCCAAGACATAATCTGCCATCCACACCGGAATTGATTTACCAGTTAAAGGATTAATTACATAAGAACCTGTAAATACCCCTGTCTTTTCTTTAGCAAGTTCTGTTCGTTGCATATCGTTTTTTAAAGAAGCCTCTTTTTGATATTCAGTACAGGTAGATTTATATTTTTTCTGAATAAAAGATGAAGCTTCAGGATGTTCAGGTGAAATAACAACAAAACTAACACCATACATCGTATCTTGACGAGTTGTATAACATGAAATAACATTATCAGCTCCATCAACCTTAAATGATACTTCCATGCCTGTGCTTTTACCAATCCAATTACGCTGAAGCTTCTTTAAATGATCTGGCCAGTCAAGATCATCTAACCCTTCTAAAAGACTTTCTGCATACTGCGTTATCTTAAAAATCCACTGTTTTAAAGGCTTTTGTACAACTTGAAATCCACCTTCTATGGATTTACCATTTTCAACTTCTTCATTTGAAAGCACAGTTCCTAACTCTTCACAAAAATTAACAGTAACTTCTGCCTGATAAGCAATCCCTTTTTCGTATAACTTTGTAAAAATCCATTGCGTCCATTTATAATACTTTGGATCAGAAGAAGCTATTTCCCTATCCCAGTCATAACTAAAACCCAAAGACTTCAGCTGTTTTTTATAAGTCTTTATATTTTTTTCAGTCGTAATTTGAGGATGAGTCCCTGTTCTAATGGCATATTGCTCTGCAGGAAGACCAAAACTATCCCAACCCATAGGATGAAGTACATTAAATCCCTTTTGGCGCTTATATCTAGCAATGACATCTGTTCCTGTGTAACCAACTACATGACCCACATGAAGTCCTGCACCTGATGGATAAGGCCACATATCTAAAACATAATATTTTGGCATGGATTCATCCACTTCTGTTTTATACGTTTTATGCTCTTCCCAATATTGCTGCCATTTTTTTTCAATCTCTTGTGGGTTATACTTTTGTTCCATTTCAGTCCTGATAAGTTGTTTTTGAGATATGATACACGAAATTATCTCTTCAATCAATCTATATTTCTTCAAAATTCTATTGAGAGTAATCACTTAACCCTTTATGCTAATGGGAAAATTAGATGCGATGGAATAGTATTATGCAAGATATATTAATGGTTAATCCCTGCAAAGTAGAGTTGGAAGACTTTGATTACGAACGAGATTTAAAATTAAGATTACATTTAGAAAAATTAAACACCCATGCCATTTATGTTTTAGAAGAGATTTTATACAGTCCTTTAAAAGTATCTATCCAAGAATTATGCGACAATACAGAAACCTCCTATACAGATATTCACTCAATACTTGATTCTTTAAAACCCTTAGGTTTATTCGATATTAACAATGAAACCCTCTTTATAAAAAAGGACGTTAGAAAATATTTTGAAATGCTTATTGAAAAATTTGAGCCTGACTTTTCACCCAACCTAGATTACTTTAAAGATCTTCTAAAACACGTACCGATTCACTGCATCGTATCGTGGTATCACATTCCACGAACTTCTAATAATATCTTTAATTCAATTATTGAAAAACATTTTAAAACACCGAAAATTTTTGAAAAATATATTACTGAAACACTTTCTTTAGATCCTATTGCTCAAAATGTCGCTGATTTAGTGCTCAATTCAAGCTGTGGAAAAGTTTCATGTAAAGAAATTCAAGAAAAAACTTCATTGAACGAAGAAGAACTCGAAAAAATTATTTTATTTCTAGAATACCACTACATTATCGCAAGCTCCTATGAAGTCGAAGATAATCATTATACCAAATATCTATCTCTCTTTTCTGAATGGAAAAACTGGAAGATAAACTCCCAATTTTCTTCAAAAGAAGAATTATCCTTACATGAAGACGAAATTCAAAGAATTTCTGATAATGAATTTTCTTTTATCGAGGACATGTCATTAATCCTCACACTTTGCAACGAAATAGCTCTTCATGTAACATACAACCAAAAAGATGAGCTTTTTTATTTAGAAGATGAAAGTATAAGACTTCCTGGGATCAACAACAACGAAACCACATACATCGCACGAGTTATTAACAAAAATCTCCTCCTTGGTCTTTGCGTCATCGAAGAAGATCAACTAAGACAGACTCCACCTGCTAAGAAATGGCTTGAAACACCTATCAAAAAAAGAACGCTTATTACCTTTAAACACCCCCATAATGCTCTTTCTCATAAAAGTAGGTTTTCTTTTAAACAACATGATAGAAATATCATCGAAGTACAAAAGGCTCTTTCTACCATCCAAAGCGGTCGATGGATTATGTTTGATGAATTTATGCATCTTAATCTTTCCTCTGGGAACTCTTTAAAACAAGCAGAACTTAAAAGAGTAGGACGCGAATGGAAGTTCGAAGCCGCTGAATACGACCCTAAAGAGATCGAATTTATTAAGCTTATTGTATTAGGTTGGCTTTTTGAGTCTGGGATGATTATTCCAGGAACTTACCAAAATAAAGACTGCTTCAAGGTAACATCTTTAATCTACGAACTTTATTCATAAAGAGGGAAGACGCTGAATTTTGGCGATCTTTTTCATAAGCCGGGTCGATGGTGTACATAGTAGTACTCGGAGACTCGGTCTATGAAAAAGGTCGCCAAAATTCAGCGTCTTCCTACAAATTATGATTTATTAAAACTTGTAAAAAGGTGATTATTTTTGATGGATTTTTTTCTATCTTGGCGATGCCTGTACTGCGTACTGGCGAGCAAGAGATCGGAAAAAAGACACAAAAAGAATTACCTTTTCACAAGTTTTTACAAATTCTGGGGGTAAGGGCGGGCCCTCCAGTATGTTGGGCCGTAGTCGTATGTGAGCTGCTCCCCCTTCTTAATAGAGCGATTAGCAAAGAAGATAACATGATAGACACCATCTACAACAACTCCTCTTGAGCTAATATTTGGATCAAAGCTGTGATTGATAAACCGGGTAAAATTACCACGCTTTTCAGCATCTATCACCCAGGGCGTTGAAAAAAAACCCACCATGTAACCAAAGACATAGTCATTAAGACTATCCTTACGCTTACGCGCCCTTAATTCACCTGCATATTCTCCAATAAAAGAAAGCTCTGCAATATTCTTTTTTGCAAAAACGCCAACTCCGATTAATGGGTTTACCTTCTTGATAACATATGGAGCCTCTTTCTTCAGACGAACTGCTTCTCCATAGAGACTATTGATCCATTTATTATGCTTTTTATTAAATAACGGGAAACGCTTACGCTTAACACGCTTTATTACCTTCTCAAGCACCACATCAGACACCGGCTTAATGGTATCGACATACTCAAATCCAAAAGCCTTCTCTATCTCCCTTTTCGTTTCTATCTCATCTTTCTGCATCATACTTTTAACTATTTAAAGCTCTTCAATTTTTTAATCAAGTTTTATAAGAGTGGTTGTGAAGTTTGGATGAGTTTTTTTATAAGCCGGGCCGATAGTGTACATGGTGGTACTCGGAGGCTCGGATTATTAAAAATCGCCAAAATTCAACCACTCCTTTTCAAGTTAAACCGAGGAAATGCCACCAAGCAAACCCTACTGTGAACCATACCGTTAAATTTATAACACTAATCACAAATCCTAAAGAAAACCATTCCTTAGTCGTTACGTAACCTGAGCCAAAATAAATTGGAGCTGGCCCGCATCCATACGTTGTTAGTCCACCGAACATACAAGAGAAAGATCCTAAAACTATCGTTGCAAGAACAGGTGGTGTTCCAGCTGCTATAGAAAGAACTAAGAAGGGAACAAACATTGATGTTATGTGGGCAATATTGCTAGCAAAGAGGTAGTGTAAATAAAAGTAGATTGTGGAAATCATAATAAAACTAATCTGCCAGTGAGAAGAGTGTACATAGCCTCCAAGAAAATCTGATAACATGCCTGTTACACCAAACTCTTTTAAGAAAGTTGCAAGAGTTATTAAAGAGGCAAACCAGATAAGAGTGTCCCATGCACCTTTCTCCTGCATCAATTCACTCCAACTTAAAATATTGACTGCGACTAGAACAAGAACACCAATCAAGGCAACAATCGTTGAGTTAACCCCTATAACTGAACCCAGGCACCACATACCAATCATGAAAACAAAAACTGAAGTCAAAATAAGCTCATTTTTGGTGATTGACCCAAGCTCTGCAAGCTTTGTTTTTGCCATCATTGCCATTTCAGATGTATCTTTAATTTCAGGTGGATAGATTTTATATAAGACATAAGGAATAATAACCAAGCATACAAGACCAGGAACCAAAGCTGCAATAAACCACATAGACCAAGAAATATCTGCTCCAAAACCAAGGGCAAACGTCTTCACCATTGGATTTCCAGACATACCAGTAAGAGATAAACCACTAATCATTGCACTACATTGAAAAATTGTCGTAATTAGATAAGCCCCAATTTTTTTTCTACTTCCCTCTGGATGAGATCCAAAAGCTTTTGATAAAGACTCTACAATTGGAAAAAATATTCCACCACTTCTTGCAGTAACTGAAGGAATCGCAGGCCCTAGTAAAAATTCTGTAAATACTAAGCTATAAGCAAGACCTAAAGTACTTTTTCCTGCTTTACTCATAATAAAATAAGAGAGCCTTAACCCAAGACCTGTCTTAATAAAACCACGAGCTATAAAAAAGGCAGCCGCAATTAACCAAACAACAGGTTTGGAAAAACCAGAAAAAGCCTGCTCAAATGTCAAAACATTAGTTAACACTAATATCACAAGACTCATTAAAGTAATCGACCCAAGAGCCATGGGTTTTAAAATCATTCCAGATAAAGTAAAAGCAAAAACTGCAAATACCCTCCATCCTAAAATATTCATTCCGGCAGGAGCTGGCATAAACCATATAAAAGCTCCTAAACAAGCGCAGAATAAAAATTTTATTAATGAAGGAGAACACTTCGCTAAAAACGTTGACCTCAGACTAGGCGCAGTTATTGACGCTTCCATATCCTTACTTCCTAATATTATTTTGACAATTAAGGATTATAAAAGAAGCTGATATATTTTCACACTGATTTTTTCCTAAAGGCAAGTTCTAAAGTAATCATTTAGCAGTCACCTCAGTTAATTCTATACCAACTAAAGATCCAGGAGTTACCGCATGAACCTCCTCAAGGTCATCTTCTTTTTCCTCATCACTACTTAAAATAAATTCTGATGTAGATGCTTCACCCTCATCATAACCTAAATTATAAATTAACTGATGAGGTACTTCTATTTTTTCCTCTCTAGGAGCTTGCATACGAGAATGGACAGCTTGATGACTACCATCACTTTCAACACGTTCCCTAAATCCTTTTGAACTTTTTCTTTTAATATACATACGAAACCTTGTAGACTGTAAATCCCTAGGATTCCTGATACCTTTACGGCTTGCCTGATTTAAAAGCCCCTTTCTGACTTTAGCCAAACAACTAGACACTTTTTCAGCTGTTTGCTGAGCTTCTTGTTTAGCTTTTTCTGATTTTCCCTTCAAAGGAGGAGAAGCTCTAAATTCTGCATCTAACATTCTTTCAAGATCCTGAGAACAAACAACCTCCCCCTCATTGGATAAAGACAGATCTAATAATGCTTGCCTAGGATCAATATTAGAATAGGGTTCTGCATCAAGCAAACTGTTAACTACATGAAAGAAATGAACAGTTTTTTTTCTCAAATCAGAAGCTTTTATTAACTGAAGGCGTTCATTTAAATATCTAATCGTGTGTCGCAAACCTCTTTCATACCTCCTAAAACCTCTTAATCTTTTGATCTCCTTTTCTTTTACAAGATTTCTAGCCTCTGACATATGAAAAAAATCACTTCCTCTCGAAAAAACAACTAAAACAGAATACCCTGCCAATAAACTAATTTCAAAGTAAAAATTATCTAACCCACTTGCTTCTTGATAGGCATCACAACCAGCTATTACACCTGTTACAACCTCAATTCCAATCAAAACACCTTTCCTAATATTTTTACGTTTACCTAAATCAGAACAAACATATAAAGGCAATCTTAAAATTTTTTGAGTTAGCACTCTTAAGTCGCGTTCATACTTGTTCATTAATTGAAGCTCAACTTCAATCTCTTCTAGTGAATGCACATTTCTTCGAGCAAAAAACTCTAAACATTTATCAGTCGATGCATTTGCTAACTCTCGTAACACACTAAATTCTTCATCTAATTTAAGCAAATAATCCTTAGTAACGCTATCTAATGGATTTTTTCTAATCTTACTACAACAATCAAGCTCTTTATCTTCCTTGCATTGTGTTAAAACATCTGGTGTTTCTAATTCATCAGGTGAGGTTGATTCCTCAGAAGATCGAACCACATAGTTATTAATAGATTGCCTATCTAATAAAAGCTTATAGTTTGTTTCAGCTTCTGCTATAGTCTTTAAGCTTTCATCTTTAGCCACAATATCACCTAATTTTGTATAGGATTCCAATAATTTAGCAGCATGCTCATAAGCCCAATCACGAACTCTTGATGTTGTTACTAAACCTATCAAACACCCTAACTTAAGATAATCAAGGACCCCTAATCCTAGTGTATTCGTTGTCTCAATCGTAGTTTCATTCCCAAACTGTGTTAAGTCAGCTCCTCCTATTGCAGTATCAGCAATAAAAACCCCTCCTGTTAAGGCCCCCATAAGACCATCTAATAATGAAGCAGCCCTTCCCATACACCAAGTAGAAGTCCTTCCACAATACCTTTTATCTGCATACTCATATTTTCTAACCGCTAAGATATTTAAAACCTTCATTCTGCCTATCAAAGTACGAAGATTTTCCATGGATTTTGAGCTTTTTGAAACAACTTGCCTAGAAGTCTCAAATACACCGAGAATAACATTATATTCTCTGAGTGTTTTATTCCATTGGACAATCACCCTATCTACATCAATTGTATTTATAGGTATCGCATATGCCTTTTTAATCTTCTCCTTCCAAATTTTTAGCTTTTTAGTTGCCACTGAAATCGGGACCTGCTCATAAAGCCTAACCACTGATGTATATAAGTATTTTTCAGGACTAATAGTAGATAACGCTTCCATGTCCACCTCCTTGTAATAAAAAAAAGTTTAAATTTTTTATTCAATTTTTGTAAACAATATTTTTTAATATAGTTAATAAATATTATAATTTACTTGTGGTAGATCATGACACTTAACACTTTTATTGACCTCCTTCAATATCAATTTTTGTATCACCACCCTCTCTTAAGGAAGTGTGAGGCACTTTTTTTTCTTCTTCATCAAAATCACTCCCCTGTATAGATTCAAGAGTGGAACTTCTTAACCTTGACAACTGAACAAGCTGCCTAGATTGAACTTCTTTGTGATATAGATTAGTCATTGCTGTGTTATCATAAGCTCTTAACCCTGTCTTAGTCGTACTTAATTGCCAATTTCTTTTTGCATGTGCTCCTCTTTTTTTTGCCTTTGCCGCAACTTTTTCCCTTTTTTTTGATTTTTTCTTTTGTTCTTTAAAATAAGATAAAGGATCAGAAACTTGATGATTAATCCCGCTTTTTGTATTTACATCTGTAACCCTTGCAAGCTGCACTTGTGCAACTACATCTAACATTTTTCTTGATATCTTATGAACTGAAGATGTGCCAGGGCTTGATACACTTCCACTACTTGCATCATCCGAAGATTGACTTCTTATTAAAACATTTTTGTATTGAACCATTTCTAAAGTTGCTTCCGTTAAAGAACTTCTAGTTTTTTTCCTGCTCGTGACTGAAGAAGGGGCACTTTCTATATCCCCTTCAATAAGTAGTTCTTCCCTGTGGGTTTTTATAGTTTGTACAACACTCCTTTCTTTAAACCTCTGAATTTCATCAATTATTTGTTTTTCACTCATGTGCGGCCTTTGGCCTTGTATAGTTTTTACAAAAGACCTTTCAGGCTCTCTACACATGCATAAAACATCAGAAATATTTGACAAAGCCATAGCATCTGCTATTTCCTCAAAATCCAACTCTCCAAATCCCTCATTATTAAAACTCTTACATATTGTAAATGCATATGCTTTTAAAAAGTCTTCTATCTTGAGCAAAATATCTGATTCTTTTATGAATGAAGACATAATACTTAAAAAAGCAAAGGAAGATGGGGCTTGCTCAATCCTACTTCCTAATCCCCCTATTCTAATTATATCCATCTCTTTTCTTATTTCATTTGCTCGTATCATAGCTATCGAAGATTTAGAAATTGTGTATATAAATAAACCTGAATAAAATGGCATAATGCAAAACCTAACTATGACATTCACGCTACCCAGAATATCAGCAACTGTTTCATATACCAATATAGCTATAGTACTAAAACCGATTATATAAGCCGCAACCTTACCACACTTATCTTCTTTTCTTTTCTTCTTAAATTGTCTGATGCGTCTTGTATCAATTCCTTTTATTAAATTAAGGTCTTTATTTAAACTAAAATAACCACCAGATAAAAGTAATATTGCTCTATCTAAAACAGTATATTCCTCGTTTTTTTTTGATAGAATAGATAATATATCTGAATCTATCGGCTTTTTATTTAATTCCTCTCCTAATTTAACCCCCTCAGAAAAAACATCACATATAGCTTTTGTTGCTTTCTTAGTAACCCTAATCGCATCGTCAGAAAATTGTCTGAAACTCTCTTCAACTCCCATTAAATATCCAATCGAGATAGCAGAAAAAGTATCCTCCGGTTTTTTACAACAAGAGCTCTTTACCTTTTCATCTGTAGGGTCATCACTAACAGTTTTTACCTCTTTTAACTTGTCAATTAAAAGTGCGACCACTTCTCCATCGATAGATTGTCCAAGATGACCCAATCTTAACATCGTAAGTAAACTTTGTAATATTCGTATAATCTTTCTAAAAGGTGCTTTTGCAACTAATTGTTCTGCTAACTCGTACTTATGTAAAGAATCAAACCCTTTACCTTCAAATTCTGGTTGAATTATAGAAAGAATAGCGCTTGTAATAACAATGATTGTTTTAAGGATAAAATTAACACTAGTAACATCTTCTCCATCAATAAGGATAATAGACTCAGAAGTAGCATTGCCTGTTAATTCTGTTACATTAAAACTATCTTGAGATGAAAAACTCTTTAAAATTTCCGTAATTTCTGATAAAAACAAAAAAGATAAACCTGCGGCAAACGAAGCTACACTTGCAAGAATGCCTAGAAGAATCAACCACCAATAATAATTTCTTTGAAATGTACAGCAATTAGAGCGACACCCATAAAGCTTCCCTTGATATTGAGCACTAACACGGGCCTTTTGAGCTAGAACTAAAACTTCTCCTAACTCTTTTTCAACCTTGCTTATTCTTTCTTCACTCGGCTTAAAGTCAAATCCATTATTACTTGCCTCAGTAACTGTAATCTGTACATCACCTACAACTTCTACCATCCCTGTTATATATTCATCATAAGCCTGTTGTAATTCTTCAGGATTTAGGTCTTTAGGGTTTGTATTTTGAGCTTCCCAAATTTGTTTTTGCCAATCACCGCTTATCGCTCTTATAACATTATTTTCACTTTGTGTTGCTTCCATAAAACCTCCTTAAAAAATAAAGAGATTTTAA
Source organism: Chlamydiia bacterium (assembly GCA_022601435.1). Taxonomy (GTDB): domain Bacteria; phylum Chlamydiota; class Chlamydiia; order Chlamydiales; family 2-12-FULL-49-11; genus JAJACQ01. Next base: position 26,244 of record JAJACQ010000036.1, read on the forward strand.
AAAATGCTGGAGTAAAGCAAAAAAAACATATAAAAAATGCAGAGGGAGGCGCAAACGAAAGCGCAACAAACGAAAGCGATAATTGCA
>JAJACQ010000037.1 GCA_022601435.1 Chlamydiia bacterium
CCTCCCGTAGGAGTCTGGGCAGTGTCTCAGTCCCAGTGTTGGCGGTCAACCTCTCAGTCCGCCTAGACGTCTTAGCCTTGGTGAGCCATTACCTCACCAACAAGCTGATATCGCATGAACCGCTCTCTAAACACAAGGTCCGTTTCCGGATCCCCTGCTTTAATGAAAGAGAAAACTTCTCTCTCACCACATTCGGCATTAGCAGCCGTTTCCAGCTGTTATTCCCAATTTAGAGGTGCGTTATTCATGTATTACTAACCCTTTCGCCACTAAGAAGAAATTGCTTCCTTCTTCGTTCGACTTGCATGCCTCATCCACGCCGACAGCGTTCAACCTGAACCAAGATCAAATTCTCAATAAAAAAAATAATCTTTGTATAATTTGAACTTACTGTATGGTTGGTAAGATTAAAATTACCAACCGAGTTCATAAAACGGGTTCACTAAAGTAAATTAATACTTAAGTGATACTCGTCACATTTTAATAAATACTGTCAGAAACCTGTGAGCCAATCGTTGTTGACTCCTTTCGTTAACTTAGCTTGTTGCGTTGTTAAGAAGGCATAACTATATAACAGGTGCTTATTTAATGGAAAGGGTTTTTCGAAAAAAAATGAGAAATATTTTCCGCATTTAATTTTCTATGCCCTGAAGCCCCCTTCCACAGAGGGAATACGCTTGTTCTTCTTTTTTATTTTTTTTTGTTTTTTTTTATTATACGCTCTCTTTCTCTTAGGATTTTACAACAAAACCTCTCAAAAACTGAACAAGAATTCAGCACACAAGTTTAACGCCTTCAATCTCTCTATGCTTACACTTAAAATTTTAATTCAGTTTTCTAGTATTTCCGATACCTCTTAAAAATTTTAGTGACTTAAACTTGTATTTTCCCTAAAGTATCACCTATATATATAAAGGGTTAAAACAATGGCAGCTACAAATATCAGACCAAATACTATTCAGACAGAAGCACCCCCCTCTTCCCGCTCTAATCAACAGTCAATCCGCTCTCATAGCGAAATTAGAAGAGATAAAGGTATAGCAATTGCAAAAGTCTCTATGGTTATAGCCGCTGTTTTACTTATTGTCGGCTTTATTACTTTATTCTTTAGACCAGATATTGGTGCTTATTGTATAGGCTTAGGAGTAGGAGCTGCGGTTATTTCACTGATTGCTCTTGCAAACGCTCGATTAATAAAAATATAGTATAAACACAATAAGCAAATTTAAATTTTAATTTACCTTTCGAAGACCACTTAAGACACCTCACCTTTTCCATCAACTTTTATACATATACCCAAGCAAACCAACAGGACTCCCATGCCTCAATGTATTATATTTTTTTTAATCAACCAAACTATTTCATTTAGTGGATTTTAAAGTGAATTTATAATATAATTTAAGTAAAGATTATACAAAAAATTAGAATTTTGGAAATACCACTTAGTCAACAACCACCAACATGCTTAGAAAAAGCCGAAATGGGCATAAAGTCTGCATTTATAAATTTTGCAGCTTCTACAGCCCTCGGCACCGTCTTAGGAGCAGCTAGTATTGTTGTGCTGGCAGTTACACTTAACCCTTTAGCAGCTGGCTTGCTATTTCTTGCGGCAGTTATTTGCGGTATTTATGCCGTATGCCATCAAAAAGCAAGGCCCGAAGAATATTGGTCGGAATTTTCTGATTTATTTAACATTGAAAAATTCGGGACGAGAAATTTAACAATCGAACAAGCACAAGACCACGCATTTCCTCTTGGAAGTGACGGAACATGCTATTATCATCCAATAGACTTTATAGATATAAAAGATGATGAAACCAATCAAATTCATACGCGTACAATATTTCAAGGAGCTCAACCAAAAGGTGAGTACAATCATCATAATATTTTACTAAATAGGCACAACGTTCGATCAATAGTTAACCTTACAGAAGAGGAAGAGGAACTTCCTAATATATTTTCAAGACAAACTATCCAGAAAAACGATTGGGCAAATAGAAATGTCACAGTTTACCAACACAATGTAAGAGATTTTACCACTCCAACTGTAGATGATCTAAAAGAAGCAATTGAAGATATAAACACAGGCCTTCAATCAGGGAACCTAATGATTCATTGTAAATCTGGAGTAGGCCGCTCTTCCTGCCTGTCACTTGCTTGGCTTCTAGAAAGAAATGAAGACTGGACAATTGGAAAAGCTAAACAAACACTTCTTTCTAGAAGAATTTCATCTAATATAGACAAACCAAAGATCACCGAGCTACTTCTTAATTTCCGTAGAGATAAGAAAGACACTGAGTATACATTAGAAGAAGAAATTAATGCTCGTATTAAAGAAATCAATAAAGAAGAAAACCTTAGTCAAGATGAATTAAGAAATCGACTAAGAAAAGAATATCGCGGAATGAAAGAAAAGAAAACTTCTGTAAATACGATCATTACAAATTGCCTAGAATCTAGATAATCTTAAAGTAAAGAACACCTAATAAATAACCGGCAAGCGCAGGAATAGTCGCTTTTTTTGCATAAGATATAAAATCGACTTTTTCAATTCCCATCAAAGCAACACCTGCTGCAGACCCAATACTCAAGAGGCTACCGCCTGTACCTGCTGTATAAGCAATCATCATCCATAAAGAATCATTCATTGCATACGTGGTGACATCATACATACCCATCGAAGCGGCAACAAGAGGAATATTATCAACTATAGCAGAAACAAGACCAATAAATGTGGCAATTGCTAAATGACTAGAAGTTATACCATCTAACCATACAGCAATACTTTTCAATATACCCACAGTTTCAAGAGCATTAATACTAAGAAGTATACCCATGAAAAATAAAACGCTTGAAATATCAATCTTTGTAAGGATAAACGGCACACGTAGATGATCTCGATTTTCAAACCTGAAATGAATGATGTCTGTTACAAACCACAGAAAGGCTAATGCTATCAACATCCCCATAAAAGGAGGAACACCTGTAGCCCATTTAATTACAGGGACTGCAAGTAAAGACAAGATTCCTAAAACAAAAACAATTCGCGCTCCAGGTTCGCCTTTCTCGGCGAGTGCTTCGTTATAATCTTGAGAATATCTTCCTTTTGTAAAAAAAGCAAAGATTCCAAGAGGAACAATCATAGAAATAAAACTTGGAATAAATACTTCTTTAATCACAGCAAGCGTTGACACACGGTGATTAATCCACAGCATTGTAGTTGTCACATCACCAATAGGAGTCCAAGCACCGCCTGCATTTGCAGCAATTACAACCATACAATTTAATGTAAGACGTTCCGATTTTTCTGGGACTAATTTTCTTAAAACAGAAATCATCAATATTGTAGTCGTCAAATTGTCTAATACAGAAGACAAGAAAAAAGCCAAAAAGGAGATAATGATAAGCATACGCCTTTTAGAAGTCGTATGAATTAAGCGGATTACAGTATTAAAACCTTTATGAGAATCAATAAGCTCAACAAGAGTCATCGCACCTAGTAAAAAAAAGATAATCTGCGAAACTTCCCCTAAGTGATGAGCAAGATGAGAAGAGGGTGAATCAACACAACCACAAACAAAATAGACCATCCATAAAATACCAGCTAAAGCAATACCTACAGCCGTTTTATTTACTTTGATGTAAAACTCTAAAATAATAGCAAGATAACCAACAATAAATATTCCGATGAGCAAATATAGAGCGGCTGATGACATACTGATTCCTTGTGACACCAAAGAGTATATCAGAGATGCCCTTACTTGGCTATTAAAATATCTGTCTTTTTTTGTCTAATATAATTTATATGGAAGAGGGAACAATGTTAGAAGATATAATATGATGAAGATGAACAACACCTATTATTTTACCTTCTTCTAACACAGGCAAAGCCAAAACACGCTTTGATCCTGTCTCCATGATTTCTAGAGCCTTAGAAGTCAGCTCGTTTTTAGAAACAGAGACAAAATCGGTGATCATAACATCCTTAATCTGCTGATCTAAACCAGAAGAACCTTGCCTTTCAATTAAGCGACGTAAATCTCCATCAGTAAAGATACCAGTTACTTGATCTTGCTGATTTACAATAACCAAGATGCCCAATCTTTTTGCAGAAAGAGTGTAAAGAGATTCTTTCACCAAAGTACTTTCATCGCAAAGAGGAATATCATCATCTTTGGCCATAACATCATCAACACTTTCAGCGATTAGCTTTCCAATCGAGCCAGCCGGATGATTAAGAGCATATTGATCGATGCTAAATTTTGAAGACTGCATCAAAGCAACAGCTAAGCAATCACCGAAAATCAATTGCAACGCAGTAGACGTAGTAGGAGCCAAACCAAAAGGACAAATCTCCCCTTCCAAAGGCAGATGCATTGTAAAATCTACAAGACTTTCTAAATTCGAATGTCTATCAGAAATCCATGCCATTGTAGCAATGCCACGCTTTTTGCATGAACGTGCTAAAGACTCAATCTCTGTACCTTTACCACTTTTGCTTAGTAAAATCATAAGATCTTTATTTGAAGCAATACCAATATCTCCATGCAAAGCTTCCTGAGGAGATAAGTATAAAGCTTTTGAGCCCGTAGAAATCATAGTCTTTGAAAGCTTTTCAGCAATAATACCACTCTTGCCCACACCAGAAAATATAAGCATCCCCTGACAGCTCATTATATGAGCCAATACCTTTTCAGCCTCATCTAAATTGATCTTATCAAAAAAATAATTCAGGAACTGCTTTTCTCTTGTAAAAATATCTTTCAACATATAGAAATCAGTATATAAAAGAAGACGACTTTCTGCAACTTAAAATAAAGATCTAAACAAACAATAAAGGTAATTAATGACAATATATTACAGAGGTGAACGTTTTAAAGATTATAACACCCCCAAAAAAACACCTAAACATCACAGTAAATCTCACGCTGTACTTGTTAAAGCCGGGGATAAAATACGTTTAATAAGATTTGGACAACAAGGAGTTGAAGGAGCCGGAAAAAATCCTAAAACAAAAAAAGAGCAAGCAAGACGAGCATCCTTTAAGGCAAGACACCAAAAAAATATTGATAAAGGCATTTTCAGCCCTGCTTATTGGGCCGATAAAGTCAAATGGTAAGAATTTAGCCCCCTTGATAATTTAAAAAAAGCACCCAAAACCCATACAGATTTGCGCTAGCATGACATAAGGTCTTTGCTCGTATTTTTTTTGATCTGTAGCGCACAAGAGGGCACTCGAGGATCGAAAAAATGAAAAAAGGCCCCAAAATATCTTATGTCATCTTGATGACTTGAGGAAAAGGAATTTTTTTGAGATAGATTTTTACTAATTCGGGTCGCCGTGTACAAAAAGAGCACTCAAAGCCTACAGAGACTCGCGCTAGTAGGACATATGATTTTCGATGACTCGAGGAAAAACTCCTCGCTACTATGACATAAGATCTTTGCAGGTATTTTTTTTGATCTGTAGTGTACAAGAGGGTACTCGAGGATCGAAAAAATGAAAAAAGACCCCAAAATATCTTATGTCATCTTGATGACTTGAGGAAAAGGAATTTTTTTGAGATAGATTTTTACTAATTCGGGTGCGCCGTGTACAAAAAGAGTACTCAAGCACCCGAATTAGTGAAAAGATACTCAAAAAAAACCTTTTACTCAAGTCATCCAGGTGGCGGAGGCATACTTCTTCTCATTTAGCTGACCTTCTTTCTTTGCAACATATAGCGCAGCAACGGCATCCCCTAAAACGTTTACAACGCACGAGATCATTTCTCTAATTCTATCTACGCCTGCAACTAGGGCGATACCTTCAACTGGCAAACCTACTGAGGCTAGAACTACTGAGAGCATTACGATTCCTTGTCCTGGAATTCCTGCGGCTCCGATTGCGGTCAGCAGGGATGTAAAAACTAAAACGCCGATTTTTAACCAGGTAAGCTCTATGCCGTAGGCTTGAGCTATGAAAAGAGCTGAGATTGCTTGACCGATTGCTGCACCGTTCATATTTACTGTTGATCCAAGGGATAATACAAATCCTGAAATATCTTCTGAGATACCTAGCTCATCTTTTGCACATTCCATTGTTACAGGAAGAGTTGCTGCGCTACTACTTGTTGTAAATGCTAAAACGATTGCATCTTTCATACCTTTAAAAAATGGCATAACAGGTGTTTTGATGATGAATTTTAAGATAAATGTGAACACTCCAAAGAGCTGAATGCTACATGCTAAGTATAAACACAGTAAAAATTGTATTAAAGGCCAGATAACTTTTGCACCCATTGAACCCACTGCAGAAGCTATCAATGCAAAAACGCCGTATGGAGCCAGTTTCATTATGATATGTGTTAATGTGTTAAGTACTGCCGCCAGCGATTCAAAGAACTCAACAATTGGCTTTCCCTTCTCTCCACATAGAGTCACAGCTAAAGCAAATAAAATTGCAAAGACAATAACTTGCATAATATTTCCTTCAACAAGCGCCGCAAAAGGATTTGCCGGTATAATTGAGGAGACAAAGTCTAAAATACCAATACGAGTTGTTTCAGAAACAAAAGAGGCATCTGTCATTAGATCTAAAGAACTTCCCGGAGCAAAGACATAACCTATAACCACACCCATAGATATTGCTATCAGCGTCGTTAGCATATAAAAAGTAATTGTCCGAAGGCCTATCCGACCCAACTTTTTAGGGTCATTAATATGACAAACTCCAGTAACAATTGAAGAAAAGACCATAATTCCAACAAGCATCTTCAATAAATCAATAAAAATTTTCCCTAAAACTGTAAGTGCTGCAAACTGTTCTTTAGCAATCAAACCAAAGAGCACCCCAGACACTAGCCCTATTAATATTTTTATCCATGCTTTCATAAGTTCTATCCTTCGCTTTTGTTATCTCATCACACTATTATTTATTTGCTCTATTAAATTCTGATATTTTTCTGCATCATAAGATATTTCCATATCTATTTCAATCGGAGTCACTAAAGACTTTTCGTCTTCTGTTAACTTTATATAATCTTTAGTTGTACAAACAACTGCTTCTGCGCCCAATCGATTACTCTCGTCGCAAAACTCTCTTAGACTTGAAAAGATTTGGTGATCAGCAAGAATTTTCTTCTTGATTATTTCAAGTCCTAATTTTTTTAATTCACCCATAAAAAACTGTGGATTGCCAACGCCACAGAAAACACCTACCTTTAATCCGATGAGTTTTTTGTTTTTATCAAGGCAATAACGTGTTCCAAAACACTTTGCACGACTATAACATAATAGTGATCTTTTGACCAGCTCATAATTTTGAAGGCCTGTAGCCCCATGTATGCCTATATAATCAGCATCCTCTAATTTTCTCTTTAATTCTCGACGCATTCCAAAAGGAACAAAGCCTCCTCCAAATGGATCATTAGCCCGTACCATCACGATTTGTAAATCTTTTTTTAGAGAAAGGTACTGCATCCCATCATCTAAGATAGCAGCCTTTGCCCCTAACTTTGCCCCTAGTTCTGAAGAATCTTCACGTCTTTTTCCTACAATCACAGGAATTTTTGAGCATCTTTTTTGCAACATAAAGGGTTCATCTCCATCTTCTAAATCCTTTACAAGACGTGAACTGCCCGTTCGTTTACTTCGATACCCTCTTGAAAGTATAGCCAAGTCATCTCTTTTTAAATCAGATATTAGCTTATACACAAACTCACTTTTCCCAGTTCCACCGCAAACAATATTTCCCACAGAGATAATAGGAATAGAGGCCTTTTGACTTTTCAATAATTTCAGATCATAAAACTTATGCCGGGCCCACACACCTGCTTGATAAAAGCGACTTAAGAAAAATAGAAAACCCTTAACAAGCCCAAACCCTGTTTCTTTCTGCTTTTGCTGCACCCAGTTTTCTATTTTAATCATAAGAATAAATTTTACCTGTTTACACCATAAAATTCCAGAGCTATAGTATTACATATGCTTAAGACAGGACTTATAGGACATAAAGGTGTATGCGGCAAAGAGCTATTAAAGCTTTTACCCACTTTACCAAAACTTTATAACAGAAACGATCCTCTCGATTTTTCAAAAATCGATATTCTTTTTATGGCAATATCAGAAACCCAAACACCAGACATCGCAGAAAAAGCCATGAATCAAGGCGTTATTGTAATAGATTTATCTTCTGCTTTTAGAAGACATTCATCATATCCACTTATTTTACCACCGGTAAATTTAAACCTTATAAACAATTCCTTAAAACTAATTTCTCTACCTAATTGTGTTGTCTCAATTTTATTAACTGCACTTAATCCATTAACAAAAATCTCCAAGATTAAAAAAATTATTATATCTACGTATCAAGCCGCAAGTGGCGCAGGTAAAGTAGGGCTTGAAGCACTTAAAGTCGAAGAAACAATTACTCCATTCCCTTGCCCACTCAAGGATAACATCTTTTTACATGAATCTAAAAAAAATTCAAATGGACTTTGCGGAGAAGAAGAAAAGATAATTTTTGAAACAAGGAAATTATTAAATCAACCTAAGCTCCCTATTTCAGTTCGATGCGTTCGCCTTCCAATTAAACGAGCTCACTCTATTCACGCAATTGTGACTTTTGAACAAAAGATCCACAACATATCTGAACTATTAAGAAACAATAAACATATTAAAATCCACCCATCGCCCCATCCATTGATTGCAGAAGGAAAAGAAGACGTTTTTGTCGGAGATATAAGAGAAGATTTAAACGAAAAAAACACCTACGACTTTTGGATCGTAGGTGATCAACTTTTAAGGGGCGCAGCCCTAAACGCTTTTGAAGTATATAATGAGCTGCAAAATGCTACTTTAAGTACGCTATAGCATCTTTTGTATCAGAAACATTTGAGCCATGAAACACAAAAGCCACTAATTTCTGTTCATCATTTGCATCATAAACCGGAATAATATAGTTATTCATCCTTGGTGACTTCTCAAATTCATCAACCAACCATTGAATATCTCCACTTTCCCCTAGTTTATCAAAATCTTTGTGAACGATATTTTTCTTATAGATATACCAAATATCTTTTATATTATGGGAAGTATAAGACTTTAATATAAGATCTCTTCTCTCAGAAATAAACTCGACAAATTCATCATAGTTCATTATCTCGTCATGACATTTACCAATTACATTAATTGGATATGTATGCTTCCAGGTCTTCTTCCCTTTCTTTTTATAAACTTGCAGAGTTTCTTTTGGTGGCCATGGCTCATTATCTGTGATTACTTTTATACCACCAAGTGCTTGGGTAATTAAAAATTCTGATTCTATCACAAAATCTTCAGGAACTATATAAATATTTAACGACCTTGCTACCGGTAACAAATTAATCTTTACTCTATCTGCCCCAAACACGCAACCAATCAAACATAATGCTAAAAATATCTTCTTCATATGCTACCCCTTTTTTAACTTTGTATAAGTGCTAACTTTAGTCATTCCCACATCAGAGATACCTAATATTCCTACAACTTCAGAATTTGTTGCTATGTCATAAACAAGATAAAATTTATGCTTCATTCTTGAATCAAAACTCTCATATTCTTCAAAAAGCCAATCTATTGTTGGGTTTTGATTGGGAAACATATTAACATTTACTTTCTCTTCTTTTGCAAGTAAATTATGCTTACAAAACACCAACTTGTAATAATCAATCTCCTTATCACCAAGATATTCAGAACTATATTCCTTAAGTTTTTTCATCGAAATAGCTTTTTCCCTTATTATACCTTCCGGTGTTACATTGAATGTATCTGAAAAATTCTTCCCTGACTTAAAATGTAATTCCCAGGCTTCTTCTCTAAAAAACTTTAACAAAGGAAAATCAATATTAGAAAAGACATTTATCTTTGGACTCCTTTTATAAATACCTCCTATATGCTCAAAAGAGATAAGTAATTCTTTTTCTACCACAAAAAAATCAATGTCTTTAAATGCTTTCGTAACCTTGTAACTTACATTTGAATTAACACCAAAAAGATTTGCTATTAAACATAATACTAATATTATTTTTTTCATGCTTCTTCCTTTATTTCAAGTTCCACAAAAGTTGTCACCGTTGTTAGTCCAACGATTGCCTCTGCTATAATTCCTATAGGTTCTTCACGCCCATTAATTCCATAGATCAATTGAATGTTATGCTTTAAGCGCTTATCAAAGCCCTTAAACTTCTCGACTACCCAGTTTAGATCTGCGATTTCGCTAGTTTTTTCAAAATCTTTAAAGTCTGATGTTTTATCACGTTTAAAGGGATTTCTATTGAAGAAAATGGAGCGATAGCTTTTTAGCTTTTTAGAGGAAGCATTCTTTGAAACAAATGCCTGGAACTCCTCAAATGAAAGTTTTTTTGAATCCAAAAGCCCAATAGGATGAAGGGTGTAATTAAGTTCGATAATCTCATCAAATTGAAAAATATGCCAATTAATAACCCATTTATTCATCTCATAGAAATAATCCATATTCACATCAACTGATCTTCCACGACTACAATGTGGAAGCAGCCCGCTACTTCTAATAAGATACTTGTTTTCAAACAAATATAGATTTAAATCTTTAAAAATTTTACTGATTTGTAAGTTTGTTGCAAATAATGACAAGCTTACAATCAAGCTAAAAAACACTTTTTTCATGGAACCCCTTATTGATAAACAACATCTTGATATTCAAACAAAGCAAGCGAGTAAGTATGATCATGTAAACAGACCTTTCTTCTTTTTGCCAAGTTCAAAACACCTGCTAAATAGTGAGTATTGTTACGATCAAAAATCGGGTAGATTCTATGCTTATATCCCTTTTCGTAAAGGCTATAAGTATCTAATAGATAATCCATAGTCACATAATTTCCAGCTTGGGCTGTAGAGAAATTATCTTGAAAGACATCTTTATCGATATGAAACCAATTGATGTCAGAAAAGATTGATGTAAAAGATGAAAGCGGCTGAACCGTCGATCTTAGTTTTACAAAAGAATGAAAAGCCATTAAATCCATCGGCTTTTGATTTAGTAAAACACCAATGGGTGTAAATGTGTATCGATCTATTTCATCTCTATACCCGTACTGATCAACTGATTGCGTATATTCACCCACTCTATTTCCATATTCATCGATATAGTCATAACCTCTTTGATAAGTTGTACCAGTTTTTACGCGCTTTGTTGTGATGATGTCTTGATTCCACTTAACTTCATTGTAAAACAAGCCTGTATCAATATCTAAACGATTTCCCACTTTTACGTGAGCAATCGGTCTATCTGTTTTAATCACGTATTTTTTTTCGAAAATATAAACATTTAAGTCATCAACAATTCGCGTTATTTTAAGTTGTACGCCGAAACATGAGAATGTCACAGCCAATAGTAATAATAAATTTTTCATTGCATCTCCTATAAAGAAAAGGAGAAGACTACATAAACATTGGATTACTGTCTAGTTGTAATATGTCATTAGTAACTGGATGTTTAAGAGTTAAATGGGCATGATGAAGGTGGAGTGCTTTAGATTTTTGTTTTGGCGCTTTGTATTTTTGATCACCCACAATAGGGCATTTTACAAATCCCATCTGGGCACGGATCTGATGATATCTTCCTGTTTTAAGATTAACCTTATAAAAATTTCCTTTCAAATGTTCATAATGCAAGATCGCAATCTTAGAAAAAGGCTTTTCACTCGTATAAACATCAGCAAAATATTTCCGCTTACATAAAAAGTGCTTCAATTCCCCTGATTTTTTAGGAAGAGGCTGCGTAAGTTCTGCAATATAGACCTTTTCCCAATCTTTATTCCGGATTTGCTCATTTAAACGAGAAAGAGCTTTCGAGGTTTTTGCCAACACTAAAATCCCACTCACCTGTTTATCGAGTCTGTGAACAGGTTGAAGAAAAACGTTTCCCTTCTTCTCATCCCGCTCTTTGATATAGGCTTTTGCCTCAGTTAGAATGTCTATTGAATCTTCGTTTGGCAGAGAAGCATATCCAGCAGGCTTTTCGATAACCAAAAGGTGATTGTCTTCGAAAATAATTATTTCTTTAAAGTTCATTTTGACGAACCACCTCATATAATAAGATTCCAACAGAAACCGACACATTTAGTGAATCACAAATCCCCTTCATTGGAATGAAAACGGATTCTTGATTAAGCCATTTTTTTGGCAATCCTTTATCTTCTTGCCCAAAAGCAATCATCACAGGTCGTTGCATTTTTTTTGAATGATAGCTTTTCTTTGCCTCTGGAGAAGTGATCACCAATCTAACATTTTTTTCTTCTAAAAATTCAAATGCCTCTTTTGAAGAGCAACAAACAATATCTAAAGAAAAGCTCGCTCCTAGACTTGATCGGATAGCGTTCGGATGATAATGATCGACAACAGGATCAACGATTAAGACACCATCAACTCCTGCTCCATCACATGTTCTTAAGATCGCGCCAATATTTCCAGGTTTTTCAACCCCCACAAGCGCTACAAAAAAACTTCCCTTCAATTCAGAAAGATCTTTCCTCTCCATTTTACCAATTGCAACGATCTCACCCCGTAAAGAGATTTTCTCTAAGATTTTCTTAGATACTTGAATTAACTGAACGCCTTTTTTCTCTAAACTATCTACAAACGCAGATCGCTTATGAAAATAAATGCTTTGAATTTTAGAAGCGCGATTTATTTCTCTTTCACCCTCAACAAGATATAGATTTTCTTTTGCGCGTTCTTTACTCTTCCTCAAAGACTCTAAAAACTTAATCTTAGGATTTGATCTACTTGTGAGCAAACGGAACCTCCGCATTTTTTACCAATCGATATAATTTCTCAAGCAAGAACTCACAAGCCCTTTTTTGAATCTCTTCTCTATCCAACCCATCAAGATTTGGAATTCTTCCTGCATAAATCTTTGAAGCATTACCGATCGCTCCATAAACAACGCCCACCTGATCACCGCCCGGACCTGCATCACCTGTCACAGAAACTGCAAAATCGCTGCTGCTTTTTTTAAGCGCCCCTTCACACATTTGGATTGCCACCTCTTTGCAAACAGCCGTCTTTTTATCAATCAAATCAGCCTCTACATCCAAAATAGAAACCTTCAATTTTTCTGAGTACGTAACAAATGACCCTAAAAAATAATCTGAACTGCCAGGAATTTTTGTCAAAATTGATGCCATCAACCCGCCTGTGCAACTCTCTGCCAAAGCAAGGGTTAATCTTTTTTCTACAAATAATCTCTGCAATCTAATCATATTATACTTAAGCCTTCAACTGTAGCTATCCTTTCCTGAGCTTGCTTCTTTGCCTCATTTCCCATTCTAAAAGAGCCCACCAATCGCTTCCCGCAATAATCCAAAAACACCGGCTTCGTCTTTTTTCGCTTAAACTTCCTCATAGCATCAAAAAAATCAGCTTCTTTAAAAAAATCTTTTGTTTTCTCTACTTGTTTATCGATAGAAAATAACCTCGGATATGAAAAGCTCAATCCAAATTTTATCGACTCTTTCACCAAAACATCCTCTAAAATCTTTTTTTCGGAAGTAATTGTAAACGAAAAGGGCTTTATTTCCACCACAGGTTTTTTAATACGAGCAATTTTACCTCGCGGGGTATTTACAAACTCAAAATGCTTTAAACTATAAGCAAATCCTATCAAGAATGGATTGTCTGTTTCAGCCATCTGAATAAAAGTCTCTTTTGAAATAACTGGATCATCTAACAACACACCTAATATAACATAAAAACCCTCAGGCAATAGCTCATTTATCTCAAAGCTAGAAAGTAACATATTATGAGTGATATATTTTGAGGCAGTAAAATTATTGGGCGACATAAGACTTCTTTTTACTAAACATAATCATAAAAGCCCCTATAAAGATCATAGCATCGGCGATATTGAAAATCCCATAAGATCTTTTCCAAAACGTAAACGAAAGCATATCAACAACATGCCCGTACATTAATGTATCCAGTACATTTCCAAACGCACCTAACACAATAAAAGACAAAGGAATCAAATGCATCCTCATACTGCGGCTTCTCATCATCCCCACAATAATCACACCGATTACAATTGCCCGTAAAAACAAAATAAACATCTGAAACGATGCAAACATGCCCCAGGCTATTCCTGTATTCTCAACATAGGCAAGGCTAAAATCTACAAACGGAAGCAAATGTATATGAAAGTTAAAATCGCCAGTCGTAATTTGAGGAGCAAAAGCAATGACAAATTTCTTCAATAGAAAATCGCAGACAAACAGAAATGGAGCCATTAATAATAAAAATTTGTTTTTCATAGAGCAACATCCATCAACGCTTTCTTTAGCTGTTCCATATCCTGGAATCTTCTATATACACAGGCAAAACGAACATAAGCAATAGGATCAAGCTTACATAACTTTTTCATCACAATCTCTCCAATTCGCAGCGTATCAATCTCCCGAACGCCACTTCCCATAATATCCATCGTGACATCAGAAGCAATCGCTACTACTTGATCATGACTGATTTTTGTATGGCGACAAGCACTATCAAGTCCTTTCACAAGCTTTTCTAAAGAAAATTCCTGAAAACTACCATCTCGTTTTTTAACCTGGATAGTTAAATCTACAGACTCAAATGTAGTAAACCTTTTTCCACACTCTAAGCACTCACGCCTTCTTCGCACAGAATTTGATTCATGCTGATTCCTTGAATCTGTCACTTTTGTCTCTTCATACCCACAACAAGGACACTTCATAAATTTTCCCCAAACTTTACCCCAGTCTATCAAAAAGAGCTTTTGCTTTCAACTACTCTACAATCAACTCAAACTATATAGTAATTATTATAGTTTGATTTTTTTTAGTTTAATGATAAAATTAATATTTAATAAAACCACAGGTTAAAATAAATAATTATTAAACTTTTAGATAATAACACTATAAATCATCAAGAAAACACAATAAAAGTCTTATGTGAACCTTGGAATCTACCTGATACCTCAAACAAGACCGAAAAAGAAGCCCTTGTTCTCAAAACGGTAGTCACAGCACTACTTTTCATCGCTCTTCTCCCTATTTTGTTATTTTCTGTGCCCATTTATGCAGTTCATAAACATTTTTTGAATAAAACCGGCCCTCAAAGTCCTTCCAGCCCTCAAAGTGTTATTAAAAGCCCTAAATCAGATGCTGCATCCCATAGCGAAAATCCCCCGGCTCCCCCAAAATCACCAACTTTTTCTGTAACAGACCATGCCCACACTATTGATAAGAAATCTTTGAAAAATGCAGACACTCAAAGTCCTACTCATTCTCATGGCACAGTTTCTTCAACTCATTCAGATGCTGCACCTAACATCGAAACCCCTATAATACCTACAATAAACACTTCAACACCTAATGAAGACACCTCACAGCTCACCTACAAAAACATCACAAGACTTAAAAGTGAAAACACCTTAAACCTCACAAAACAACGTTGGATGCTCTCTGATGAACAAGAAGATGGTTCAGGTAAAAACTCTTGTGATTCTACTTCTACCTCTACTTCTGATTCTACTTCTGACTCAGATGATGGATTACAAATGGCCCCTTCATTACGTGATATTCTAGTAGCAAAAGAAATGGGACAATCGCCTGATTTAGGTGAAATTCCAGAAGATGAAGAAGATTCTGTATCTTTTACATCTTCTTCTAAAGACACCTTAAAAACCTATGAAGAATTAGAGATTGATTCTTCTATAGATGATATCACTAATTTTTGGATTTCATTGCACCTTGAAATGACAAAAACAAGCGTAGTAAATAGTACTAACAACTCAAAAATACCAAATGCTGTACAAAAGTTACTTGACTCTCTTGATACTGATGGTATGACTGAAACTGTTGCATTAGAAATGTTTAATGAGTGGCTAGGCATAAATAATCCTAACGAAGTTAGTTATTTACATCTTCCAAAACAACTGGAGTCAATTCCTCTACAACCTAGTCAACTGACCTCTATCGAAGAACTAACTATTGACTCAGGCTCCCCACTTAAAGATAATCAAGATTTTATTGCTCACTTTCCTAATCTTAAAAAAATCACCTTTACTAATTGGAATATTAACTTTCAATTTCTTCCCGAAACAAAAGGTATTACAATAGAATATGTAGCAAACATACCAAACTAGAGTATTGCTTTTAATATCTCTTTATGTTATTTTCTTTCATTCATCTAAACACAGGTTGGATAGTGAAAAAGATTATTCTCTTATTTGTTGTATTACTAACTTCATGTTCTTTTTTTCAATCTACAAGCAAAAAAAGCTCCAACAAACCGCTCGTGATTGTAAGTGCTGCTCCTTATAAAAAAATTGTTCAACAGCTTGCAAAAAGCCGCGTTGAAGTGCGCACAATAATACCGGCGGATGTAGACCCGCATAATTTTGAGCCCTCACCAAGAGATATGGCTGAGCTATTAAATACTTCTCTCTGGGTACAAGTAGGCGAGGAGTTCGAGGGGCTTTTAGAAAGACGCCTTAAAGAGATCTCTCCAAAATTACACATTCTATCTCTTCCACAAGTTACAAAAAGCCTTCAAAGCTCTTGCAACCATCATCACAACCACGATTATTGTCACAACATTGATACCCACTATTGGCTTGATCCAGTAACCGTCATGGAACAAGCTAAGTATATTGTTAAAGCTTTAAAAGAAATTCTACCAGAAGATGCGGCATACTTTGATAAAAGACTAGCAGGGCTTGAAAAAAAATTAACAGAAATAGATAGACAGATTTTAAAAGAGTTAGAACCTTATCATGGTAATACTTTTTTGACAACTCACAAGGCTTATGGTTATTTTTGTCATCGCTATGATCTTGTGCAGATTGGGATTGAAGCAGACGATGGGAAAGAAACGCGCACTCAAGAGATTCATCAGGTTTTGCAGAAGGCTACCTATCATAAAAAAGAGCTAGTTGGGATACTAATCCAACCACAACATATCAACCGTGCAGCAGAGATTTTAGGAGGCAAATTGAGCCTACCCCTCTTTATGGTCAACCCATACGAGGAAAATTATATTGCAACAATTAAAAAGCTTGCTAATATCACTCTAAAGTATGGAAAAAACCAAGATATTAATCAATGAGCCAGCCTGTTATAGAAATAAATGACCTATCCTTTTGGTATGACAAGAAAAAAGTACTAAAAGATATCAAGCTTAAGCTAAATGATCATGGCTTTTATATTTTTCTTGGTCCTAATGGCGGAGGCAAAACGACTCTAATCAAGTTGATTATGGGGATTTTACAGCCACGCAGAGGAAGCGTTAAAATCTATGGCGAAAATCCCAAAAACGTCAGAGGGAAAATTGGCTACATCCCCCAAAAATTAGAATTTGATCCCATTTTCCCAATCACCCTTTTTGAGTTCCTTCAGCAGGGTCTTTTATCTAATCTTCCCTGGCATGGAAAGTGGCCGCAATGGACGTTTGTCAAGGTTGAAGAAATGCTCAAAAGATTTTCTTTAGAAGATTTAAAAAAGAGATCAATGGGCGAGCTTTCGGGCGGGCAGTTACAAAGATCTATCATTGCTCGGGCTTTAATTTCTGATCCAGATATTTTAATTCTAGATGAGCCCTTATCAGGACTTGACCATAAGGCTACAAAGAATATTATTTCGTTAATTGAGCAAATGCAGGGCAAAAAAACTATTATCTTAATAACGCACGTGATTACTCACCTACTTAAAAAAGCAGATTCAGTCTATTTAATTGAAAAAACCATGAGCCCTTTAAAAGACGAGGCCCTATGTAAGCATATGGAGCTTGGGCTTTTTCACACAGAAGAGGAGGGATGCGATCATGAATGATTCTTTCTTGTCAGCTCTTTCATCCAACCCCTTTTTGCAAATGGCTTTAATGGCGGCTCTTTTAGCCTCAATCGGCGGTGGAATTATGGGAAGTTATACCGTTGCAAGGCGAGTTGTCTTCATATCAGGAAGTATTGCCCATGCTGTTTTAGGAGGTATCGGTATCGCTATCTACCTTCATTACTTTACTCTTAATCCAATTTTTTCTCCCCTTTCTGGTGCGATAGTTTCTGCGTTTGTTTTTGGTTTTATCATCGGATGGATGCATCTGAAGTATAAACAACGCGTGGATTCAGTGATTGCAGCTGTTTGGTCTTTTGGAATGGCAATTGGTGTGATTTTGATCTCTATAACACCTGGCTCAAATGCTGAATTAATGAATTTTTTATTCGGGAATCTTCTTTGGGCAAGTACTCGAGAGCTTTATCTATTAGGCATTTTAAATTTTATCATCATAGTTTCAAGTATTTTATTACATAAGAGATTCTTAGCTATTTGTTTTGATGAAGTAAACGCCTATCTTCAAAAACAACCTGTAATTTTAATTTATTTTTTCTTGCTTTCTCTCATTTGTTTGACAATAGTTATTTTGATTCAGGTAGTAGGAGCAATTCTTGTGATCTCAATGCTATGCTTGCCTGCGGCAATTGCAAATATTTTCACCAGGTCACTTTCAAAAATGATTTACCTAGCAATCATCCTTTCTTGCCTCATGTCCTTTATAGGAACTTACATCTCATATCTATTTAATTGGCCTGTTGGAGCAACAATTGCACTCATCACCACCTGCTTTTATTTTTTATCTTTACCTGTAAAGCAACTTCTGGTATCATTTCCGCAAAAATAACAAAGGAATAACCGATGAAAGCAATAATTAAGACTGGCGGGAAGCAGTATAAAGTGAAAGCTGGCGATATTTTAGACGTCGAGCTATTAGGAAACGATGAAAGTGACAAAGTAATTTTTGATTCTGTATTACTTCTCGATGATGGTAAATCTGTACAAGTAGGAGCTCCTACAGTAGAAGGTGCAACCGTTGTTGCAGAAATGCTTGGCGAAGTTAAAGATAAAAAATTGATTGTATACAAATATAAGAGAAGACATAACTGCCGTGTGAAGAAAGGTCATAGACAGAAGAAAGCACGTGTAAAAGTTTTAGAAATTAAGGGAGCTGCATAATGGCACATAAGAAAGGACAAGGTTCTTCAAGAAACGGTAGAGATTCGAATGCACAAAGACTAGGCGTGAAGAAATTCGGCGGTGAAGCTGTTCGTGCAGGAAATATTATCATACGTCAACGTGGAACAAAATTCCACCCAGGACAAGGCGTAGGCCTTGGTAAAGATTATACAATCTTTGCACTGATTGACGGGAAAATCGTATTTAAGAAAGGTAAAAAAGTTGTTGTTTCAGTTGAAGCTACAGCATAAATAAACTTTTTAAATACAAATAAAAATTGATAAAAGCATCTCTACTAAAGATAGTATGAGATGCTTTTTTGAGTTTAAGGAAGCAGCAATATGTTTACAGATTTTACAAAGCTAAGATGCATATCAGGGAAAGGCGGAAATGGCGTGATATCCTGGACACGTGCAAAATACCTACCAAAAGGTGGACCTAGCGGTGGAAATGGCGGCAAGGGCGGCTCTGTAAAAATCAAAGTCTCAGAACATATCCACTGCCTCGATCACCTGCGTGGTAAAAATCTTATTGCTGCAAATAAAGGAGCAGATGGCTCTTCGAATAATAAAACAGGACGAAGCGGAAAAGATACCACCATCCTTGTGCCAGCAGGAACGATTGTCACAAACACAAGCACAGGTGAAATTCTTGCCGACCTAACAACACCAGATGAAACCCTCGATATTGCAGAAGGTGGACGAGGAGGACTTGGAAATACCTGCTTTAAAACTGCAACAAATAGAACACCTAGAAAATGTACACCCGGACAGCTCGGTAAAGAACTAAAGATTTCATTAGAAATGAAAATGATTGCCGATGTTGGATTCGTAGGTCTTCCGAACGCCGGAAAATCCACCCTTATGAAAGCTCTTACGGCAACAGATGTAAAAATCGGGAACTATCCCTTCACAACACTGAAGCCAAACTTAAGCTACCTGGAATACGACGACTACTCACGAGTCTATATCGCCGACATCCCAGGAATAATCAAAGATGCCCATAAAGATCGCGGCCTAGGCCTTGCCTTCTTAAAACATATCGAAAGAAGTAAAGCACTCGTATTCATAGTTGACATCGCTCCCCTCGGAGAAATCTCCGATCCCATCGAAGACTACAAAATTCTTAAAAACGAACTTCTCTGCCACGACAAAGCCCTACTTGATCGCCCTTCCATCATCGTGCTAAACAAATGCGAACTAGACGGCGCAGATAAATATATCCAAGCATTCAAAGAAGCCTTCCCCGAAGATAAAGATAAAATGATCTCAATCTCTGCAAAAGAAAGTCTCAACATCGAAGCCCTCAGCACGCAAATCAAACACATCGCACAACTAGACGGCAAACGCTACAACTAAAAGCACCTCTGGTGTTGCAAGGGCTCTGCCCCTGCACCCCGCCAAAGGACTACGTCCATCTTAGTACCCACATCTTTTTTTAAAATCCCATGGGACTCTGTCCCATACCCTGGTCAAGGACTACGTCCTTAACAAACCTATACTTGATTTTTTTTACAAAAAAATAACAAAATAAAAATAGCCACACCACTCGCCCCCCTTCGCTAATTATGAGGTTATTATGATTTTTCATAACGAGTTATAGCTAGACTTTTAGAGCAAAACCTAATTGTACAGGTATGTCGATCCCACCATTTACAGGAAAGAGCTCGCCATTGGAGAAATGATACTGCTTAATATAGAATTCGATGCTTGCATTTTTGGAGAATGAAAGGCCGAGGCCGAATTGATCTTGAAAAACGAACCTATTCGTATAGCCAGTCGTGGCAAAAGTATTCTTAGACAAAAGCGAAGGACCAGCAGGTGAATACAAAATGAAAGCCTGAAAAGAAGGTTTTTTCAAAAGATAAACCCTTGCCATCAAATAAAGACTTCCGACCCAAAGACTGTCCTGAAGAGCGCGAAACGTCTGCAGATTCCCACCACTGACTCCTGCATAAACCGTGACATAACTTGCCTCATAAACCTTGTGCTCATACCCCAAAATAACAGCCCGATCGACCTTGAGCCTCGCTTTCCACATAAACGGCGGCGGCGGCCTAGCAATATTTTTCGGTAAATACCCGTCCTCATAACCGCTTGCATAAAAAAGCCCCGAAAAAACTAAAGCCGGCAAACTTAAAAACAAAAACAAATACTTTTTCATATAAACAGTTTATAACTTAAACACTGATTTATTGAATAGAGAGAATCAACAAAAAAGATATTGAGAAAATAAACCAAAACAAATACGGTGCGAAAAGAGACTATAGGGGCTTTGTTAATAGATTTAACTATGAATTTTTTTAATGAACTTAAAATTGTTATCGAATCTCACAATGAATCACCTATTGTTCA
Organism: Chlamydiia bacterium; assembly: GCA_022601435.1. Taxonomy (GTDB): domain Bacteria; phylum Chlamydiota; class Chlamydiia; order Chlamydiales; family 2-12-FULL-49-11; genus JAJACQ01. The sequence goes on from JAJACQ010000037.1 coordinate 21,383, forward strand.
TGCTAGTAAGAGACATCTGGGAATTATCCTTACTATTGTTGGATACCTATTCTTTTCAATGTATACTGTGTTTTTTCAAATTGAAACCAATAATAATCATGGTCTAAACTCATCTTACATGATTTTTTTTGAATTTGCTGTTCTTCATACAGTGATGTTCATTACCTACCTTGTTTTTTGCTTAAGCCAAGGTCGTTCTTATTTAAAATGTAATCGCCCTAAATTCATCATTATTCGAAGTATTCTGGGAGTCGCTGCTCTTGTTCTTAATTCTCTTGCAAGGGTATGGACCCCAAGTGTAGACAACTCTATATTATATAGTACTGATGCTTTCTGGCTTGTTATATTACTCTATTTTCTAAAAATTAAGCTACCTAAAGGAGTATGGCTAGGAACCGTTATAGGGACTTTGGGTATCGGCTTTGTACTATATTTCGATTATCAATCTCTCTATGATTTTATTGGAGGTCTATTTGGGATATTAGCCGGGATATGCTTGTGCTTAATAATTTTTCTAACAAGATATATGGTAAGACGTGATCCACCTTTAAGAATAGGTTTCTATAATAGCTTATTTGGAATCATATTTTTTATTCCCGCTACACTAATTGCTGGCAGTCTAAATAACTGGAATAATTTTGATTCAAGTTCAATAATATTGATGGTCATATCTGGTTTTATATGGGGATTAGCTTTATTTGTTTTACTTGAAGCATTTTACTATACAGAAAATCATATTCTTGCCGCTGTGACTTTATTTCTACCGCTCTTTATGGAAACATTTAACTATACGATCAATAAACAAATAGATTCATGGAGTAATATTGTAGGGTCAACCATAATGAGTATTGGAGGACTTATCGTTATCATTGCCACTTATTTCCATGATAAAAAACATCATCATACAAAGAAAATAAAGCAAATTAAACTTCCAGAAGTTATCGAAGAGCTAGAAAAAGAAAAGCAATGAATTTATATATCTTCGAAGCTATATATTCTTAAATCCATTTTATTTGAATCACATGAGGATATATCAACTTCAGTCTTATTCATTAAGTTCAGAGTATATCCACAAGCTTGTGCGATACTCTTAATATTATTTATTTTTGCTATGTTACCTGTTCCCAAGAGCAGTAAACCACCTTCTCTTAACCATTTCTTAGCTCCTGATATATACTTTTTGAGAGCCTTGTACTCAAAATCAAATACTGATAAAGATAGTTCATCAGATATATCTTCTTTATCAGCAGTATAATTAAAAGGATGATTCCAAAAGATTATATCAAACTTTCGTTCTTTAGGAATGGGATCGAAAATATCTCCCTCAAAAACTTCGATATCAAGAGAGTGCAACTCAATATTTTGATTAATATTGTCAATGGCCGTTTTATTGATATCAGTTGCAGCTACTTTAGTTGCTCCACATAACTTTGCCATACATGCTAAACTACCAGTTCCTGCTCCTATCTCTAAAAACTCTTTACCTTTTAGAATCGGTAGCAATCTATCAATATACCAACGAGTATCAGATGAAATTACAGGAGAAAATACACCTGGTAATGATTTAAATGTAAATTCATTAATTTTAAACTCTTGTATATCAGTATACTTCTTATGTTCTGCTAAAAATTTTTTAGAAAGAGTGTTCCATCTTTTTTTTGAAGTCATTTTTGTACCACAATGAATTTTTGATCCATATCTAAAGAATTATCTTTTATATTCTTCTTAAGCCAATCAATAATTTCTCTTTTATGCCTATTGAACTCATTTGGATATAGATCAAAAAACAATCTTAAATTTTCGTAAAGTTCTTCAAAACTCTCAAACTTCACACTTGAAGCTAAAGTATACTCTTCAAAATTATAATCTTCAAGACACTCTTTTAATTTTAAGTATGTAAAACTACAACTTGTATTTGTAATTTCCGCAAACGCCTGTTTTAAAGGTCCATAATCATTTTGATCACCATTTACAACGAAAATCGCTTTTCCATTTTCATTCAATAGACCAATAGCCTTTTGCAATGATTTTTCTAGATCCTCAAAATAATAGACTACATGAGATAAAAGCACTAAATCAAATTTCGTATTTAACTTAACCTCTTCAAAGTCTGAAGTAATTAATTGAGTATTTACGGGAAGTTGAATATTATCTCTATCTTCTTTCTCAACAATTACATACTCAGAAACACTAGAGGATAAAATCGATGCAAAAATTGGTTTTGTACCCATCCCCACTTCTAGAAAAGATTTTATATTTGTCTTCAAAAATTTTTCTTTAATAAATTGAGAAATTAATAATTTTTCATTACCACTCTCTAATAAATTAGAATACCAACTATGTTCAAAAACTAATTCATCCGACAACCATGACATATCTTTATATCTCCATTATAAATTATTAACAAGTATACATAAAATACCCTAATAGAAAAAGCAAAAACTTAAGATTTTATAATAAAGCAGCATAATATTTAAAATTATTAATTTCGTGACTTGACTTCTATTTCAAATTAAAAAGTTTAGAGCACGACTTAAATTATTTAATAGCGTAATTAATGAAGACTTATAGTAACAAGCAGTTTTTTGGAAAATTATTTAAAATGAATAGTTATATTTCTCTAATCGATGAATTAGACGCTCTTGAATAAAAGCTAAATTTCTCATTGTATAATTATCTAAATGTTTAAGATGTTTTCCTCTTGGGGGAAAAGCTGCTACAGCCCGCTTTATATCGCTTTGTGAGTACTTAAACTCCAAAGCGTTTAATATAAGCTCCAAATTCTTTTCTGGTTCTATTAATAAATCTTCATAACGAATAGTTAGTACATTAGGTTGTTTATCCCAATATGTATGAAAATCGCTCCAAGCTCTTAAGTGATCTTTTATATAACCATTTGATAGTTTCTTTTTAGGTATCTTTTCTCTTTTAGCATGTGAAGATAATGAGTCTATTGGATTCCGTATTAACCGTATAACCAAATCACAATGAGCAAAGTTTCTAGGCATCGGGTATTTTAAAAATGGATAGTGTGTTTTTAATAGCGAAAAATGATTGTTAAAGGAGGGATTTTGCCAATCAACCCACGGATTGCCTTTCAATAAGGTTTTATCTTTTGTATATCTCTTTCCAATTGGCTCTGAAATAGTATACACGCTCCCTGTCGCTATCAAAGTTGCTTCTTCAATTAACCATCGAACCCAATGATTTCCTGAGCGAGGGTATGTAGCCAAGTATATTCTTTGGGGAGAAGTTTTAACTTTTTCTGCATGAAGAGATTGAAACGACAACAAAAAAAGTAAAGACAAAAATAATCTAAAGTTTTTTCTAATAAATAACATGTGAACCGTTAAAATTCTCCAAATTTTGCTTAATCTAATATGGCCGTTGCTTCAATTTCGATTAAAAACTCTGGGCGTGCTAAAGATGAGACTCCAATCCAAGTCGCTGTTGGCGGCTCATTTGGAAAAAAGCACTTTAGTCCGTCACTTACAAATTCTGATTCTTCCATCCACTTATCTACAATATAAATCCGCATGGCTACAATGTTTTTTAGTGTACCCCCGGCTTCAATTACAGCCCGTTTTAAATTCTCTAAACTTTGCCACACTTGTGCACGCAAGTCATTTTCACCAACAATATTTTGCTTTTCATCCCATGCAACCTGCCCAGAAAAGTACGCTGCACGATTTCCTTGCGCGACTACAATCTGTGAAAACCCATATTGCTGACTTGCAAATAATGAATCTGGATTCAAACTTTTTTTAGTCATAATCTCCTTACTTTTTGCGATTGACGCCCGAGGAATGAAGTTTTAAAATACGAAGCTTTGGCACACAATCTAGCAATTTTAGATTTAGAACGAGTAGTTTAACACTTCTTGACAAAGGCGTATACGATGGTATCGCCGAGGAATGAAGTTTTAAAATACGAAGTTATAAATCAAAATTTGGCCAGAGCGGGAATTGAACCCGCGACACAAGGATTTTCAGTCCTCTGCTCTACCAACTGAGCTATCTGGCCTCTTCAAAAAGGGTCTGCTACGAACCCTTTCACCTGAAAAAACAGATGGAATTGAAAAAAGTATACTCTATCGCCTTAATTTCTGACAAGAAGCATTTTCACTCAAATTTAAAAAAATTGACAGCGCAAGTTTATTTATGATACTTTAAGTCACTAATATTTAGAGGAAGACCTTATTATGATTTGTTTATTTATCTTATTGAGCCTAGGATCTATTTTTGCATCTGAATCTTCAATGACTAAAGAGGAGCGCGTCATTGTTGGCGCTAATTCTCAAGAAAATCCACGCCTGCCGCAATTTAATGGACTAAACACAGGCTTTATATATAAAAATTTTGATAAAGCAAAGCTTAAGCAAGAACTAAAAGAATTAAATCCAAATTATTCCCCTCAAGAACTATTTTCTCAAAAGATTTGGGACATAGATTACTATAACAAGGTAAATTTTCCAGTGATTGTCGGAGAACTTGAAGATAAGAGAGCTTTTTCATCACAATTAAAAGGGCATGGGCTTCGTTTTTTAGATTTGCCGATCCATATGCCAAAGCAAGGGTGGCGCATTCCTCCTCAGCTTGAGCAATTCAAAGAAGTCATTGCAAAAGCTGTTTTATGTGAAAAGCTCATAAATCCGACTTTTGAAAAAACGTGTTATGTGTACATAACAGTCGATCAGGGTATTGTAGAGCCTCATGTATCACAAAGAAGGTCAGGGTGGCATGGTGATTCGTATCGTAAGATCGATACACGAAAAACCTCTTTAAAGATCCCTGTTGATCATGTTTATGTTGTAGCAGATTGTTGCCCAACTCTTTTTGTGCCAGGACCTTTTTCTTTAAACTCTATCGACCCCGAAAACATAGATGAAGTTTTAACAACTTTTTCTTCCATTGCAAATACTCAAGAAGCTATTACGTATCCAAACTACACACTCTTAAAGATGGATCCATATTGTGTGCATGATGCAGGAATTAATAAAACAGATCATGCTCTTCACAGGACATTTGTAAAAATATCAATCAGTCAATCAAAATACTGCAAACTCGGAAATGCTCATAATCAACTATTTGTTTATGATTGGCCTATGGTCCCTCGCCATAAAGTGCCATACAGCCCAGAAGCCATAAAGCAATCTTCTCATCGAAAGGACCGTGATTTGTATCAAGAAGTTAATGTAGAGCAAATTGATTTTTTAAATGACTCATGTTTTTTACCATGGGTAAAACCCACTATCTACAATATCGTACGAAAAGGAGAAGTCCAAGCAGAAAAAGCACGTGTTGGTGATATGCTTGAAACCAAATTAGATGATTTTCTAATTACTATCTGGGTAGCAAAAGAAAATCAATGGAAAGTCTCTTATAGTGGTGGCTATGAAGTATTCACTGATGATCATATTTTTAAAACCATTTATAAGCCAGACCCTATAAGAGAAGGTTTTTTTATTCCAAAATGTGAAATACGTCGCGCCATAGAGCTAAATCAAGATGTTCGCTTTTATGCAAATTACGGTGGACTAGAATACGGAAAAAAAGGTGACATGATCATCTATTTAAATTCAGATGACATTTATATTGTTCCGAAAAAGCTTTTTGAAAAAAAATTTAGAATTTTATAAATTAGCTAACTGCCATATCTTAAATTCCATGAGATGTTGAAACATACCAAAATCATGACTACTTGCCCAGGCTTCTTTTGGGGTAGCTCTTGCATCTCTAAAGCTTAATTTTTCCATGCCGTCAGGAACTTGCTTATCTGCTAAGTTTACGATAAATTCAAATGTTCTTTTTCGGAATCCATCCTTTCTCACATGAGTAGGCGGCTCATATTTACCAACAAGAATTGGATTACCATCTAGCTTGCCACCTCTTTGGTTTACATGATGACCTATGGTTCCTAAAAAATCACGGTATTGGGTTAATAAAGCATGATCCAAAGTATACTTATCATCATCCCCTTTTACCATGAACACATCATCCTCATTCATCATTAAACAAGCTATCGTTATAACACCGCCTTCACCTGTATTTATAAATGTCCCAAAAAAATTACTAATTTTGATCGCAGAAAGTTTTAAAGGTCCTAAAAAATTCCACAACTGAGCATTATCATTCCAGGCATCTCGAAGCTTTTTTTGGTCAGGGGTTAATTGCGGAGCCGAGATACCTAGATCTTCCCAACCATGGCCAATAACATCTCTTGATCCTGCCAACTTTTTAACATCTATTGCAGCTAAAACATCAGTTCTGAATTTTTCAATTAGCTTTGTATAAAACTCTGTTACACGATCTATTAAATCGTTTACATATAAAAGATCTGCTTTATCAACAAGAGGTGGTAAAAATGGCTTTGAGTCCAAATAGGGAGCTTTCTCTATCGGAAAACCACTGGTATAACGGATTCCCTGCTTTAAGTAATCACAAAATATTTCCGGATCTAAAGCTTCACGCACCAGAAACTGATGATCTGAAAACCAATTTTCATGATCCGGTATTTCATCAAACGCTATCTCTTTAAAATCTCTTCCTTCATGATTGTCGTTTGGACAACCTGTATATTCACCTCTATAAGCTACAGTAAAAAAGTATGGATTGGGCGACCTTACTCTATCAATAACAAAGCACAGTGTCTCAGATTTTAATTGGCATCCAAAACCCGTCTCTTCAGAAAATTCCCTTCTTGCAGCTTCTTCCATTGTTTCGTTTCCATCAACAAGTCCCCCTCCCGTAATTGCTACCTTAGCCTCTCCTCTTAGCATTCGGAGATGAGTAAGGACTCCGTCTTTATCTTTACTTGCTATCGGATCAACCGACAAATTTAACGAAAGATGATGAACAAAGCTACGTCCAAATACCTCATTTAATAAACTTGTATAACTCTGAAATACACCGATTAATTTTTCTAAAAGAGGTTGCGGCAAGGAGTGAGTTGAAACAATCTGCTTCAGCTTCTTATCGGCTTCTAGGTTTAGAACATTCTGATTAAGCGGACCTACTAAATTTTCTTGGTTAAATTGATTTAACCTCTCTATTGCATCTTTTAAATCTGTAATCAACGCCGTCTTAACAGCCATATAAACCTCATATAGTAATATTCTCTTAAAGGTTATGTTTCAGTTGGTTCAGAGACAGCTGCAGCCATTTGTTCTTCTTTTCCCTCTTTGATCCCTCCGCCTTCTTCCTCCTTGAAAATAAAAACCATTTGAGCAAGCTCATCAAGCTTTGCTTGTATTCCTTCTGGATCTTTTAATGACATCACTTCAAAAACATTACTAGCAGGATCCTCAACAACTTTTACTAACTTTCCATTCAGCTTAAAATTAAGCATATCAAATTCAGGATCATCAGCAACATCCATATTAAATTCATAGCTAACGGGACGAAGAGATTTCACACAATCAGGATCAAGCGCAATGAGAGCAGCTAGTGGATCAGCAAAGATTGGAGATGTTAAGTTAAGCTTTGCTACATCAACATTAGGATCCTTTTTACGAGCAACATGAATTTGCCAATTCATCATCATTTCATGCATTGTTTGCCCCAACTCATCCAATGAATCTTTATTTGCTTGAATCTTTGCAAAAATTTCTGGAGATAGATTATAGCCCTTACAAAGCTGAGAACTTGCAATAATACATGGTACTCCAGATTTAAAAACCAAATCTGTATCACGAACATTTAACACTCCATTATATCCCATTCGCGGGGGATTCATAAATGTGCCATTCATCATAAAAATTGCACTCACCTTTTCTTTAAAAAGTGCTGGCACTCTTCTTAAAAGTTCAGCCTCATTTGATAGCGGACCTGTTGCAACCATCACAATTTGTCCTTGAACACCTTTTAAATACTCAATAAACTCTTCCAGTTTGGCATCTTGTGGAACAGTACTGATATCCGCACCTTTTATATTCGATAGTTGAAATGGATATACGCATTTATAATCTTCATCTACTTCTCTTCCAACGTCTCCAAATCTTTCTGTAGGCCAACTAGGATACATTGCATTAAATCTAATGCGTCTATCTTCTGGACCCATCTCTGGAGTTTCATAATAACCAACTCCTGCAAATACTCTTTTTCTAATTTTACAAGTCTTATCTGCAGAACTTTCAGGAATCAATTCGTTTGCAACTAACATATCAATAAAGCGTGTTAATATAGCTGCTTTTTCACCTGGTTTATATAAAGTTGTAATCGCTGCATCCAATCTTTCACCACACGCAAGTGCAGCAAACGCCCAAAAATCATCTGGATCAAAACCTATGTCATTACTATGAACCATACCACATTTCATTATCTCAGGAGAAAGCCCTGTTGTTTCAAAAAATCCACATGGTGGTTTAACTGTCATATCGCTCATAAAATGCCCTTTGTTTTGAGTTTGAGAAAGTTAAACTTTATATCTAGACAAAATTATTTACAAGAAATTTCAGTAAATTCTATGAAATCTTTATCCTAATTAATAAGACTTCATCATATAGTGCATATCTTTAATGATATTGACAGCCTCGGCCATCTGAAGATCATTTTTCCCAAACTGGGATTTTTTTCTATCCTCTAAACTTTTACCGCGCAAAGCATTTGGATTACTAAGCGCCTTTAAAAATGCTTGGTAATTCTTGTTATTTGATATTCTTGCTTCACTATTTTTCTTAAGCTGAGGTTTCATTACTTCATAAACCGTCTTTTGACGTTTACTATGAAACTCAAACACCTCACGAACTTCAGGGTGCATTGAGTGGACGCGATTTAGGTCTCCTGATGGAAGAGCAAAAGTTAAATGTTTTTCGCCAATTTTTTGATGAGCGTATTGAGAAGGAACGATCACATCTGCTTTTACACCTTTTAGTTGAGTAGATGTTCCTGAGATTGTGTAGTATTTTCCAACTGTCACTTTATATTTGTAGTAACTTTGTGGATCGGTAAGTGTTTGAAATTGGATTGAGCCTTTTCCATAAGTTCTATGATCCCCTGCAATTACTGCTACACCCACATCTTGTAATGACTGAGCTAATATCTCTGCAGCAGATGCTGAATATTTAGAAGTTAAGATCACAATTGGACCCACATAAGTAATGTGTGGGTCGTATTCTTTTGAGTATCTTACTTGATCATCTCGGAATTTTGCAACTACGACAGTTTGTTTTTTACAAAACAGAGACGTTGCTTTCACAGCTTCCTTGAAAAAACCACCAAGATTCTTTCTCATATCGATCACAATACCGTACAAAGGCTTTTCTCTGCGAAGCTCTAAAATAGTTTTCTTCAAATCGCTTCCCATTGCGCTGCCTTCAAAGTCATTATAAAAAGTATCAATTCTAAGTGTTGCAATTTGCCCATCCATGAAACTCTCTGTTTCAATAGCAATTTTATCTTTTTGCATGGCAATTCTTTCTGCTGTCATTTTGACTACTTTCTTCTCACCTGCTTTTGAATTCACTTGAAGCGTGATTTTGTTACCTTCTTTTGCCGATAAAAGTTCCATCACTTGTCCAAAAGACATATCAGAGACTTTTACGCCATTAATGTATTCGATGACATCGCCTTTTTCAATTTGCCCACTTCTTGCAGCGGGTCCACCTTTTACGCATCCAGTAATTTCAGGGCCATCGATGCCATCGGCTAAATAAATTCCTATTCCTTCGAAGCGACTTTTAAGATGCGAATTAATATTTGAAATCTCATTTTGATCATAAATCATTGAATGAGCATCCAAGCTTGAAGCAATCATTTTAGAAACAACTAATGGATAACCATCTTTTTGAAGTAATCGATCTTCATGAGCTTGCATTTTTCGTTCGTAGTAATCTAAGACTCTTGTAGTATCATTTTTATCTAAACGATAAACACCTTTACTAGCAGAATAAGCCCTTAAATGACTTACCATAAAAGCAGTCATATGCTTCTTTAACTCTTTTTTTGATGAAGGGGCCATTTGAGGTCGTTTAATATATTCACTATTAACATCAATTTTACCAGTCAAAATTTCTTGACGAATTTGCGCTCTGTTGTTTCTACATCTTTTTACTGCAGTTTCAAATGTCTCTTTAATTGATAAATATGTCGTAAAAGAGCCATTTTTATATTCAACAACCATTTTTTCTGAAACTTTGCTATATTTGTCCCTTTCTGATTTCAAGAAATAAAAATAAAGAGGGTCAAATGAAGAAAAGATTTTACTGACTGATCGTTTTGCGACAGTTTCATCGTATGATTCAAACAAGATATGATAGGCAAATATTTTTTCATTAATAGTTTTCATATCTGTAAAGTTAAGAGGCTTTGCAAAAGCAACCGTAGCTAACGTTAAAAAACAAATACACTTCCGCATTCTATTCCTCCCTAAAATTCGGACACTATCAAATTATTTTTTTATTCGATACCGTTATTTAGAAAATATTAATTTTTACTCAAAAATTTGGACTTTTTTACTATTTGATTTGCATTAATAGGGCCTTGTTGGTATAGTGTTTAGTAATTTTTCAAAGTAAATAAAGGAGATAGGCCCTTATGCCTACACTAAATCAGTTAATTAGAAAGCCTCGAAGAAAGTCAAAATCTAAATCGAAGTCTCAGGCGCTGAAGAAATGCCCTCAAAGAAGAGGCGTTTGCGTACAAGTAAAAACTCAAACACCTAAAAAGCCTAACTCAGCTTTAAGAAAAGTTGCTAGGGTAAAATTATCTAACGGTATTGAAATCTCTGCTTACATTGGCGGAGAAGGACATAACCTTCAAGAACACTCAATGGTTCTTGTACGTGGAGGCAGAGTAGCTGACCTTCCAGGGGTTAGATATCACGTTGTTCGCGGTGCATTAGATTGTGCTGCAGTAAAAGATAGAAAACAAGCTCGTTCTAAGTATGGAGCAAAAAGAGCTAAATAAATTTTAAATATCTTTGAAGATTACAAGGAAAAAATATGTCAAGAAGAAGAAAAGCAGAAAAACGACCTGTAGAACCTGACCATAAGTATGGTAATGTAGAAGTCACAAAATTCATTCGTAAGGTAATGCTCGATGGGAAAAAATCTCTTGCGGCAAAAATCGTCTACGAAGCCATTGAAAAATTCAGTGAACGAGTGAATGCAACTGGTAATGAACTAGAGGCATTTTTAAAGGCTATTGAAAATGCAACTCCTCATGTAGAAGTTAAATCAAGAAGAATTGGTGGCGCAACTTACCAAGTACCAATTGAGATCAACCCTAAAAGAAAGCTTTCTTTAGCAATGAAATGGGTTATTGGATTTGCCAAGAAAAAATCCGGTAGAAGCATGATTGATGGGCTCGCTCAAGAGCTTCAAGATTGCTACAACCTTCAAGGCGCAAGTATTAAAAAGCGTGATGAAGTCCACAGAATGGCAGAAGCTAACAAAGCATTTGCTCATTACAAATGGTAAAAATTCAGACAGCAGCTTAAATAAGCCGCTGTTTTTTTATTGCTGCATTTATGCAGATCGTGAAAATCTTAAGATTTTCATTAGAACAGGTATTAAAAGTCGCAAGACTTTAAAATTTTAACAAAGTCTATTCTCTTGTCTAATGATAAATAGGACAGAATAGAATAAAGAAAGGAACAAGATAAATGGCAAGAGGCGAAAAAGACCAGTTAAAGAATGTGAGAAACATTGGGATTATGGCTCACATTGATGCTGGTAAGACAACAGTTACAGAACGTATTTTATTCTATTCAGGAAAAAGTCACAAAATTGGTGAAGTTCACGATGGTGGCGCAACAATGGACTGGATGGAGCAAGAAAAAGAACGTGGCATTACTATCACGTCTGCTTGTACCACAGTTTTCTGGGGTGATAGCAAGATCAACATTATTGACACTCCCGGACACGTTGACTTTACAGTAGAAGTTGAGAGATCTCTTCGTGTATTAGATGGTGCCGTTGCAGTTTTTTCTGCAGTAGATGGTGTTCAACCTCAATCAGAGACTGTTTGGAGACAAGCAACTCGTTATAATGTACCAAGAATTGCTTTCATAAACAAAATGGACCGCGTAGGTGCTGATTACGAAATGTGTATTGAAAGCATGAAAGACAAACTCGGCGCAAATGCAATCGCAACGCAAGTTCCAATTGGCTCTGAAGGCGAATTCATGGGAATGGTCGATGTTGTTGCCATGAAAGCCTATGTCTTTAAGTCAGAAAAAATGGGTGCAGATTATGAAACTACAGAGATTCCAGCTGACCTTTTAGACAAAGCAAAAGAAGTAAGAGCAGCTTTATTAGATGAGCTTGCAACGATTGATGAAGATGATGAAGAATTCATGATGAAAGTCTTGGAAGATCCAGATAGTCTTTCAATTGATGAGATCAACCAAGTCATCAGAAAAGGTGTTTGCGGAAACAAGATCTTCCCTGTTATGTGTGGTACTGCCTTTAAAAACAAAGGTGTGCAGCCGCTTCTTGACAACATTATTGCATGGATGCCATCTCCACTTGATAGAGGAATTGTTAAAGGATTTGATGAAAGTGGTGAGAATGAATTTGAGCTTCAGCCTAAAGATGACGAAAAGCTTGCTATGCTTGCTTTTAAAGTTATGACTGATCCGTATGTGGGACGTTTAACTTTTGTAAGAGTTTACTCAGGAACAGTTAAAAAAGGTATGACTTTATTTAACTCAACTAAAGGTAAAAAAGAACGTATCTCAAGGCTTTTGGAGATGCACTCAAATGATAGAAAAGACAAAGACGAGTTCTATACAGGTGATATTTTTGCTGTGATTGGCCTTAAACAATCAACAACAGGTGATACGCTTTGTACAGAAGATGCTCCGTTAATTCTTGAGAAAATGGAATTTCCAGAACCTGTTATTTCAATGGCGATTGAACCAAAATCAAAACCAGACCGTGAGAAACTATCGACTGCTTTATCTGCGCTTTCAGAAGAAGATCCAACTTTCCGCATTTCTACAAATGAAGAAACAGGACAAACAATCATTGCAGGTATGGGTGAGCTTCACTTAGACGTGTTAAGAGATCGTATGATGCGTGAATTTAAAGTAGAAGCAAATGTTGGTGCTCCTGAGGTTTCTTATAGAGAAGCTATCACAAAAGGAATCAAGCATGAGCAAAAGTATGTGAAGCAATCAGGTGGGCGTGGTCAGTATGCGCACGTTGTCATTGAGATTGAACCAAATGAGCCAGGTAAAGGTAATGAAGTTGTTTCTAAGATTGTGGGAGGGGTTATACCGAAAGAATATGTCCCATCATGTATCAAAGGGATTACTGAAGGACTAGACTCTGGTATCATCGCAGGATACCCTATGGTTGATGTGAAGGTGCAAATCGTATTTGGATCATATCACGAGGTTGACTCATCAGAGATGGCTTTTAAGATTTGTTCTTCTATGGCTATTCGTGAGGCATGTAAAAAATGTGCTCCAATTATCTTAGAACCTATCATGAAGGTAAATGTCAGAACTCCTGACTCTCATGTTGGTGATGTAATTGGTGACCAAAACAGACGCCGCGGAAAGGTATTGAATCAAAATCAAACAGGAAATTCAGTAGAAGTTGAATTTGAGACGCCGCTTGCTCAGATGTTTGGATTCTCAACAGATCTTCGCTCTATCACTTCAGGTAGAGGAGAGTTTGTTATGGAACCTAGTCATTTTGAGAAAGTACCAAAGACTGTACAAGAAAAAATAGTTAAAACAACGACTTGAAGGAAGGAGTGACCAAATTATGGCACAAGCTAAAAAACAAAGAATACGCATACGTCTCAAAGGTTATGATCATAAGATTGTTGATAACGCAGCCTCTGAGATTGCAGAAATCGCTAGAAGATCTGGAGCTGTGGTCATCGGACCAATTCCTCTGCCTACAAAAATTGAAAAGCAGACGGTTCTTAGATCTCCTCACGTAGACAAAAAATCTCGTGATCAGTTCGAAATGCGTACACACAAGCGTATCATCGATATTGAAAAGCCAACGGCTGACACTGTAGAAAGACTTCGTAAGTTGTCTCTCGGTAGTGGCGTTGACATTGCGATCATTGCATAGCACGCTTAGTTTGAGCGTCGTTAAAATTATGGGACTCCGTCCCATACCCTGGGAAGGGTCAAAGACCCTTTCCAAACCCTTTCTTGCTTTTTTTTATCAAAAAAAGAAAAAAAATTCAAAAACTCAAAATCTCTAATTAATCAGATCTCGCTGAAAAGAAGTTTCTGCAGGGTTTTTTATTGCTCTATAACAATTCATTGAATATCATACATCTATGAAATATTTTAACCTGTGTATTCTTTGCTTTGTATTTGCTTTTTCTAAGCCAAAGGTTTTACATATTACATTTCATCCAAGTGGGTGTCCTGGAGAAATAAAAGCTTTATCAAAGCATTTCGATTTTGATTTAACAACATGGATTATTCCCAATCAAAAGTATGGTGATCTAGACCCTTCTAGTTATCCAATGGATAATTATATGATGACGCATGAAAAGGCAGACCGTATATTTAAAAAGCATAAAGAGACATTTGAATCTTTTGATCTCATTATTACTTCAGATGTAGCTCCCCTTTCTCGTATATTTTTACAAAACAATTGGCAAAAGCCTTTGATTGTCTGGGTTTGTAATCGTTTCGATCTTTGTGTTATAAAAAGAAAGCACAAGATTTTTCCAGACCCAGAGTATTATGAGCTATTCGAAAACGCTAAAAATTTTGATAATATTGCCATCATTGGCTATACAAATTATGAAAGAGTTCATGCCTTTAAGAATAAGAATATCACGTCCATCAAAGAAACTATTCCTCCCACAGGATTAAATGAGGATTTTTCATCGAAAAAAGCTATTAAGAAGCGTTTAGATAAAGAAAATAGATTTTTTGTAAGAAGATATATCAACGAAAAAAACTATGGGATACTTCAAAAGCTTGAGAAAATAAATATTCAGTATTATTGTGGTCCTTATGCTGGTAGTCAGGATTTAAAAGATTTTAAAGGGATGATACATATTCCAATAGTCATGTCAAATTTCTTTCTCTGGGAGAATTTAAAGCAAGGGATCATCCATTTCATCCCTTCTAAAAAATTTTATAAAGAGCTTTACGAAACCAAAGCTATTCAGTTTTGGGATTGGACAAAAGCTGGAAGTTGGTGGTCATTCATCCCTACTGATGAGATATTTGAAAACAGTGATTGGTATAATGACAAGCTAGCCCCTTACATTGTCTATTTTGATTCTATGGAACATTTAAAGCAACTTACTGAAGAAATTGATTTTGAAGCAAAAAGAAAAGATATTAAAGCATTTCATAAGAGGCACGTTGATTATTGTCTTTCAAAATGGGACGAAGTATTTAAAAGGCTTCTTTAACGGTTCTGATTATGTTTGCTGATAAAATCGATATGCTGAGGATATTTTTTAGAAAGATTTCTTACAAAATTATGAACTTTAATATCTCTTAGCTCTACTTTTTTTCTATGATAATGAAGGCAGTAGTGTGTATAGATAGTATATTCAGAAGCGCTTAATTGAAACCCCCTCTTCCATAACCCATACTTCATAGTAACTTGGTTAAGAAAAATTTTCCAGAAGGGTTTTTGAAATCTATCTTCTGCCCGACTAAATAAATCCTCCAAAATGTCTTTTGAAAAAACAATGTGATGATTCACAGGATTAAAACCTGTTTCAAAATCTTTTAGCTCAGGGAAAATGGCAATCATATGATCATTGTAAGTTTGAAAATTTGTCTCACTCATCACAACATCTAAAAATACTTTTCCTTCATCCGAAATAAAGCTCATTTCATGGTTCGGACAAGTATCTGAATCAAAGATCAATACATGATCTAAAATACCTTCAATAACAAAAGGGGCATAGAACTTCAAAATCTGCTGATAAAACCAACCACGGTACGGATGACCCCCTATACCGCCTTTATTTCCAACTTGCTCAGATACATCCTCAATACTAAATGGAAAATCACTTTCTGCTACCCAAATTCCTGCATCACAATAATTCTCTTTTGAAACAACATAGATATTTCTGATATCTTTGATATTTTTTCTCAAAGAGGCAATTACATACGCCAAATTTGTAACATCTTTTTTATGAACAGGAATTACAACATCCATTTCAAAAGCAAATGTCAATAAGAAGCTAAACATAAAAAGTAATCTACTCAGTCCTATCATAATTATGGTGCGTAACAAATGCATATCGTGGCCCAAAGCTTTCTGTTATACTGCCACAAGGAGGCATAACAGCAATTGGCCTTAATAATATTTTTTCAGGAAAGAAGTTGCGGCAAAAATGAAAGTAAATTAAATATTCTGATGCTCCGGCATAAAAATAACGGGGATCAAGAGTTCTTGCGCCGATAACACAATTAGAAAAAGCCAGCCAAAATGGTTTTGCATGCACCTCTTCAACCTGTTGAAATAGTGAATCTAGAATACTTTTAGTAAAGACCATATGATGCACAACTGGATTATATCCTTTATGAACATCCTCAATAGCAGGAACAAGGCGATTTAAAAATTTATAGTATTCATTACAAAGGCACCGGCAAGCAAAATGATCTAAATAAACCCGTCCATCATCCTCGATAAACTTCATAACTTTATTTGGGCGCGTATCTGCATCCAAGATTAAAAAGTCTTCAGTTAAGTCATCGATAACTTTATAAGTATAGAATTTTAGTAACTGCTGATAGTACCACCCTCTCCGAATATGTTTACCAACACCAACTCCCCCTAATTCATTGGCAACATCTTCAATAGAAAAAGGGTAATCCTGTTCATCAATCCAAATAGCTTTATCTGTAAATTTATGCTTAGAAACTACATATACCTTCCTTACATCTTTAATATTTTTATGAACATAGTCAATTAAAAGATCTAGATTTTCTGTATCTTTTTTATGAACAGGAATGACTACATCAAGCTGATGAGAAAATAAAAGTCCACTTAAGCAAAAAATAAGGCAAAATATCATATGGCTCTCCTATTAAAGAGAGCAACATATCATTAACATGAAATTAACGAAACAATTATAATTGGTCAGAATCTATTGATTGAGGTCTATCCTTTATCTGGACAGCTTTTCCAATCAATTTATCATTTTTGAAATAAAAATAATAGTACCTTGCTTGTACAACTCTTTCATCTAAAGAGAAATACTCAATATAAGTAAAAGTTTCCATCCCCTCATCATTAACTTCAATAGAAACTGGTTCGCCAAATTCTTTTAAGACATCTTGGCGAGTTTTTCCTTCTTGAACTTGAAGATAGCTATTCATTGTAACGGTCTTTGCAGAACTAGTAGCACAAGAAAAACAAAGGCAAAAGAGAAACAATAAATTAAGATGGAATGTTTTCATAGCTGGTAAGATTTCCTTTAATGACAGATCTCATCTCATCTTTTGCAGCATATTCACCAAAGAAAACAAGTTCCCCACCTTTTTTCATTTCGATAGACTCATAGCCATGAAATAATCCATCAGGACTTGTCACATCCCAGCCTATAAAGTCATCTTTATAAAAACCAGAGCCTTCAACATGCCCCCAAGTTTCGCCTGCTATTAGCACATGAAACTTTTTGCCTCGATGAAGAGTGATTGTATAATAGTTTTCGATGACATCATCTGCTTGATCTAGTTGTATGGCCACAGAAAATTCTATGACATCACTTTTTTCTTCCGTATCTTTCATTGTGACTTTCATAACCATTGGAAAAGATTCGCTCTCTTCTTCAATGTCTATACTTCCTTCACCAATCCATCTATCTTTTCGGAAAAAAATTAAATCTTTCAAAATGTAAACCTTCTTGCATATATGCTTTGCAAAAGCCCTAAAGCGATAAATGTTGCTATCACAGAAGAACCTCCAGATGTTACTAAAATTAACGGTACTCCAGTGATTGGTAAAAAGCCACACATCATGCCAATATTGACAATCACATGCATTGCAATATAAATAGCAATGCCTGAAGCAAGAAGCCGACCAAAATAGTCCCTTGCTACTCCTGTTACCTGAAAGCTAAAATAAATTAAACTAAAAAATAGAGATAATAATAGAAGTGCTCCTACAAGGCCGAATTCTTCAGCAAAAGCGGGAAAAACAGAATCTGTAAATCCATATGGCAAAAATTTATTACCTGTATATTCACTTTTTAAAAACCCGCTGCCCATATAATGGCCTACACCAATTGCAGTCTGTCCTGCTTTTTGATGATATGTATTAGGGTTTAATCGCTCATATTGATATTCCTTAATAAATTTTGTTGCATATGGTCTCATCTCATCATGAGAAACAAGTCCCAAGAAGATAGAAAGAACCAATCCTAAAATAACAACACCTAACCCCGATAACACTTTTAATATTCGTCCATCAATACCGCCGATATAAAACATTGAAAGAGCAATAGGACACAAAACTAAAGCCGTGCCTAAATCAGGTTGCTTTAAAATCAAAGCAAAAGGAATAAACACAATAATTGAACCACGCAAGAAAATAGAAAAATTTTTTACTTTTTCCATATTTCTTTCAAGATACCAGCTAAGGGTAATTACAACTACTAGTTTTGCAATTTCAGAAGGTTGTAAATCAAAAGGTAAGAATGGCAAGCGATACCATCTACGAACATTATGTATAGGAGCAACAAAATATAGACCCAATAGTAGAATGATGGTGCCTATATAAAAAAACCATGTGTATTCGCGCAGCTTTCTGTAGTCAAAACAAGCCAAGAAAAAAAAGACAAATAGACCAATAGCAAAAGCTCGGATCTGATTTTTTGCAAGGCGCGTAAAGGTAAAGTTCTCCACGCCTTCAGGCTGAGTC
Organism: Chlamydiia bacterium; assembly: GCA_022601435.1. Taxonomy (GTDB): domain Bacteria; phylum Chlamydiota; class Chlamydiia; order Chlamydiales; family 2-12-FULL-49-11; genus JAJACQ01. Next base: position 40,197 of record JAJACQ010000037.1, read on the forward strand.
GTGGCCAAGATAACAACAACAGATGCTCCCATCAGCAAAAAAACAACTAACAATAGTCGCAAATCGATCCGCTTTAGGTATTTTGGCTCCCACATATTGCTATATATAGCACATCAAAGCTTTTTATAAAAAATAATCGCGTATCATATCAAAATTGATTCTATCGAGGCATACAATTATCAAATTGCGCCTATTCCTTTTAAATTCCAAATAAGAACCTGGTTGAGTAAGTGCTGACTTGCAAGCCTGCTTTTTTCTTCATAAAGCTTTTGAAAACTTTGAGGGGCATCAGCTTTACTTCTTTGAAACTCCCTATCCAGTCTTTTCAATTCAAAGATTCCTTGATTTATAGATTGAAGAACTTCATGAGGAGTTCCTTCATAATTGACCAAGGATAGAAGAATTTCTATTTGAGGAACATAAGTTTGAAGATGGATAGGAACTTCTAATATATCATCTGTTTGATCTAACTTCTCTAAATAATCTTCTTTTGTTCCTAGAGTATTTCTATATGAATATGATTTTAACTCTATACTATCGGGTTTTTGTTTTTCAAACTTTTGAATTTCTTTATCAATTTGAATTTTGCTATGTAAGTTTATCGCATAAAATACTATTCCAATAACTGAAAGAAATAGAAGAGCTACTTTCCAAGTAGGCATTTCTTTGTTAAGTTGCCGTTTTTGATCCTTTAGGGCATCAAGATTGCGCTGGTCCACAGGATCTGAATAAGATGAAATAAGCATAATAAACCTATAATTAACCAGTTATATTATACTAAATATTTTAATTTACTACAAGCTATATATAACACCCTTAGTTAAGAAGATATTTTTTTCTTTACAAAACCCCCTCCTTTTCATACACTTAACTACATGAAAAGGCTACATTTCAAAACGATAGATTCTACTCATTTATATGCTAAAAGGTCGATTAATCGACTAAAAAGCTTCCCACTAACCGTAATTACAGCTGATTTTCAGACTGGAGGCATTGGCAGACGACTTGATCGATGGATCTCTTCAGAACAAAGCTCACTCCTTTTGTCTTTTGTCTATCCTCTTGCAAACAAAGAGCTTATGCCTCACATCTCAAAATATTGCGCAAATGCTCTAAAAAAAGCACTTTCTACCTTAGATCTTCCCATAACATTTAAATATCCAAATGATCTCATGATAAATGGCAAAAAGCTCTCCGGAATCATTTCTGAGACTTGCGAAGGCATGATGATTACAAGTGTCGGTCTTAATCTCTATCAAGAACAAGAAGAACTCCAAGCTATCGATCAGCCTGCCACCTCTCTCTTCATTGAAACCGGTAAAAGGCTCCCCTCCGAAAAAATCCTCCGCCTGTTACTCCACCACTTTTTTTTGGGCATTGCCCCAAACCTCAGCAAAGGGTTATGACCATCTTAGTACCCACATCTTTTTTTAAAATCCCATGGGACGCTGTCCCATACTCTGGTCAAGGACTACGTCCTTAACAAACCTATGCTTGATTTTTTGCAATGCAAAAAATAGGAAAACCAAAGAATCACAATGCAAATTGCTTAAATTGCAGGCATGATCCTCTGTTCATATTACGGAAATATAATAACCTCATAATTACAAAAGAGAGGTAGCAAAAGAAGTTCTTGCCATACTCCTGCCTATCCTAAGAAGGGTAAGACCTGAAGCTCAGGATGGATTTTGGACTGAATGATGGAGGTGATAGCAGATAGCGTTGTTGAGCCGGCTGCATGACAAGAAGTACAATTTCCCTCATATTGAATAAGAATGACTCCGCTTTTGGTAAGATCCTTTACCTTTACATTTCCGTCATCGAGGGCAACATAAGGACGAATATCTTTTTCCATCACTTCATCTATAATATTAATCTGTACCTGCTTTTCTAGCTGAAAAAAATCTTTTATAAGATTTGATCCTTCAGCCTGAAAATTACTGAGTGCTTCTGGTGTTGTGTACATGACTCCAACTAGTTCTTCGAAAAGCTCATAGTAGGCATCGATGATTAAATTTGCATAGCGAGATAAATAACGGATAAAGTCTGCAATATCTTGATCCTCATAATCCATAGCTAATTCATAAGCAGAAATTTGTTCTAAAATATCATCAACTCGAATACGCGCTATGCTTTGCACCTTTTTACCTATAATAAGTTCTGCTAACCCCTCTAGAAGAGCTATTGTAAAACTAGGTCCCGATACTTGATAATTCATCGATACAAAAGTTTCATTCTCACGATCATAATCAAACATCATGGTAAAAACAAAGCCTAACTTTTTATCTCTATACTCTTTTCCTTTACAAGAAGAAGCATTCTTATGTTCTTTGATAAGCTTGTGCATCTTATCACTATACAAATCCCAAATTAAATGATGCTGATAACTATTCATATGTAAACTCTTTTATCCCTCTTACAGCTTTAACTACTTTGTCCCATAAATCAAATATCTTCATATCAGTTGTGAATTTAAATGAAACACCAAACTTTGCTATCTCTTCTGGAATATTTCTATTCATCAGCGACTCTTTTACTCCTAAATAAGAAGCCTCGATTCCATTTGCACAAAGCATGTAAGCTAAATTTTCTGCTGGTACTCCATCGAATGCAAAACACCATCTATCCGGTAAATACTCTCCACCTCTATTAAAAAACCTTGAGCTAAGCAAACTATTTTCTAATCGCTCCATCACATCATTCTTCATCGATGAATAGTCCATAAGTGACATATCCATTCTTTCTATAGCCTCTTGCGCATACTCTGAAAGTTTGTAAAAATCTTCCAATAAAAAATTTTCTCCCCACTTATCTTTTTGCATCTGATCAGGCTTTTTTAAAACCACTGTTGTTAACTTTTTCTTTGTAAATATTAAGCTATCTATACTCAAATCTTGCCATCTAAAAAAAACTTTTCCAATACAATCTGTAGCATCTACTAGTAAATAAACATCTTGCTCACGACACACTTGTGATATTTCTGCTACTGCATGTATCGAACCTGAGTACTCTTCAGTCCAAGACATAAAACAGCCCAATGTTCTTTTTGTAATGGCCTCTTCAAAAGTCTTCTTTGTCACTCTTCCTGTTTCATCAACTTCTACTTCCTTAAGGCTTAAACCTAATCGTCCTGCCGAAGTTAGAATTGTTTTAAAAATCTTACTCTCTCCTTTGGCGATTAAAATTTCATTTTTTCCTGAACGCATAGCTTTAGGGGCAAGTATTTCATATAAACATCTTAAGAGTACCTCTTCTTTAGAGGATATAAAAGCAAGAGGTGTCTCTTTTTTAGCGCCGATTAAATCGGTAATATATTCTTTGGCTCGTTTGATTTTTTTTGCTTCTTTTTTTCTTTGTAAAAGGTATAAGGCTTCTTTCTCTAAAACATCGCTCATAGTGTTACCTCCTTAAATTTTTGATTCTCATAGTTAAAAATCAATGGGTTGCCTGTCGCAATTTCATAATTTACAATCTCTTCATCTGAAATAGTCATCACTTCTTTTACAATACCCCGAAGCGAATTTCCATGAGCTACAATCAAAACAGTCTTACCATCTTTAAGCTTTGGTAAAATCTCGGTATCAAAATAAGGAAGGGTTCTATTAATTGTCATCTCTAAGCTTTCACCATTTGGAGGCGGCACATCAAAGCTTCTACGATAAGTTTTGAACAATTTTTCCCCAACTTCTTTTTTAAAAGCTTCTTTTTCTTTTCCCTGAAGATCTCCATAATATCTTTCATTTAAAGCTTCTGAAATATTAACTTTTAAAATTGAAGCATTATTTACTCCCCGTTCATAACGATCATCCCCAGAATGACTCATTACTAAAGTTCTTTCATCCTCATTTTCAAGCATTAAAAGCTGCAATGTCATTTGAGCTCTTAAAAGCGCTGAGGTATAAACATCATCAAACTTTAATTTTGAAAGTACCTTACCTGCCTCAAAAGCTTCCTTTACACCTTGCTTAGATAACGAAACATCCACCCAACCTGTAAAAATATTTTTTTTATTCCACATAGAGTTACCATGTCTGACTAAAATAAGTTTTCCCATACTGCAATTTGCTTTTTGTAAATAAAGCCATATGGTATCATATTGGGAAAAAATAGGGAAATGATCTTCCATGACAAAGCTCCGCCTTAACAAAATCCTTGCCGATGCAGGCATTGCAAGCAGAAGAAATGCTGATATTCTGATAGAAGATGGGCGTGTTACTATGAATGGAAAGATCTGCACGACCCTCGGGACTTTGGCTGATCCTCAAAGTGATTTTATTACCGTAGATGGAAAACCTATCTCAAAGAAACCAAATAAAAAAATTACTTACCTTTTAAACAAGCCTGCCGGCTTTATCTGTAGCTGCAAAAGACATGGTGATGACAGATTAGCTATTGATCTAATTAAAGATAAAAGTGTAAGACTTTTTACAATTGGTCGTTTAGATAAAAAGACTGAAGGCCTTATTTTAGTCACTTCAGATGGTGATTTTGCCAACAAAGTTATGCACCCTTCTTCAAATATAGAAAGAGAATATATTGCCGAAACAAGCGATGAAATCACTCAAGACGACATTGAAAAGATCCGCAAGGGAACTTATATTGAAGGGAAGAAAATAAAACCTATGAAAGTCTCAAGAATTAAGAAAAAGACAGTTTCTATCACCGTAATGGAAGGAAAAAAACACGAAGTGCGACTTCTTATAGGAAGAACCGGTCATTTTGTCTCAAAACTAAAGCGCGTACGGATTGGAAGTTTAACTTTAGGTCCTATGCCACGTGGAAGTTACAGGGTTTTATCGGCTCTAGAAAAAAAAGCTCTCTTTTTTGAAAAAAGATCTAGCACTAAAAAAGTGATCCGCAATAATATTTAACACATGAATATACTCTCTGCTCTTTTTTCTAAAACTCCGCTGTCACATTTACAGCTTCATATGGAAAAGACATGCGCCTGTCTTGCAAAGCTTAAAGAGCTTTGTGACGTACGTGTAGACAACGATCTAACAAAAATTGGACAAATTGCAAAAAAGATCTCTGAGCTAGAACATGATGCAGATCTCATAAAAAATAATATTAGATCATCCCTTCCAAAAAGCTTTTTCTTCTCAATTGATCGCATTAATTTTTTAGAAATTCTTGCCTTGCAGGATAATCTTGCAGATGCTGCAGAAGATATTGCTGATCTACTTATTTTAAAACCATTAAAACCTCTTCCTCACATTGAAGAAAAACTACGCGAATATATAGATACTAATTTAGACGCAACATGGCTTTTAAAGGAAATGGTTTTTAACCTAGATACATTAATAGAAGCCTCTTTTGGAGGGCCCATCGCTATCAAAATGCATGAACAGATAGATGATATTTCCTTAAAAGAGCACCAAGCAAATTTAGTGAAGAAAGACATTAAAAAGATGTTGTTCTCTCAAGCTGAAGACCTTCATTATTCAGATTTCATCCTCTGGTTAAATTTTATAGAAGAGATAGGACGTATATCGCATTTTGCTGAAAAAGAAGCTCTTCGTATCGGAATGCTACTCAATTCAAAGTGATTTTATGGAAATATTTTTAATCTCTCTTGCTCTTATTATCGGATTTTACATGTTATGGAACATCGGAGCTAATGATGTTGCAAACGCTGTAGGAACATCAGTTGGTTCAGGTGCCATTACATTAAAACGCGCTATAATATTAGCCGCAATACTCGAATTTAGTGGAGCCTTTATATTAGGCTCTAATGTATCTGAAACGATACAAAAAGGGATCATCGACCCTCTTCTCTTTGTAGACATCCCAAATGTCTTTGTCGTTGGAATGCTTTCATCACTACTTGCTACTGCTGTCTGGCTTCAAATTGCCACATTTTTTAAATGGCCAGTATCTACCACGCATGCCATCGTTGGAAGTGTGATGGGATTTGGAATATTAGTTGGCGGATTTCATGCCGTACAATGGATAGAAATAGGGAAAATAGCTATGAGCTGGGTGATCTCTCCTACACTTGCGGGGGTTGTTGCCTTTTTGTTTTTCTCATTCATTCAAAAAAGAGTACTATTTTCATTTAACCCTCTTCTTTCAACACAAAGGCTCGCGCCGTTTTTTGTCTTTTTTGTCCTGATGGTCTTTTTAGTCTCAACACTCATCGGTGGAATAAAAGGATTAAATATTGAGCTCTCTTATTATACAACGCTCATTATCTCTACAACAATTAGTTTAATAGGTGCAATCATCTCATTTTTTATCTGTAACAACCAGACAAAGAATGCAAAAATGAGCTATATATTAGCAGCTAAACATGATAGGCGCCTTCATTCACTTTTAAAGGTTCAAAAACATTTAATCAGAGCACGCCTTTCTTATAGAGATGAACAATCTAGAGGAAATGTAAATGAGCTACTTACACAAACAGATCATCTTATAAAAGAAACAAAAGATAAAGCCCCATTTCAATCAGAGCTTGCTTCTGATTATAGAGGCGTAGAAGGGATCTTTGCGATGCTGCAGATTTTAACTGCCTGTTTTGTTGCTTTTGCTCATGGATCAAATGATGTAGCAAATGCCATCGGTCCTGTTTCAGGAATTATAAATGTAGTAAGGGATCCTCAGTCTCTGATCCAAGCTACAACTATATCTATCCCCCTTCTTCTCTTTGGTGGTGCAGGTATCATTATCGGTTTGGCAACATATGGCTACAAAGTGATTGAGACAATAGGAAACAACATAACTGAATTAACACCTACAAGAGGATTTGCGGCAGAATTTGCAGCAGCATCAACAATCCTTATAGCATCAAAACTTGGACTACCAATATCAACAACACATGCCATTGTAGGAGCTGTATTAGGAGTGGGATTAGCAAGAGGTCTTTCTGCTTTAAACTTTAAGTTGATAAAAGGTATATTTATGTCGTGGGTGATCACAATACCATCGGCAGCCGTATTTACCGTACTCATCTATTCACTATTTTCTCTATTCTTATAATAGGATAAAATTGACACATATAAGCCAAGATGATACCGTTCTTCGTTATGGTAAAAAAATGTTTACTCACAGTTTTTATTACGGCTTTACTTCTTGTATCTGGATGCAGCACATGGAAAGCTAGCAGAATAGTAAAAATAGGAATCGATCCTACATTTTTCGCCTCAGCAGTAGGAAATAAACAAGGACTTGTGTATGCCTATGTTGTAGAGTTTTTCGAAGAGGTTTTTAAAGAGACAAAAACAGATTTTGAATTTGTAGAGCTTAGCTTTGATAACACACTAGAAAATCTCGATAACAAGGACATTGACCTTCTTGTAACTTCGCTCAAACCAAATATTGAAACAGATATGCTCTATGATTTTTCAAAAATGTTTCTTTCTTTAGGAGATGTATTTGTCACCCGATCAGAGATGCCATCTTTTAATTTTAAGGACTTTGATGGCAAGATCATTGCCTTACAAAGACACCCTAACATAGCCTTCCTCTTTGCAAAATATCCTGCTATTGCTCTTACCTACTACACAACGATTCCTGAAGTACTTGTAGAGATTACAAACTTCAAAGTCGACGGAGCCTTAATCCCCTACCTATCGCTTGCATCAGCCCTTTCTACCGAATATCGCTATTTTCTTAAAATCGACACCTCAAAAAAGTATACAGAAGAAGGCCTACGGCTCATTTCCCTAAAAGGAAAAAATGCCACCGAAATTCGAGCCTTTAACAAGAAACTTTCTTCAACATCCAAGCTCCAGAATAAACTTCTCATGAAATGGGACCTGGTTTTATAGTTATTGAGCCCCCACCATCCAAAGTTTAATTTTTTGCGATCACACAAAACATTAAAGAGTTATATGCCACTATAATGCTCAAAGAACTGTTTTATTGTAGAAAAAGGTGATGGTTTTTGGATGAGATTTAGCCATCGCCTGAATTAAGGGGAACTTGCTCAAGGAACTGTTTTATTGCGGAAAAGGGATTTTTTTGCAGGATAGTTTTTTTATTTTGGGTCGATAGTGTACGTAGTGGTACTCCACGACCCAAAAAAAACTAAAATAAAAGGTGCGTTCTTTGGATGAGATTTAGCCATCGCCTGAATTAAGGGAAACTTGCTCAAGGAACTGTTTTATTGCGGAAAAGGGATTTTTTTGCAGGATAGTTTTTTTATTTTGGGTCGATAGTGTACGTAGTGGTACTCGGAGACCCAAAATAGAAAAAATAGACCCAAAAAAACCCTTTTACGCAATAAAACAGCGATCGGACTCTGCAAACTCTTTGCGAATTCGGTCTAATACATCCTTATCTACGGGGCAAGGTTCGATGTTCCAAATCTTTTTGGCATAATTTTCTACTGATACATCTGAAGAAAAGGTTCCCATTGAGGCGATATTATGAAGAGCCATTTTTGCCCATTTTTCTTTATCTTGATAGAGTTGATCTGCTCTTTCGTGAGCTTTAATGTAGGATGGTAGATCGCCTAAAACTAGGTAACGATCACGATTTTCTCCTACCATTAAGCTATCGTAAATCTTCTGGAGGACTTCTGCTTCTACTTCATTTTCTACAAGGGAGCCATCTATCAATGTTTGCATAGCATCGTGTATCTCGGTATATTCTTTTAGTATTTGCTCTGGATTATGAAGGCCTTCTGTTTTAATTTTGGTCACTTCATCAGAAGAGTAACCAAATAAGAAAGGCCAATTATCATCCCCTACTGCTTGTCTCATTTCTACGTTAGCGCCATCATCGGTACCGATAGTAAGAGCCCCGTTTAAGGAAAGTTTCATGTTACTTGTCCCTGAGGCTTCCATTGAAGCTGTAGATATTTGTTCTGAAAGATCTGCTGCAGGGATAATCACTTCTGCTTTTGCGACATTATAATTTTCAACGTAAACAATACGTAAGTATTTTGAAACTTCTGGATCATTATGAACTTTTCTTCCTAGTATATAAAAAAGGCGGATAATATTTTTTGCCATCTCATAACCAGGAGCAGCTTTTCCGCCGATCACAATTTTTCGTTTAATTTTAGTCGCATTAGGATCATTTTTTATTCGATTATAAAGAACGATTACGTGTAAAGCATTCATCAATTGCCTTTTATATTCATGAATACGTTTAATCTGAATATCAAAAAGAGCATCATTATCAAAAAAGAGTTCTTTTTCAATCTCTTCTTTATCTATTCCTTTTTCCATTTTAGATTTAATAAAGGCTTCCACCATACGATGTTTATTCTCACTTTTTATCTGTAAGAATCGTTGCCATACTTCTTCTTTATGGATATGATCTTTTAAATTTTCGATTTTTCTTAAATCTTTAATCCACTCATCCCCAATAAGATCAATCAACAAGCCACTCAATCCTGGATTACATTTATATAGCCATCGTCTTTGAGTGACTCCATTTGTCACATTGATAAATTTTTCAGGGGTCATTTGAGCATAGTCACTAAACAACTTCTCTTTAATAATTTCTGTATGAAGAGCCGCTACTCCATTGATTTTATGAGTACCCACAATTGCCAAGTGAGCCATTTTAATTTTCCCATCTTCAATTATGGACATACGTCTAATTTTTTCTTCATCGCCATTGTATTTTTCACGAAGTTTATTACATAAGACAAAGTTTATTCGTTCTACCATATGATATTGCGCAGGTAAGATTTCTTTTATATGCTCAGTATCCCATTCTTCTAAGGACTCTCGTAATACTGTATGATTTGTATAACTACACACTTCTTGAACAATTTCCAATGCTTCTTCAAATTTATGTTCATGATCCTTTGTTAGAATAATCATCAACTGCGCAATTACAAAAGCAGGATGTGTATCATTAATCTGAATACGCACTTTATCTCTAAAGTTATCCATTGTTCCATGAACTTCCCAATGTTCTCTCACAATATCTTGTAAAGAAGATGACACAAGTAAAAACTCTTGTTTGATCCTCATGATAAACCCAAGCATATTTTTGTCATTTGGATATAGCACATCTGTTAAAGAAGTATTAATGACAGCATCAGCAATATCACCATCATTAAAGCTCTTAAGAGCAAAGTTTTTTGGAGATTCTTTTGTTGTCCATAATCTTAAAGTCAGTGCTGAATATTCTTGTCCACCACCATATCCCACAACTGGAATATCGTAAGGAATTGCTCTGACCTCATCATGGTTAGCTATATTATGAACAATCTCATCATGCCTATTTTTTCTCTCAACTAAACTTCCATGATAACCAACACTTACTGCAAAAGCATCACGTCTAAGCTCCCAAGGATACTCATTTAAAAGCCAATTATCACTATTTTCTACTTGAACACCTGACCATAAAGCTTGTTCAAAAATTCCATACTGATAACGAAGTCCATAACCCAAAACAGGATAATGATGAGTAGCAAGTGAATCTAAAAAACATGCAGCTAATCTTCCCAATCCACCATTTCCAAGACCAGGTTCAGGCTCAGACATCAAGATGTCTTCAAACTTCCTATTCAATCCATTCAAAACTTTTCTGACTAAATCAATTTTTGAGATATTCACACTATTATTTACAGATATACGTCCTGGTAACCACTCAAGAGATAGATAATAAACCTTACGAGTCTTATTTTTAACATGAGTTTGATGAGTGGCTGCCCAATGAACCATGACTTGCTCGCGCAAAACATAGGCTAAAGCTCTATAAACCTCAGAGTCTGTTGCTTCTGCAAACGGAACACCAAGCATTGCAATAACATAATGCTTAACTTGCTGCACCATTTTATTAACTTCTACATCTATATTTAGCTCTTCCAAAGAAAGCCTCACCTCTTAAACTCGATCTAAAACTCCCTATAACAAATTCAATTTAATATTAATATCTTTATTTTATCTTTTGATAGACTATTATAGATTAATATATAAACTTGGAACCCTAAAAATACATTTATTTGTACTTTCTATGGATTGTTATATATTAATCTAGTATGATTGCATTTTGTAAATAAAGGAAATAAAATGGATTATATACTTTCTAGAACAACCCCACCTAAAGGAACAGAAAATCACCCCTGTTTTAAAAACATTCAAACACCCCCTAAATTACGAATACCTAAATCTATGCTTGAAAGAGATATCTTTAATCCAGAGAATCATTGGGATGGCTATCTTTCTGTTATCAGAGGTCGAAATACTGAATCGAGCGATCAAAGAGAATTTGCAACAAGGCTCTACCCAATATCAGAAGAAGCTATCAAAGAGTTTCATACTGTAACTCAAAAGGTATCAGCAGAACGAATTTATGCATTTAAACAACGGACCTTCTTAAAGCCCAGACCTTATAAAGAAGCAGCTGATCATACTCAAAAAAAACGATCTTTTCATCGGATAAATCAAATGGATAAGAGTACATCAACTAATATTTAATTGAAATAAAAGCGGGAATATTTCATCTCTTACAAGTAGGAGATACTATGCATACAATTCCTCATATAGCCCTTTTATATGAACTCAATGATTCGATTTCTCCGATAAAGTCTGTTATAGAGCCTTTATATTCATACCTTTACTGTTTAAACTCTAAAACAGCAAAAGAGCGCAAAAAACCATCTGGCTTTTACTTTCTCTTAGAAAATCGGTTTGATAAACAACTAAGCCTTAATTCGATCCTCGATCTTTATAGAAGTGTCACTAGTACTTTAGTCATCCTTTCAGAAATAGAGAAATATCGCGATGAATTTAAGCCTTTTAACAACTTAAGCGCTTGGTTATCAACGGTAATAGCCCTAAAAGATCAGATTGACGATATATCCCCTGAGATTAGAAAGCTAAAAAGAGACCAGGGGGTCATCTGGGAAAAACCTCTTTGTAAGAGGTTATTTCTTTTTGCTGAAAGCGTACGAGCCTTGCTAGAAGAGCTATTAACACTTAAAAAGACCCTTCTTGAAGAGGTTCTCACGCTAAAAGACCCATTTCTTACCAAAGAACCCCTAGACCTTAAGGGTGACCTTGAATAATGTAACATATTAAAAATGAACATGTTAACAGAATATTCAAATTAAAAATTGAATTTTAATAAACCTTCATGCTATAATAAACCATTAATAATGGGATATTTATGCTAGGACCAGTTCATACATTTTATTCAGCAAGGCCTTATACTTCTCAGTTTGAAGATGAAGATACTGCTAAATTAAAAGAACTCGATATTGATGTTTCTGGATCAGGTCGCGTCACAAGTAAAACAGGCATTATTTCAGCTATAGCAGGGCTACCAAGTTTAATTAAAAGAGCTAAGATTGCGTTCAATGGAAATAGTCTAGAGAGCAAAATCATAGCTATCCAAGATATTATTAACGTCCCTTTAAAAGTTATTATCTCTTCAAGCTCTGGAGTGAATGCATTAAATGCATTAATTAAAGTTGGCTGCATAGCAACTGCTTTAAGCGTTTTATTGATCACATCATCTATATACTTAGTTCTAGAATTAATGATGTCCATTCTTGTACTTGTAAAATCTATCAATTTTGATAAAAAAGAAAAGATCATAGAATTATTAAGCACTATCAAAAATCTTGATCATGAAATCAATAGATTAGAAAGCCTCCCTTTACCCATTCAAGAAAAGTCACAATCTGAGACACTTAGATTAAGACAAGCAAAAGCTTATTTATTAACTAATCGAATTAAAAGACTAAAAGAGTATCAAAAAGATGAAAGGCAATTAATCTATTTAACAAGAAGAATAGGCATAACAGCGACTGATGGTTTTATCAAAGCCTCAAAACACATTAATCTCTATGAAAAAGAAACGATTATTGAAATGAGTACTGAAGAACTTATTGAGTTTAACAAAAAAGGAGAAACTCTTCTTACAATGGTTGAACACCATAGAGCAAAAGCATTACATGTTCATATTTTTTCATTAGCTGTAATCGCTATTTTTACCATTTCAATGCTTTTTACAACAAAAGTCCTTCCAACGACAAACAGTTTAATTGGAGCTTTTGCATCCGGAGGCTCTACTTCTGCTTCTTTAACAAGATCCTTCCTTGATGATGGTTATATAAACAACACTGGTAAAGGATTTAGCTTACGACTAGCTATTCCTAAGGTTCTTGCCCCTGAAGAAGGAGAAAGCACTCTTAGTATTTGGAGATCTTTTGATGCTAAATTAAAGCCGTTATACATCTTCTTATCTGTTATTTCATTAGGGCTTTTTTATGTCTTTGATGCTCATATTTTTAAATCTCAATGGATCAAAAACTTAAGAGGTAATGGCGATCAATTTGATCAAAAAAATGCCCTTTATCACGAACATGATTTTACCATCCCAGCCCCTGTATTAGAATTTCAGGATATGTCAGACTCAGATACAGAAAGTTATGATGAATTAGACACCCTTGATTTATTTTGCCCGTCTGAACACTTATACACCCCGAAAACCATTGTTGAGCTTCAAGATATGCCACCCTATGAGATTAAAAAATATGATGACATGAGTAATCAACCTCATGATCCATACTTTGACTATTAAAACATGAGTATTTCCTTCGCATTTATTAACCGATTATGATTGATTAGAGGTATGGAAAACCTTGTCTTTGTCATAAATTGCGGAAGCTCATCAATCAAATTTCAATTGATTGAACCTAACTCACAACAAATTCATTTAAAGGGACTTGCTGAAAACCTTGACTCTGATAGATGTCGCATAAAATCTGGTGATCAAGAGATAAATTTACCTAATCAAAACTATGATGGTGTTTTAAAAGAGATCTTAAGACTTATAACCCCTTTTGAAGACAAGGTTTGCGCAATCGGTCACCGGGTTGTTCATGGTGGAGAATACTTTTATTCATCCATGATCATTGATGATGAAGTTCTTTCAAAAATCAAAAAATGCGCCCATTTAGCTCCCCTTCATAATCCAGTTAATGCCAAAGGGATAGAAGCTTTACTAAAACGATTTCCAAAAATTTTAAACGTAGCCGTATTTGATACTGCTTTTCATATGAGTATGCCAAATCATGCCTATCTCTATGCACTTCCAATTAAGTTCTACAAAGAAAACCAAATACGTCGCTATGGCTTTCATGGAACATCTCATAGATTTATTTCTGAACAAGCAACAAAACTTCTTCCCGATCATAGTAAGCTTATTATCGCGCACTTAGGAAATGGATCTTCTGTTTGCGCTGTTAAAGATGGCAAAAGTGTTGATACAAGCATGGGATTTACGCCCTTAGAAGGTTTAGTCATGGGTACAAGAAGTGGAGATCTCGATCCCTCTATCCTTACCTATCTTTCCAAAGAGTTAAACATCTCTGCAGAAGAAGCTTTAACTATTTGTAATTCTAAAAGTGGCCTTTTAGGAATCTCTGAAATCTCTTCTGATATGAGACTTTTAGAAGAAAAAGCTATTCAAAAAGATCCACAAGCAATGCTTGCCATCGAAATGTTTTGCTACAGACTTGCTAAATACATCGCTTCATATACTGTTCCATTAAAAGGATGCGATGGGTTGATATTTACAGGAGGCATCGGTGAAAACTCACATTTTATTCGCTCTAAAGTAATTAATTACCTTCCAAATTTTTCAATCGATGAAAAAATTCACGAAAAATTAAAACGAGGAGCCTCGGGCATCATCTCATCACTTTCATCACCTCATATTGCTGTGATCCCCACAAATGAAGAGCTCATGATTGCTCAAGATGCCCTTAAATTAAAGGCCGCTATATGAAACAGACAATTTTATTAGCACCTGTTTCTGTTTCTGTAGGACTTTGCTCTGTTTCTATGGGCTTTATACGTGTATTAGAAAATCAAAACTTAAAAGCAAAACTCTTAAAACCTTTTATAAAAGATGGTAAAACAGCATTTGGTGACTTTTCTAGCCCCCTCTCTATTGAATATGCAGGACACTTACTAAGCAATAACGAAGAAGATAAACTTCTAGAATTTTTAGTCGAATACACCAATAAACAGGCAAAGTCAGATGATATTATTGTTATAGAAGGTATAGTTTATAAAAGCTCTCAAACATTTGCCTCGCGCCTTAATCAAATTATTCAAAGCGCCTTATCAGCCAAAGTAATTCTAGTCACATCAACAGGAAATAACTCTCTTCAAAATGTTTTAGAAACAGTTGAAATCGAAGCTGAAAATTTTGACACTGTTTTAGGGTGTATCTTAAATAAAGTGGGAGCTCCTACTGATCAAAATGGCAGCACTCGTATAGACCTATTTGATCCTCCTGAAGAAAAACACATCTCTCAAGATGCTTTACAAAATTCTAAAATCAAAGTGATTGGATGTATACCATGGAAACGCTCTTTGATGGCAACTGATATCGATCACATTGCCTCTCATGTAAATGCTAAAATCTTAAATAATAAAGACTATAAAAATAACAAAATTGAACACTTTGTACTTGCAGCTGCTACCTTAGATCATGCCTCAAAATTTATGAATCCAAATGTGTTAGTGATTACATCAGGTGATCGTTCTGATATTATTTTAGGTGCCTGTATGAGGTATCTAAATGGAGTCAATTTAGCAGGTCTTTTACTCACCTCCAATCAAATTCCAACAAGAGAAACCCTTGACCTTTGCAAACGAGCCTTGCATGAAGGTTTCCCTATTTTAACAACTAAAACGGATTCATTAAGAACATCTATCGCTCTTCAGAATATACACACCAAACACCTTAATGATGATGAACAAGACGAAAATACTAAAAACTATATAGCTCAAAATATTAGCACTGATTGGCTCAGTTTATTTCAAAAAGAACCTTCTTTAGATAGCCCTTCCCCTTCTGCCTTCCGGTTTAACCTTCTAGAAAAAGCAAAGAGCTTACATAAAACAATTGTATTACCAGAAGGTGATGACTTAAGAATCCTAGAAGCTGCAAATACATGTAGCCGCAAAAACATAGCTTCTATTGTCTTACTTGGAAAGCAACATCAAATATTTAATCTTTGCAAACAACATAACCTTGATCTTGATGAAAATATAAAAATTATCGATCCGACTCAAATTGCTTCAAACTATATTGATCAATTAGTGGAACTAAGAAAACATAAAGGGATGAGTAAAGAACAAGCTGCTGCCTCTCTTAAAGATCCTATCACCGTTGCAATGATGATGCTCAAAAATTCTGAAGTTGATGGTTTAGTTGCAGGCGCAAACACCACAACTGCCCATGTCGTCTCCCCTGCCCTTAAAATCTTAAAAACTGCCCCGGGCGCAAAGCTTGTGTCCTCAATATTCTTTATGTGCCTTAAGTCTGAAGTGCTTGTCTATGGAGATTGCGCCATTAATCAAAATCCTACTTTCGAAGGCCTTGCCGATATCGCTATTCAGAGTGCTGATTCTGCTAAGAAATTTGGACTCGATCCAAAAATTGCCATGATAAGCTATAGTACCGGCTCTTCTGGTGTTGGCGAAGATGTAGAGAAAGTCAAAAAAGCAACAGGGGTTGTCAATGAATTAAGACCAGACCTTCTTTGCGATGGCCCTCTTCAATATGATGCTGCAAAAGTACCCGAAGTGGCAGCAAAAAAAGCCCCCAATAGCCCTGTTGCAGGAAAAGCGTCTGTGTTTATTTTTCCAGATTTAAATACGGCAAACACCACCTACAAGGCCGTCCAAAGATCAGCCAATGCCCTCTCTATCGGCCCTATGCTTCAAGGACTTTCAAAACCTGTAAATGATCTTTCCAGAGGTGCAACAATCGAAGACATTATCTATACAATCGCTATTACAGCAATAGGTGGATCATAAAATATAAGGTTTAGAAATGATTACACCTGCGGGTGAATAATTTCTTCTAGCTGATGCAAAGCCTTATCAATTCTTAGTCTTTCTTTATCATGAATATGATTTTGTCTACGCATAAGAGTATCAATAATACGCTCTAAATCATCAACAGCCTTTTCTCCCAAGGTTCTTAATGATCTTTTATCACCCAAAATGGGGATATGCTCTTCAATACGATCAAGCATCTCTCTTTGCTTCTCACCCATATAAGAATCAATAATGGAGAACTTTAACTTTGAAGGAGCGGTCCTTGATGCTAATACATAACTTACCTTTACAGGCATCTGCTTCATCTTAGCTTTTAAATCTTCCGTTGGTAATGAAGAATATAATTCATAGTAGGCCATCGCATTATACGCTGTTTTTTTAGCATTAAATGCTAAATCAAGCCATCCTGTAAATCCTATATTCTCAGCTTTATGATGTCTAAAAATTTCACGAACAATAGCAACCCTTTCACCTACCAATAAAACAGCCTGCTTCTGAATAGCTTTAATTTCAGAGGTAATTTGTAACAGCCTAGAAAAATCTTTATCAAAGTCTTGCTCAAACTCACTTTGCATTGTACTTTGCTCAAACAGCGCTTGAAGAGAGCCAATAATATCGTCATTTAACTTAGTAGGTTCAAACATTGCTCTAAAGCTATTGTGAGGAACAACAGTAGTTTCTGTATCCTGAACATCACTTTTTACTTCTTTATTTCTTAAAGCTAAAAACTTTTTAGCTAATAAATTTGCTGTGTTTGACTTAGACATAAGCAGCCTCCAAAGATTTCTTTTTCTCTTTTTCGCCAGTAACACGTCTTATCACTTCGGCGGCCAATCGCTCATAATCGTAAGCTGCACGGCAATCAGGATAAACATCGCAAACAGGCTTACCTCTTAATACGCTTCGCGAAACACTAATATCGCGGCGTATTTTTGTTTCAAAAAGCTTTCCTTCAAAAGCCTGATCGATAGCATTAATAAACGCTTGATTTGTCGCTCCGCGCTCATCCCAAAAAGATAAAACAACTCCTAAAATATTAAGAGTATGGTGTCCACCAATCTTTTCGTGATACTCTTGTAAGCGATTTAAAGCAAGTATACTGTATGGCTCAGGAACAGCAGCAATCAATGAGTAGTTTGCAGCAAAAAAGGCACTTTGAGTAAGCCATCCAAGACTTGGAGGTGTGTCAATAAATACAAAATCATAATCAAGGCCTTTAATAGCTCTGCGTAATCTTTCATGGCCATATAAGTCATTAACAATAGGTGCCGTTGCTTCAACACCATCTAAGTAAACGTTACCGCAAACAATATCTAAACCAGGAATATGGGAGTGTTTAATCACCTCTTTCATAGTTTTTTCTTCACGAAGAACAGCAACCATTGTATCATTATCATCAGAGCTAAACCCCAATCCTGTACTCAGGTTCGCCTGAGCATCAAAGTCAATTAATAAAACACGCTTTTTAAATTTCTTTGCAAGATACACTCCTAAGTGCAATACTGTGGACGTCTTAGCCGTGCCACCCTTGAAACTACAACAAGCAATTGTATGCATACCCTTTCTCCATAGATAGAAATCAATATGTCAGCATACCGTTTTTCCTTCCTACGGTCAATCTTTTTATAACTCCAAACTTAATCTTTTTGTGCCTATACCTACAAGAGCCCACATCTGCCTATTACGCTCGGCAGGTTGACACTTGCATAAAACCCAATAAACACTCCAAAACATCATTTTTTGCTGTATTAGGCTATACTCTTAACACTTTATTCTTAGAGAGTAAAAATTATAGTTATTAAATACATATAATAAAGGTAATTATTTATGATAGGAGAATAAAATGAGCGATAACTTAAACTCAGGCGATGTAACATATCAAGATATTATGGATGCCGCAGTAAAATTAAGAAATGCTTCACTACAGTATACGATGGAAGCAATGAATGTGTGGACTAGTAGGGATACGGTAAACACTTTTATAGACAAATATCAACAATATTGTGATATTATGGCAGACAGAGCCTATATGGTTCCTGTAGATCTTGCAGGATCTTTGTACGGTGAGATTGAGGATGAATTAAACAGCCTGTATGTCTTTGCTACATTTATGACAGAGTATTTTTGCCCTTATTTTAATTTAATGAATGTGCATTACGATTTGACTTCTTCTGCTTCACAAGCTTTTTTTAATAATACCATTCTTGCTCCGGTTGAGGGGACTACTAAAACCTATGTAGATGATATGGTACAGTATTTATCTGCCTTTGCAAATAAAGAAGATCCTTGTCCAGAGATTTCAAAGCCAAAGGATTTTGTATCGACCGATGCAGAATGGCGCTATGAATGTCTCTTTGGATTACCTGCTTTTGCTCCCTGGGGAGAACCAAATTATTGGACAGTTTCTTTTGATGATGTCGTAGAAAAACTCTCTCCTGCAACAAATACTACTTCTTCAGTAGGCAGTTCAAGCACATCAAGTACTACAGGTGCTACATACAAAGATATTCAAGACGCCGCTGCAGCATTATCAAATCAAGTAAGCGGAAATAATCTTCAATTTCTTGTAGATAATTTCCAAGAATATTCTTCTGATTATTATGTTGCTGACATGAGAAATTATATACAAGGCACATCATCATGCGATCATCCTTCTTCAACAGACAAACAATTATATGCTAATGTGCTTGGTTACAATCATGTGTTACAAGGTCTAATTGGAGTTATGAATGTGTATTTCTATCCATACTATAACCTTATTTTAAACAACCAACAATTGCTTTCACAAGAAGCTCTAAATTGGTGGAATGATATGTTTAATGCAAGTGCAATTACATCGGCTGATAAATCTTCCGAATATTATACTTCATTTATTTCATTAATAGACGGTCTTCAGCAGTATTCTGATTTGTCAGGTCAATGCCCAGACGTCTCTGAAAATAGCCCATTAGTAAATCAATTTGACGTATTTGTAAACCTGTTTAAATTCTGGCCTGATGCGGACATCAGAATAACATTGCAAGATGTTTCTGAAAAACTGTCCCCTGCAGATACAAGTTCTGTTTCTTCTGCAGCAACATCTACAGCGCCTAGTGATCCTTCCTCTGCATACTCAACGATTTCATCAGATGCAAACTTAGTCAGCACTCATGCAACAGATGCTTCGTTAACTCAAATGAACTCGTTTGCAGGGTTATCTATCAGTGATTTTGTAGGATATTTCAATATTTATAATCAAAATAAGAGTTCAATTGTAGCAAACTCGATTAAGGATGTATTAGATGCCATGCTTGCTTTTGGAAAATATGCAGAAAGTTACTTACTTCCATTAGCGACTAGCATCTCAAATAACCCTGATGTGATTTCAACGGATTCACAATCTTGGTGGAAAAAGAATTTTACAGATGCTACTTTAAAGATAACTTCTTCTACATCAATGTCTATTATAGATTTTGCTACTACACTGGATAAATTTCAAACTGTTGCAAGTGGTGGATCTGATACAATTCAAGAAGGAGATGAGTACTGGAATGCGCTATTAGTGATGTATTACTTTACTCCATGGGACGATTCAAATCCAATCCGTCAGGCTTTGATAGATGCGCCTTCAAATATAAAAGAAGCATCATAAGATTATAGGGGCTTTGCCTCTATAATCTACTTTCTGATCAAACAAAGGCAGAGGGGCAAAGTCGCTAAATTAGTTGTTGTGAGAAATCAATTGTTTAGATGAATTTATTTATCTTAAATGAAGCATGTGCATGTGGCGCCTGCGAAATTCCGATAGGAATAGTCGCTAAATTAGCTGTTCTGAGAAATCAATTGTTTAGATGAATTTATTTATCTTAAATGAAGCATGTGCATGTGGCACCTGCGAAATTCAGATAGGAATAGTCGATAAATTAGCTGTTCTGAGAAATCAATTGTTTAGATGAATTTATTTATCTTAAATGAAGCATGTGCATGTGGCACCTGCGAAATTCAGATAGGAATAGTCGATAAATTAGCTGTTCTGAG
>JAJACQ010000038.1 GCA_022601435.1 Chlamydiia bacterium
AGACTCACAATAACGAAAAGCAGAATCTCCAATATGGGTAACTGATTCCGGGATAACAATTGAGGTTAGAGATCTACAATATCTAAAAGCAGAATCTTCGATATGGGTAACTGGATCTAAAGTTCTTAAAGAAATAAAATTACCATGTGAGATAATTAGATATTTGTCTAAATTATTAATGGTCATTAATTCTGAACCAAGCAAGAAAAAGAATATTTTACTGGTCACAGTATCTGTTAATTTGTAATTCAGAATGTGCCAAAGATCAATTAACGTCTGTTTTGGATCTGTCATCATTTATCTAAATATTAATTTAGATATGTAAATCGATTTTATCTATAATCCAGTGGCTGTATTTGATACCACTGTGGTTGGGACCACTTCTCCAGTGTCAGTGATGGTAACTCCGGTGGAATCAAGGGTGGGAGGAGAAGGTTGCTGACTTCCAGAAGTATGGAAAGTTACATTAGCCTGACGGGTATAAGTATTATCATCCTGACTTCCTCTATTGGGAGTTCCTTGAAGGGACACAATCTTAAACTTCTGAGATGTGGCGTTATACACAAATCGACTACAAATGTCAGCTTTTTGATTGCATATTCTAGTAGCTTGAAGCAGAGAGGGGACCTTATTATAGATACAGGTTCCTTTTTCATCATAGGTAGAATCGTGGCATCCTGTTATGACATTACCAACATCTACCCCTGGTTCAACTGAAAATTCTCCAATTGGTGCCAGACAATTTTTACCATCTACCCAGTCCTTGGAAAGATAGAAAAATAATAGACATAGATATAGAACAATGAACGCTAAAACCAGAAAAGTATTAACAATAGTGAAAGTGATTAGGGGAGATGTTCTATCACTCTTTAGATATGTTCCATTATATTGAGGTCCGCCATCTGATTTCATAGACAATTGAGAACTATTATTTCCCATTTTATATTTTGTAGAATAGAGAATAATATAAAATAACAATGGGCCAATGTGATTCTAAATTTAAGAATATTCAACAACCCAATCCTAGAGATCCATCTGTTAATAAATGTTCTGATGCTTTGGGAGATATCATCACCGCTGAAACAACCAGAATTTGTTATACCCCTGCAACGACGGGACAAGAAGGAGGAGGCCCAGGAGACGAATATTTAATATCAAATTATTGCAAAAGTATTGGTTCTGGCGACGAATGGATTTGGCAAGATGATGGAAATGACGAATTTTGTTGTAAATGGGATGGTAAAATATTGACCACCGATAAGGCTGAATGTAATGGTTGTTGTGATGGTGACTGTGTTTCATGGTTGTCCAATGCTGGTTCAGGTGGAAGATGTAAAAGAATTGCCTTTACAGCTGATCCGGTAGTTTGTTGTTTTCTAGATGACGACTGTGTTTTCCAGGATCCCAGTATCCAAGATCGTTGTTGGCAAACTGATCTCAAAGACAGAACTTGTGATCCGGAATACAGAGATCTGTCTGGGGATAGTTGTTTAAGTTTGGTTGAACCATATTGTACCGGCGAAAAATTATTCTTAGGTCAGGAAAATTGGTGGGATCTATGGGTGGAGGAAACTAAAATAGACATAAATTCAGATAATTCAGGTCTGGATGTTCAGAAAGAACGTAAGATGGCACAACCTTGTCTCAGAGCTCTGGCCAGAGCTATCTCAAAGGATCAACAATTTTGTACCTGGGGAAAACTTAAAAATATTGAATTTAGACGAGGTAACTTTGATCCAGCAGGTTTGGACTGGGCTCAAAATGTAGTCGATAAGATATTTGATCGATATACACAAGAATTCGGTTCTTTTGTGGGTGGAATTAATAGAGATGGAAAACAAATCGACAATATGTTAGATGTATTTCAAGAAATTTGTACAAGTTTCCCGATATTGTGTCAAAAACCTCTCAAAGATGCTTGTCAAAATATAACCGTGGATGATATTGTAGGCGGAACTGTTCCAAGGGCAGATTTATGGTGTGGATGTTATATGCCTGACAATCAGTATGAAAAATATACTAATCTTTTTCAGGTTAATCGAGAATGTACCCCATTTTGCAACACGGATCTAGCCATTCCACTGGTGGATGCGGATGGTTATCAATTATACTGTCTCACTAATGTATGTATCATAGATGATTTAAAACTTGATTTTGTCAGGGATAGAATCAGAGGAGGATCCGATGAAAAATTTTCTCTTCTATGTGGAGGATGTGGAAACTCAAGTGTCAGAACATCCATTCAGGGTGCTAGAGATTTCAACACTTCTAGAGACACCATCACTGGATTCTACTCAGTGGATCTTTTCGATACTCAGATCTGTACTCGGAAATCAGTAGGGAGACCTAAAGAGTTTGTGGATATTTTCGGAGATACCAACACACAAACAACTACTACAATGGCCAGTGTTAAGAATGGTAATAAGATCAATGTCACAGTCAAATTGAACGGGACCCAGATTGGAAATGATAACGAAGTCCAATATGGGATTCAGTTTGTATCTGCCAATGTGACTAATCCTTCTGGTAGATTTACCAATGCTGAACAAATATCATTCGAAGGAAATCCTATTGACGACTGTAACATATTTGCTATTACGGTAGATGCCAGTGCCAACGGAAATGATCCACAATCGACTGGAGGTGTGGTTAGAAGACATGAGGTGGTTGAAAATCAATGCACCTGTATTTTGGAGGATAGTACTATTAGTATTGTAGATTCTGAGTTCAGGAATTTTAATTTAACCCAGAATTGTGGTACCCCTAAATGTACTGACAAGAGTGGAAATCCTATCCCTTGCTCCAGTAATTCCACCCAACAGAATGCAAATTATTATTCTGAATCCCAAGCGCTGAAGTGGGCTCAAAACAATAAAAAACAGGATAAATTTAATACCATTGGGATCATCTTGCTATGTATTCTATTCCTCTTCCTGATCCTGGCTATTGGAATTGGTATGGGGACAAGTTATCCTACTAGGAAGTCATAGTAGACTTCCTAGTAGGAAGAAATCTTCCTAATTAATACATCTTAAGATAATTAAATAACAAAATGTATGACGAAATAAATTTGTTTCTTAACTGTACGTTCATAATCATAACAGTATGGAATATTATAGATATTCAACATAAAATTAACAAATTATCAACCATGTCAGCTATGGGAATTCTTAATTTTGATTCAAGACTCAAAGAAATTGAGAAAGTTCTCGCAATTCCTCCAAAATATGAAGATGATTCGTCTTCCTCAACCTCAATGGTTGAGGAAAGGGAGGAAGGGGAGGAATCGGAGGAGCCAATTGATGAGGCTGAACAAATTCCATATACTCCATCTCCGCCTTACGGCCAGACTCCTTCACTGGCACCTTTCGATCTTGATGGGATTGATTAATTTTATAAGAGTGTTCTTATAAAATGAACAACTTCCTATCTAATTTGGATGTATTTTCAGATGCCCTGACTCAGTTGAAAAAAGATGAACCGGAAAATCCATTTTTTGTCCAACCGATCGGAGAGTTGGAAGAAATTGATCAATATCTTTGTGAGATTCCTGGAGTATTCTTCCTTGACAAGGATTTGATTTTAGATCATCCAAAGGATGGGACTCATTATTTCCATATTTCCAATGAGAAATTATCCGGACCTCTCGGAATTATTGGTCAAACAATTATCAATGATAGAAAAGATTTTAGTTTGTATGTGTTATATTCTTTGTTTATGTACCTAACCCGAAAGGGTTCGGAAGGTTCGAAGGGTTCGGATGTAGATTATCAACCAGCTCGCCATCCTTTTAATCGAAACAAGCACATCTTTGCCAACAAACTTTTCTACTATCTGGAACTTCCAGTTGATCCATTCACCTTAAAAGAATGGGGGGTGGAACCGGACATGAGAGCAGTCAACTATCAAAAAGTAGTTGAAGATATTTAAAAAGTTAATTTCCTATCAATTGATAGGAAAAACAAATTTCTCTTGCTCAAATTAATAAATACTAACTAGTAAATATAATTGGCTCAGATTAGTAGATTTGTGCCAACTGTTCACGGAGATACGACTTAATCTTCTCCTTTCTCTTATTACGATCTATGTTATCCACACAATCGTATTCTTCTGTCTTGTCGTTATAAGTGCATAAATCAACCAGATGTGGAACCTCTACATAATGAATCTTATTTTTAGAAATATGTTCCTTCTTAATTTGTTCCAAGGCATGTCGATCGTAGAAATCATTTTCATCTGAGTTATAGACAGTCGGACCACTATACTTAAAATGAGCTTCAGGGTGATAATCAGCCATGGTGTCTGTCTCAGGATGATAACAATCTGCAAAAATTGCGTTTCCAGTGGTGACACTCTTAGCCCCAGGAACTGGATAGTTCATTTTGACTTTCTGATTCATGATCTCGGCCAAACTTTCACACACCAATACTGATCCAACGTCTTTGATCAATCTAGGATCCTTCTGAAATCCATTAAACACTGGGACCATATAGTGCATTCCATCTATTTCAACAATCTGGGTGTCCATACTGGAACTTAACTTATCAAGAACCAACAAAAAGATAACCATTAGTAATGCAGTGAATAATATATAGTAAAGCAGATTCATAAAAAAGGCAGCCATGATCTTTCTCTACTTTTTAGAGAAAGAAGGAAATTGAAAATAGTTATGTTATAGTTGGATGAAAGTTATTAAGGATGACCGGAGGTGAACTTGTTTTAGTGGCATTAGTAGCCGTTATCGCTGGGCTTTTTGCCCGAGCGATATGTAATAATATGAAAGATTCTTAGACATAATTTCTCAAAATCTATAACTATTTTGAGAAATTATGTCTAAGCTTGGAAAATCAGAGAAATAAAAAACTTTAAGAAAATGTTGATTATATAGGAAACGAAGTAGATTACCAAAAAAGGATTCATATTTTTAGTATGATATCAAGTATTAAAAAGAAATATTTCTAAAAAGATGCCTAGTAGACGGTCTGTTAATAAGAAATTAGTTCCTCCTCCAGAGGAATCTGACGTGAGCGATATAGAATCTCCGCCTCCTTCGGAGTCTCCTCTGAAGGGGGTAGAGGAGGACTCAGAATCTGACGAAGAAACCAGTGATGTGGAATATCCTGTTTCAGGGAGGATGAAGCAGAAAGAGCAGGATTCAGACTCTGATTCTGGGTCAGACTCTGACGAGGTGGAGGACAGAGATGATCCTACAGTTGAGTTGAACGATGGGATTATCAATATCACTTATTTTGATTCTAGTGACGAGGAAAGTGATGGTTTTGACGAAGAGGAACCTGAACCTGATTTGGAATTTGATGATGACGGAGAAGAGGTTGATAGTTCCAATATCGATGATGAAACTGAAGAGAAATTCTCTATTCTGACCGAACGTCTAGAGGAAGTGGCCTATGTTATTTATACTGGAAGAAATTCCTTCAGGATTAATTTTCAAAATAAGAAGGGAATCAAATTGGTTCCAAAAAAGGAGAAATGTGATTTTGACATTGATGATGATGGTCTACCAATCATGATGGATGGAGGTGAAAATTACATTCTACCTTATTTAGTTGAATTATGCAAACGGAGAAGTGATCTAAAACCATTTCAAATTACTACAAATTGTAGTAAGCGGAGATACAATTTCTAAAAACAACTTAAAATAAAATATAGACAAAATGGATGACCTGGTTCATTTTCGAATGGTTAAGAATGATAACGGGGGATATTTGCTAACAGTGACATTTTCAAATCACGATTTTAATATGGCAGACGAGTCAGCAGGAAGACAAATCATCGAAAAATATGGCAAGGTTATCACTAAGTTTAGCAATATCAGTATTGTCATAGATACTAGGAAAATGAAATCAGTCACTCCTGGTCTAGGTTGGAATCTAGTTCAAGATCTAATTAAGTTGAATGATACGGCCAGGAAAAATGTCAATAAGGTGGCTATCCTAATGATCAATAAAACTATTAAGAAATATGTGATTGATCCTCTGTTATGCGTGTATGATTTTGTTGTCCCGACCAAGTTTTTTGAACACAACGACCCTGCAATTGCCTTTGTGAGAAATTAGATATTTTCTATTCTTATTCAAGTTAAGAATAGAAGTTACTCTATCTCCAAAGATAGAATTTACTTCCGTTTACCTTTGGTGATTAACTCCTTGCCCATGGAGGCACCAAGTTCCATAGTGCCGTCCAACATGAAAAACCCAGTGATACCAACTGAGATGGCCAGAAGAGTAATGAACCCAACATTGACCCCAGCACTTCGATCGAAACCATCGTCCCGGAGGCAGGCAATCAGAGTGACCACTGACAGAGCGCACAGAATAACATTGATCATGTTGAACAGAACGTGGTTCTTAATCACATTCTCACGGAAAAGCATGATCAGACCCCCAAGAGCTAAAATGGTCAGGCCAACAGTCAGGCCCTCCAAAATAGGCTTCATGGAGCTGTCGACCACCTCTCTGCTCTCGAAAATTAAAACCGAAGCGGCAATAAAACCAGCCAGTAGGATAGTGTACGCACCCTTTTTCATCAACATGGCGATGAATTTGTCTCTTTTAGGGAAAATAGAAAAAATTGAATTTTGCGTAAAGAATGGTCATTCTAAATGATGGAAGTAGTAGTTAACGAGTCAAAATCAATACCAGGTTTATACTATATTCCCGGTCTTATTTCCGAGGATCAAGTTGAAGATTTGATAGAAGAACTGGACGACGAGGAGTGGATTCCGATCACTTCTTCTGAGAATAGTCGGAAAGTCCAACATTACGGATTTACATATAACTACTTTAGAGGCGGGTCTGAAGCCTCCTCTAAAGTAGGTGAACCAGGAGAAAAAACTCATCCACTTCCTAAATTTCTACATTTCTTGAGAGATATGTTAAAAGAATTGTGTGTCCAGGAAGGAATTGTTGGAGAAAGATATCAGTTCAATCAGTGTATTGTTAATGATTACCAACCTGGTCAAGGTATCTCACCTCATATTGATCATAAAACTTATGGACATACCATCGGATGTTTTACTATCGGTTCTCCAGCTATGATGAGTTTCAATAGAGTTATCTATAAATCTGAAGGAACTGTTAAGTTAAATAAAAATATCAACATCTATCCACTTTCTGGGAGTTTATATATTATGTCAGGAGAGTGTAGAAATAGGTGGTCTCATTGTATGTCGGGAAGGAAGAGCGATCCTAATCCTGCTTTTGTTGAATCGAAGGATCCAACAAAAGCTAAAGGACAACCAAAACGGATTAAGAGAGGTCGGAGAATTTCAATCACATTTAGAAATGTGCCTATTTTTAGAAAATAAACTAGGTAGGATATGTCGGAATTGATTTTCTATCTAAAGTTAGATAGAAAAAAATGGAAGTTCAACCATGTACTCTGTTTTTAATAGTTCAGAAACTAAGACATATTCTTTCATTGAAAGATTTCAGGCAAATGGTCATGATGGTCATCTGTCCTCTCTTGTTAAAAGATACTCAGTTCAAGGTCAAGACTCGACGTAAGAAAGGTAGGATTCGGTTTAACTGTAAGAATAGTATCAACGTTAACTTGATTCATGCTCCTATTTATCAATTTGTGGCTACTATTTCTCATCATGAAAAGATAAGATATAACACTAGACTTTACATAACCATCCGTTTTAACTCTCCATCTCATCTAGATATTTGGAAAGAGTTGAGCAGGTTGAGGGAAGAGGATCAAAAGGAAAAGAAACTCTAACTTTACTCACGCCTAATAGGTATCATGTCTCTGGTCGCAGGGGAAAATGATATGGAAGGATTAATTAATAAGGCAGAAAATATGTCGTATTAGTTACCACAGCTTGTGCCAAGCCCACCATCCGGCCTTGTCCTTGTCGTATTGTTCACCATTATGACGAGCTCTGTAACTTTTTCTCCTTTTTGGATCCCCGTGGTTAAGATAAGAAAGTTTCCCGATCTTATCATGGTAGTGCTCCGCACCTGCCTGGCCGAAGTGGATCAGTTTTCGACCTCCCGACTCACTCTTAACATAAACACTATACTTATGTTTACCGTCTTTAGCTGGGAAGGGTTTGTATAAGGGTTTATTTTCTAAACTCCCCCGGGGAGAAATTCTCTTTATACGAGGAGATTTCCCTCTATATGAAGAGCACATCTTCATCAACTTATTGTAAGTTGGTCCATCTATCTTAATCTTTCTTCCAGTCAGGGGATTGATTTCTGGATCGGCTAGGAATTTCTTTTTCTGAGACAAAGTCAAAGTGTCTGACTTCTTCGAAGTCTGAGAAGGACTGAGATGGAAAGCTCCTCTCGGCGAACGAGAGGTGGTGGGAGAACTTTTTCGAATAGGACTAGCTTTCCTCCCCATTCCAACTTTTTTCTTTTCAGTCACCGCCCTCTTTTTCTGAGATGGAGTAAGTTGTCTCCATGTAACCGGGGTCTTGTTACTGACCCGTTTCGAAGGACGACATTTAACTACTCTCTTTTTGTTGGAAGAAGGAGAACTGCCACAAGGTCTACCATCTTCATCAGTCCATTCCTCTTTTGCCCAACGTTTCAGATTGGATCCTTGCTTAGTTTTTCTAACAATTCCCTTCTTTTTTCGACACTTAGCTGTTTGTTGGGCAGCTCGAGCAGACCAGCGGCCTCCATGAGATTCAAGTGCTTGATAATAACACTCGTCTTTTGGCATCTTTTTATATATCTTCTAATTTTCAAAGGTAGTAATCTTCTAGCAAAACCAACACTGAACCTAGAATAAATATAAATAGGTAGACAAACACTTTATATTTTTTCAAGAATTTATAGATGAATATATCAGTTAAACTCCAGGCACCAACCCACATTAAAATCAGTGATATATTATTAACAAACTGATTGATATCTACTCCCATTTTATCTATCTGATAAAGTAGTTATTCTTATCGCTGAATTAATAAGAATAACTACCTTATCAACTTAGCGATAAGAATAACTATCTTATCGCTAAGTAACAATCCGTATGGTTCTTCCCTGGACAAATGATGTTGCAAGTGACCACCTCCTGAAAATTTGTAACCACCATGAGAAACAATCACAGTATAGAAGGTTTGAAATATAATAAGAATCAACATCTCAAGTTGTGAAAATTGGAGCACCATAAACGAAACAATATTAGGTCCAAGATTTCCAAAGTAAAATTCTAGAGGTGATGCGTATAAAGCCGAGGGTCCGTAAGTGTATTTATAGGAATGATGCAGAGAATGATACTTATAAAATTGAGGTAGATGAAGTATTCGATGAACCGTGTAAAATACAATATCGGTAATCAATAACCAACCTATAAAATTGTAGACAAAGGAATGATCGTTATGTTGATCAGAAGTATAATATTCGAAATGTAAGAAAGCTGGGAAGGAGGTTAAAATATTGAAACAACCAATTTTGAGTGTTTTGGAATATTCTAGAGTTAAATCTCCTTTCCGGTCCGGAACATTTTTCTTCTTAGGATTCTCTACTCTCATCTCAGGATACTCTAAATCTACGAAAAAGGTAATAGCCGAAGCTGTCAGATAAGATGCCAAAAAAGAAAAGAATAACATTTTTGTAAAAGAAAAGATTATCACAAAAACATGTCGTATATCGAAGATGAACTTTATCCCGAGAACTACATGGTCCCAGTGAGTGATTTAAGTTTTTACCTTGTCTCGTTGTTGTGTATGGCTGGAATGGTGTATAGTGAACGGGAAAGGATTTGGAGATATCTTTTCTATTCTCCCGGTTTTGGGATGGTGGAAAGTCGAAGAGATCGTAAAACTAAGAAACATCAACTAACCGTAGAAACAGATATTGGAAAGATTAAAATTCCAACTTTATATCATCCGGATGCTCAACAAATAGATATCCATCTATTCCAATATCCAGTAATCCCACCAGAGTATCTGGGTGTTAATAATGAACATGTCTCTTATCTTGGAAGGAAATTTATCACTGAACAGGAGTTCAAACAATTCTCTCCTTTTGCTCATGATGAAGTGGAGAAACACGGGAATCATTTCCTGATTCCCATCATCGATACCGATGAAAGAGAAAGTCATAAAGTGTCTGGTTTTGTCAAGAGCTTGGGGTCTGATCACCTTTTAGTTTTCACAATCAAATCCTCGCATATTGATTATCAGGGTCTGGTTATGGATTATCTTCTTTGTCTAGAGAACCTCCATCAGGAAATAAATCTGGATGATTTATCAGATGACGAATTTGCTTCCGATGCGGAAGAGGCTCCTTAAAGAGAGAAATCAATTTCTCTCTTTAAGGGGAGAAATTGATTACTTTCTCTCTTCAGTTTATAGAACCCCGAACTCTCTTTGCTTTGAGATGATTATGATAATATCCGGCTTCGTAGACAATGTAGAAAATTATGATTAGACCATTAATTCCTAACAGAGCATATGAAAAATAAATCCATCTTCCCCAATCTGATAAGATTTGGAGTTCATCATCTATTAATTCTCCATCAGCCTTCTCATTATTCAATTCCTTTCTGGTCTTAGATATATAGTTGTTATAATTTATAATGGATACAATTCCCAGAGCTACTGAGTAGATTAGAAGACAAAACATGATAACTCTAACCATATGTCGATGTTCAAAATTATTAGCAAATACCATGAAAGTAAGAGCAAAAGCAAAGATCAAAATCATATTCCGCTGAGAAAGGAGGAGGAAATTTAGCTGGGTAGAACCCTGACTAAACATATCCGAGAAGTTGATAGTGGTGGGAGTTGCCATGATTATTTTAATTTAAGCAAATACTTTATATTTGCTTAAATTGAATATGTTTTTGTTTATGAAACATATAAACAGAAACAAAGATGCACATCCTGACTAGACGAATTGTACCTCTAATTAAGAGAAACACTTTCAGGGGTATCCCAACCAGGATACCCCTGAAAGTTCCAATCAGAGACCTTAACGGTCCTCTTTTTTTTCTGGAGCCACAATGACTATTTTAGCTGATGAAAAGAGGGATCAAGATATGATTCAATTTGGTTATATGATAATGTTTATATCGGTTTTCATAGATTAATTTCCCTTCCCTTCCCTTCCTCCTTCCTGGAGGAAGGGAGGGAGGAAAGGGAGTTTTACATCCTGAAAAAATAAAGCCATAATCTCTTAATGAGACGAATCATGGGTCTCACGATCCATCTTTTGTAACCTACGTTTCTCTCTTTTTGCCTCATCGTAGGTCAAGAATTTATTGGTAGAATGATATCTTCCATTTCTTAATTTTCGACCATCCTGGCGACAAACCTTATAACATCTTCCTTCCCGATGAAATTTTTCAGCTATCAGTGGAGGCAATTTCCCCTTGGGAGATCGTTTGATTTGATAAGTTTTTTCTTGGATATACATAGCAGCCATTTGTTTCTTAGCCTTCTCCTCAGTCAGAGGTTTATCAGAGGCAAATCTCCGACCATTACTCATCAAACCACCTCCTTTTTTCTGAACTTTCCAACCCCCTTTGACTTTTTTGAGTTCATAGGGCATATTTTTTAATTATATAGAATATATAATTAACCTAGTTTTCACTTCCACCGGTCCTTGACCAAGGTCTTCTTGAGCCAATCTCCTGGTTTGACAGTGAACTCGAAATAGCCGTTCGGGAACTTCTCTCGATCACACCAGTGAATCTCGTCGATAACCTCCTCCTCCACCCCAGAAACCGGCCAGGAATGGATCAGCATTCCACCTTCAGTCACCATGGCCAAATGACCCTGATCTGTCCAATCTCGGAACCTCCTAAAAAGAAGAGTCCCAGGTGGATAATCCAATTCAGGGTGGAACAGTTCCCGTTTCCGAAGAGTGGCTCCCCACCAGATAATCCCGTACAACTGCTCACCATGGGCTGGAAGGCCGAACAATCTGATGTACAGAATGTTGATGAAAGCAGCACAATTGATCCCGCGCTTGTTCAACTCTTCTTTAGAGTAAATCCGATCGGTGCAAAAACAGGCCTGCTCATCTTCCACGTTCGAAATCCACAAGAGATAAGGAATCTCCTTGTACTCCCTAGCTATCCCAAGTAGTTGGTTGATGTCAACTACAGTCATAGTATTTCTTGTTTGCTGAAATTGAATCGAGATTCAATTTCAGCAAACTTCCAAAGGAAGTAAAAGAGGTAAAAAGGGAGGTAAAGTGAAAGATGTCAGGTTTCCTGAAGATTACATTTGGCCCTATGTATTCTGAGAAGACCAGTGACTTGATTCAGAATATTAGAAATCATCACATCATCGATAAAATACGAGGGGAAATTAGAAAGGGTCTGGTAGTTAATCATCTCTCAGACGAACGAGAAATCAAAGGAGTTGGGAGTTTGTCTACTCATAACGATTCCTTTTCCAGATCTCCTTTGCCTCCAACTATTAACTTTATCAAGACCAAAAAGTTGACCAGTCTTAAGAAAATGTTAGATGAATATAACTATATTGCTATTGATGAATGTCAATTTTTTGAGGATCTGATCCCATTTGTGTTGGAAATGATCGAGAAGGGAAAATATGTTCATTGTGTCGGGTTGATTGCGGACAGTGAACAAAAGGAAATGGGAGAATTGTGGAAGTTGATCCCTTATGCCGACGATGTAATCCATAAAAAAGCATACTGTGTCAAGTGTAAAAGTCCGTATCGAAATGCATCCTTCACCAAATATATTGGGGAAGGGGAGAAGAGGGGCCAGATTCATATTGGGGCTGGACAGGAATATGTACCCGTTTGTAGAGAACACCTCTAAAAAAATGTTAATTTTCTTCAATGAGGAAGAAAATTAACTCTAATTCTCAGAAGTCTCTGGTGGAAATAATTTCTGATGAAGCTCCAGATCATAAAGTTTCTTTTCTAAGAATAGTTTTCCATAATCATTCTTCATACCCTTCAAATATTTTTTCCTGTTAACAGGCCAACTAATTAACATCTGATAGTCTTTTTTCCGACTGATATAGTGTTTAATATCAGCCCGACTAACATTAGAAGCACATAATATAGTGACATCCTCTTGAGATTTAATATTTTTACATTCAAATTCCTTTAGAAAACATTTCCCATACAAGATGGGTC
>JAJACQ010000039.1 GCA_022601435.1 Chlamydiia bacterium
AGCGGCGTGCAGGAAATCCCGACCCAGAGAAAGTTTAATATAGATTCGTCATTTTTATAAGTTAAAAGAAATTAGAAAAATGCTTGCAAAATAGAATGATTGGGATTATAATTCTTAGCTTACAGATTACGGAAGAGTGGCAGAGTGGCCGAATGCGTCTGTCTTGAAAACAGAAGTACAGCAATGTACCGGGGGTTCGAATCCCTCCTCTTCCGATTCTTTGAATCGAAATCGTCAGGATCCGTAGCTTTTAATGAAAGTAGACCAGGGATGAGAACGGAGTTCGTGACGGAGCGAAGCGGAGGCTTGAAGCGGCACGTATGTGACGCGCACAAAATCCCTCCTCTTCCGATTCTTTGAATCGAAATCGTCGGGATCCGTAGTTTCTGGAAAAAGTAGACTAGGGATGAGAACGAAGTTCGTGATGTAGCGAAGCGGAGGCTTGAAGCGGCACGTATGTGGCGCTTATTGAAAAAAAATAGCAGATGAAAGTATGAATAGAGAAAAAGTAATTAATGAGTATTTTTGTAACCTAGAGAAGTCAGCATATTCGGATATGATAGAACTTTTTACAGAAGATGCAGTAGTTGAATCTCCATTATTAGGAACAATGAAAGCTGCAGAGTTTTATAAAGAAATATTTTCTAAGACAAGTAATTCGAAGATTACATTAATGAATGTCTGTAAATCGGTAAGTGATGAAAACACAGCAGTTGCTCATTTTCATTATGATTGGATTTTGAGTGATGGTATGCCTGCACCGTTTGAGTGTGTCGACATATTTACTTTTCAACCAAATTCCGATAAAATTGTAAGTGTAAAAATTATATATGATAGTTTTAAGACAAGAGATCAGTTTGCTAAGATTGATCGTTAAAAAGGCCCTCTAAATCTATATATAACATGTTTAGGGCTCATTTGGATCAATAAAGAAGAGTGATTGGCATTCATTTTCCTCGAAGTTCACTTCAAAAGGAAATGGGTTTGGCTCAAGCCATATTTTACAAAGTTCAACAGTTTCAAACAAAGCAGGTAAATGATGAGAAGGCGGATAATCTGAAAGAGTATCTTTGTGAATATTGGTTTTGGCAACACCTTTTGGGTTTGTGGTTTCGTTTGAAAAGATGTATTGGGTAATTTTTCGAGCTTCATCTTTTTTTAAAGGTAGATTAGTTATGAGAGCATCTGCAGGCGTTAAAAAGTCACCATCGATTTCGATGCCGTATATAAAATCACAGGAATGTTTCTTAAATCTATAAGTTCCGGGAGGGGAGTAGGCAAATAAATTTCTCAGAGCTTTTTGATCACCAGGATGGGAAAGTTTAAGAATTTTATATGCAACTTGTAGGAGCTTATGTCGATTGCTACAATCATAGGAACGCATTTCGGTTTCTTCATACTCACCTTCAATAGAGTTATATTTCGAAATAACAATGCTAAATGTCTTTGTTATATCTCCCATGGTTCTTATGCTAGGAATAAATTTTAGTGCTGCAGAAGAACAAAAGGGTAGAGATCGTAATGCTAACATATTAAAGAGTCCTTTTTTTTGTAAAAAAAGATGTTAAATGACTCGCTTTTATAGTGCAATGATTTTGCTATAAAACATTTAAGAAAAATTTTTATTGCTATATATTTAACTTAAGTTTAATCTCCATTATTGATAAGTTAATAAATTAACGGGAGTTTTATGGGTGGTGAAAAGATTGCGAGTGTAAATCCTTTAGGGGACGTATGTACTGAAATGACGGTTCATAGGGGCTCAAATGAGTATATGAACTGCCCGCATTTAAATAATGCGATGGATAAAG
Organism: Chlamydiia bacterium; assembly: GCA_022601435.1. Taxonomy (GTDB): domain Bacteria; phylum Chlamydiota; class Chlamydiia; order Chlamydiales; family 2-12-FULL-49-11; genus JAJACQ01. The sequence continues at coordinate 1,812 of JAJACQ010000039.1, forward strand.
TTTATATTATAGTTCAAGGTCGTATTGATTCATTAAGAGATTATATAAGCAGCGTGCGGTATATAGCTCGTGATGGTTTATTGAATAATACAGTGGTGAATCTTGCTGTGATCAGTGATTATCTTCCTGATGATGTATATCAAGCATCAGATACAAAACCTGGATCTCGTGATATTGTAGAATCTCCAGAGTATATAGTATTGGATAGAGTAAGGGTTACTGCAGGGAAGACTACGTATACCTTAAGTCAATTTTTATGCTGGATGATAGCTTCATCTAAAGAAGGATGGCTTGAAAGTCATCGAGTGCTTATTGGTAGTAGGTCATCTTCTGTTTAACTAGAGTATTAAGGAGGTGTGGCTTTTGAGGGGTTGATGTGAAGAGGGGGGAATTCTTCCCAGTTCTTTAAATCAAAGTGCCACCACTCAGTTGGCAAGCCAACAAAGCCATGTTTAGACATCAGATCTTGTAAAAGTTGTCTATTGGTTAGAGCTTCTTTTGGTCCATCCGTATAATCAAGGTGTGCTCGATTGGTAAACTCATCAAATTCAGAGGGCATTAAGAGTTCAGTGCCATCATCTTTAATGATTGTTAAATCAACAGATGTTCCTCTTGTATGTCTTCCACCAGTAATTCTCGGGTCGGAAATATACCGAGGATCTTGAATGATATTCCAAAATTTTAGCTGAGCATCAAATGGTCGGTAGATGTCCCAGATCTTTATTTGAAGTCCCATAGGTTTTAGTTCTTCTTGGACTTTCACTAATTGTTCGGCTGTTTCTTCAAGACTTAAACAGATATTAAAATCATAGACAACTTCCTTACAAAAATTGTCTATGGTTGCATATTTTAAATCTACGACTACATCAGGAATAGCTGATTTGATATCAATTAACATATTTATTATTATGCCTTATTATCTTTATACCATTCAATAGTTTTTCTGATGCCATCTCTTAAGCTAATCTTTGCTTCAAATCCTAGATTTTTTAGTCTATCTACGTTTAAGAGTTTTCTTGGAGTGCCATCAGGTTTTGTTAGATCATGTTCAATTGTTCCTTTGTATCCAACTTCTTCAGCAATTAAGTGAGCAAGACTTTTAATAGATATATCTTTTCCAGTTCCCACATTGATAGTTTCTGCACCTTCGTAGTTCTCCATCAAGTGAATACAAGCTGCTGCAAGATCGTCTACATATAAAAATTCTCTTAAAGCAGATCCTGTTCCCCAGATAGTCACGCTTTCAGTATCATTTTCTTTTGCTTCGATGAACCTTTTGATGAAGGCAGCAAGTACATGTGAGTTTGTAGGATGAAAGTTGTCATTTGGTCCAAACAGATTTGTTGGCATGCATGAGATTGCGTTAAAGCCGTACTGTTTTTTATATGAGTTACATATTTCAATCCCAGCAATTTTAGCAATGGCATAAGCGCTATTTGTGGGCTCTAGGTAGCCAGAAAGAAGGTATTCTTCTTTGATGGGTTGAGGGCATATTCTTGGGTAAATACAAGATGATCCTAAGAATAATAATTTTGTTACTCCTGATCGGTATGCTGAATCAATAACGTTTAATTCAATTGATAGATTGTCATAAATAAAATCTGCAGGGTAAGTTTTGTTAGCCATAATACCGCCAACTTTTGCTGCAGCTAAATAAACAAAGTCTGGTTTTTCTTCTTCGAAAAACTCTTTTGTTTTTTCTCTATCTCTTAGATCTAATTCTTTTGAAGTTCTCGTAATGATGTTTTTATATCCTTGTTTTTTTAACTCAGAAACAATTGCGCTTCCTACTAACCCGCGGTGTCCTGCAACATAAATTTTTGCATCAAAATCTTGTACTTTTGCAAAGATTAGTAGTGGAAATAGAAATAATAAATGAAATAAATGCATAAAAAACTCCCTTATTTGAAAGGAGCATAAACTTTTGGTTTTTAACACACAAGAAATAGTTAAAGAATGTATTAACATTATAAAAGGTTAGTTAATAGTGCATTAAAATAATAATTATGCTAAATTATAATTAAGTTTTGTTTTAATATAAATAACGGTAAATATAATTATGCAATTGTTTCTATCTTACGCAGGGGTTACTTCTACAACAGGTCATGTAGCAAAGAAGTTTATCTATAGAAGATATTTTCGCCCGCAGCTGAAAGAATTACAGCGTCATTTAATAGAGAGGGACTGTCCTTCGTGTTTTAATTTTAATGATGAAAATGTAAAGACTGTTGGGGAATTTAGTTTTCTTCCTTTGGTTACGAATCAATGTAATAAGGTAATTGATTTTAACTTTACATTCTTGTCACACTTTGAGCCAGCTAATGGTTTAAGATTTCCAACTGGCGATACAGATAATCATCTAAAAGCTTTGCTTGATGGTTTACGAATGCCAAATACAAAAAATGAGATTCGAGAAGAAAAGCCGAAGAAGGGTGAAAAGATCTTTCATTGTCTTATGGAAGATGATGGTATTGTAAGAAAGATCAATATCGAACATCAGAAACTGTTATTTGATATGCCAAAAACAAAAAGAGATGATAAAGAGGTTTTTGTCTTAATAGAAGCAAACATTCTACCTAAATACGAATAATACACGCAAATTACACCCATTTATTGTAATCAAGATTATTGATGCTGCCTCAAACCCATACTTGATTTATAGAAGGTAAAAAGATTGTGAAATCAAATAATTCTAATTTTAATCTTATCGTTTTTAATTATGAACTTTTCAATAATTACCCTTTCAGGAGCGCCTGTTTATAAGGGGTTGCTAAATTACATCATTTATCATTGATTCATTATCCCAAGTTCCGTATTGTTGTATCATGAACTTAGACGATCTTTTAGAAAATAGTGGCGTGATGGAGAAGCAACCTGCTCCTCCACCAAAAGGAATCCCGCGAAGATTTACACCCTTTTTTATCAGATGGCCTATTAAGGCGATTATTTTACCCTTTATTTGGCTTGATTCTCTTGCTCAGTGGGTTGCAAAATTAATTGTTCCACCTCCTTTTGTCAAAGCTGGTCAATGTAAAAAGAGAGGGAACTGCTGTTATCATATTTTGGTGCGCAAAACAAGAGCGCCATTTGGGTTTCTAGATCTTTTTTGGCATACACAAATCAATGGGTTTTATAGACGTGAAAAAAAAGCTGTTATGTATGATGGTAAACCAGTCTATGTTATGGGTTGTCGCTATCTTAAGAAAAATGGAGCTTGTTCACGCTATCTAACACGCCCACAGATTTGTAGATCGTGGCCTCGCATCGAGATCTTTGGGGCTCCTGAAATACTTAAAGGATGCGGTTTTTATCCAAAAGAACGTAAAAAGCATCCCCTAAATATCTTAAAGTAAACCTTTTTTCGCGCTCATTATGACAATTAATAATAAAGTCATAATTATGAGGGGGATGCCAGATGCTTAATTTTAGTTTTAATTAAAGTTATTTATTTTTTGCGATTCAAAAAATCAAGCATGGGTTTGTTAAGGGCATAGCCCTTGACTGGGGTATAAAGTTTTGCTCCATAGCTATTTGCCGTGGCTGGGGCTTCCGCCAGTTGCGACAAAGCGAAGGGACTTTTCAACTGACATATCTAGTGGTATGATCATAGATCTAGGTACAAGGACTGTTGAGCCGCCAACTTGATAACTAAAAGGTAAAAAGACGGCAATTTGATCATTGGCACCGAACTCTTTTGGAAGATCATCAAAAGTCTCACGTGTGATCAATCCTATGAGTTTAACACCATGAAAGTTCACCATTACAGGTTTATTTGTGCTATTTTTACCGGTGTTAAAAAAGCTCATAAGATCTGTTACGGAAGTGTAGATCGTTTTAAGAAGGGGGATTTTTTTAAGAGTTCTTTCAAGGGCATTATAAAAACTTTGGATGATCCAGTTATTGATGATAAGACCAAGAAAAAATAGGATAACAATCGCAATAATAATTCCGAGTCCGGGGAAATAGGCTTCTGGAAAAAAGTATTGAACAGGAGCGCCAAATATATATTCAAGATGGTTATAAAGCCACAAGACAAGAATGATAGTAATAGCAAGAGGTGCAATTGCGAGCAGGCCGCGAAGAATAATTTTTCCCATATCTTTCCATTAGCACACGGGGTTAATTATTAGCTAGAAAGATTTGCTGATGACTTTTCATCAAGAATCCAAAGTACTTTATTCTTTTCAGAAAAAACTTTTCCTGAGGGGTATTTTTGCTCTTTATCTGAAAGAACTTTTTGAACCATGTCTGCTTTACCATCCCCAGTTACGAGAAAGAAAATATGTTTTGCTTTTGCAATCAATGGATAAGTAAAAGTCATGCGGAGGGTGTTTTTTTGAGGAACATTGTTTTCTACAATAAGTTTTGATGTTTCGTTTAAGGCATCTGTACCGGGAAACAATGAAGCAGTATGTCCATCATCGCCCATGCCAAGAAGTATAAGATCAAAGCTTTCATTTTTTAATTTACTTTTGATTATATTTTCATATAAGGCAGCATTTTCATGGGCATTGGTTTCTGCTTTCATGCGAAAGATGTGGTCTGTGGGGATAGGAAGATCGGCAAAACCATTTGTCATAGCCATATGAAAGTTACTGTCGGGATCATTTGGTCCTACAGATCTTTCATCGCTAAAAAAGACTAAGACTTTACTCCAGTCAATAGCATCTTTATAGTCTTTCAATTTATTATATAAAGCTTTCGGTGTAGATCCTCCTGAAAGAGCGACAGAAAATTGCCCTTCTTTTTCAATGGCTTCTTTTGCAATTTTTAAAAAGTAATCGCAAGAGTATTGAACAGGATCGTCAACGATCGCAAGATCTCTTTTGTCATCATATGATTTTGTCATGAGCAGATTATTCCTGAATTCCAGTTTGCTAAAAGTTTTATACAAGCAATAAAGTCCGGGCTTGTGTCTCTTGAGTAGATTTCTCTTGTTAATGATTTGCCGGTGCCTTCAGAAGCAAGAGGGTAAAGAACTGGAATCTCACATCCATTAGGATTGCAATGCGTAATTTTAATCAAATGATCAGAGGATTCTTCTCGTTCAAAGCTTGTGCTCTCTGTTTGATTCTTAATTACTACAGAGGTGATCTTTCCGGGGTGAATAGATTCATCAGGTGAGCTTTGTTCAAGGTAAATTTTATGGGTTCCGTATTTTGATGTGTAGTTTACAACAATTTTCCCACCCTCACAAAGAACTGTCTCAAATTTCCAATACATATTAGTAGCAATCCAACCTTGAAGATATGTTGCTTGAATTTTGTTGTGATGGAAAGCTTCGTTTGAATGTGAGTTGTATCTAATGGTAATTTCTTCACAAGTAGCAAGTAGCTTTTGCTTTTCTTTGCGAGAAAAAACTTTTGAGATAACACTTCTCCAAGATGCAAAACGTGCCCAATTTAAGTCTCCAATGTCAATATTCTCCTGTTGTAAGGTGGCGATATAGGAACAGAATTCACTCATATGACCCATGTATTCTGAATCAAAAATAATCCGTGAAGGGAAAGCATCTAATCCAAGTGTTGTTGGTGTGTCACCAGAAGATGGATCTTTAGCAAAAAGAAGATAAACAGGAAGATCAGGAATAAGGTGAGGGGTAACTAAATAAGAGATTCTTTCTTTATAACTTTTGCTCACTTCAAAGTGAATAAGCTCACAAAAAAAACCATCATCTTCACCTTCAGGACGAAGAGCAGAGACTTTAGTGTTTAAAAAATCTCCTTCTTTACTTGATTCGGTGATAAAGATAATACGGCAGGGAAATTTTTTAATAAGAGATTTTGTAAGGTGTACTAAATAATTTTCTCGTTCGGTATCTTCTGTATAGATGATAAGATTAAAAAGGGATGCTTTAACAAGGTTTGATTTTTTTTCTTTTTCAAAGAGGGCAACAAGTGTATCCTCTATTTCAGAAGGTTTGATAGAATTTAAAGCATTTTCCATGATCTTTTTTCCTCCCTGAGAAGAAGTTCAGAATTAATAGGTCCCCAAGTACCTGCAGAGTAAAACTCTTCTTCGGTAAAAGGCTTTTCTTTCCATCTATCAAGTATTGGCGAGATAAATTCCCATGAATGTAGTGATTCATCAACGCGAGCAAATAATGTATTATCTCCCATAATGCAATCGTGAATCAAACGCTCATATGCCTCGGGTACGCCTTTCCCAAAGAAACTCTCATATTGAAAGTCCATAGTCACAGGCTGAATAAGATTTGCTGTTCCTGGAACCTTACTATTAAAGCGAATAGAGATACCTTCATTTGGTTGAATACGGAAGATAAAACAGTTAGGAGAGTTAAAGGTTTCATTCTTATTGAATAAGATATTTGGAGGTCTTTTAAATGTCACACAGACCTCTGTTGCTCTTTTTGGAAGGCGTTTTCCTGCTCTGATATAGATTGGAACTCCAGCCCAGCGCCAATTATCTATTGATAAACGCATTGCTGCAAAGGTCTCAACATTTGACTCCGGATTTACATTTTCTTCTTGTCTATAGGCTTTAGCAGTTTCTCCGTCTACAAAACCTTCTTTATATTGACCGCGAAGAGCATATTTTTCAATTTCATCATCTCGATAATGTCTGATAGCAGATAAAAGCTTTACTTTTTCATCACGTATGCTATTGGCATCTAACGAAGTAGGGGGTTCCATTGTCACAAGAGAGAGCACTTGCATTAAGTGATTCTGAATAATATCTCTACAAAGTCCTGCCGATTCATAAAAAGCTCCTCTGGATTCAATACCAATACTTTCACCAACTGTTATTTGAATGTTATCGACATAACGGTTATTCCATAACCCTTCGTAAATCGAGTTACCAAATCGGAAGACCAAAAGATTTTGAACAGTTTCTTTACCTAAGTAGTGATCAATACGATAGATCTGATTTTCTGATAGATTCTGGGTCATATCTTTCTGAAGATTTTGGGCAGAAGCTAAATCATGTCCAAAAGGCTTTTCAATAATGACTCGCGAGAATTTTTCTTTATCATTTTCATCGTATATATGGTTATGGGCTTTTAACTTGTCTGATATAACGCTAAAGTATGAAGGTTGAACAGATAAGTAATAGATCCTATTTCCATTCGTTCCAAATTTTTTATCTAGATCCTCTAAAAAAGGAGTTAGGTTTTCATATCCCTGATCATCATCAAAGTTCGATTGAAAGTAGAAAAGCTTTTCTGTAAACATTTCAAGTTCTTTTTCTTCAGTCTTTGAACGAGAGTATTCTTTGATGTTCTCAGACATTTCTTTTCTAAAGTCTTCAGCAGATTTTCCTCGTCTTGCAAAACCAACACAAACAAAGTTTGCAGGCAGCAATCCATCATTCATTAAATTATACAATGCAGGTATTAACTTTTTCTTCGTTAAGTCTCCAGATGCTCCAAATATCACTAAGATACAAGGTGGAGGAGTTTTCTCTTTGCCTTTTTGAGCAAATAAATCCTCAGGGAGGTCAACTGTTTGACCCTTTAAGTTTGAATAGTTTGGATCTTCAGATTTCATAGCCACTTTTTTTTTCTCCTACTATAACAGATTTAATAAGACTCTTCTAGATTAATTTTTAGCTCTTAAAGGTCTTTTAAATCAAAGGTTTATTAAAAAGTAGAGAATTCCTGTAGGAAGTCTTTGAGTATCAATTGCGCGGACAAAGAATCTTTCATTGCAAAGCGCTCTTTTCGCGCATGCCCTAGATCCTTTAATAAGTCCTCAGAAGCTTCTGAAGTTAACCTTTCATCAATTAGATGCACAGGTTTTTGAGTTGTATTTTTAAGCACCTCACCAAAAGCTTCGACTCTTTTTGTCATGTTGCTTTTAGTCCCATCTAAAAACAAAGGGTGACCTAAAATAAACCTGTCAATCTCTTCAGGGTAAAGAGCTTGTATAGTCTTAATTGTATTGTCATCGCTTTTATGGGTATCTATGGTCTTGCTCGGCAAAGCCATGGTAAGCCCTTTAGAGCAAATAGCAAGTCCTGTTCGCTTTAGGCCAAAATCAATTGCGACTATAAACTCATCCTTGATATTCATAAACAGGCTCATTATTAGGCACATGCTTTAAGGAGGCATTGACAAAAGCAGAAAATAGCGGATGAGGTTTATCCGGCTTTGATAAGAATTCTGGATGAAACTGTACGCCAACCATCCATGGGTGATCAGTGATTTCAACAATCTCAACTAAACCAAGCTCTGGGTGAACACCTGTGATCTTGCAGCCGTTTGCCTCGAACTGATCTTTATACCTGCTGTCAAATTCATAGCGATGGCGATGACGCTCAGAAATAAACTCTGTTTGATAAGCTTCATAAGCCTTACTATTCTTATTCAGCTTACACGGATAGGCTCCTAATCTCATTGTTCCACCTAGGTCAACAACATCTTCTTGCTCTGATAGCAATGAAATAACCGGGGAAGCGCAATTTGGATTTAACTCAGAGGAGTCAGCATCCATGTTTAAAACATCCCGCGCAAATGATATACATAAAGCCTGCATGCCCAAACAAATACCGAAGTAAGGAATCTTGCGTTGCCTACAATAAGAAGCTGCTATGATTTTTCCCTCAACACCACGGTTACCAAATCCACCAGGGATTAAAACGCCTTGTACTCCGGAAAGCTTTTCTTCAAGGTCATCAATATTTTCTGAATTGACTTTTACAACCTCTAAACTAACAGAAGCACTTGCAGCACTATGTAAAAGTGACTCATATATACACTTATAAGCATCATCAAACTCTATATACTTTCCAACAACCGCAATCTTGACAGTTCCTAAAGGATTTTCAATGCTTTCAATCATCATCTTCCAAGAGCTTAAATCAAGAGGTGCTTTTTTAAGATGTAGCTTATTAGCTAAACTGTCTAAAATCCCTTCGTTATATAAATGAAGTGGAGCCTTGTAAATTGATCCCTTAATGTCTGAAATTTCAAATACACAAGAAACATCCACACTACAGTTGATCGCAATTTTTTCTTTATGCTCTTTTGTCATCGGATGAGACGTACGGCAGAAAATAAAATCAGGAAAGACACCTGCACGTTGCAACTCTTGAACAGAATGCTGTGTTGGCTTTGTCTTTATTTCCTTGGTCGTTGCAAGAAAAGGCAGGTAAGTTAAATGAATGAAAAATGTTGAATCTTTACGCTCGCTATAATACTGCTTTGCCGCTTCTAAAAAGGGACTCGATTCAATGTCGCCAACTGTTCCACCAAGCTCCACTAAAACAATATCAATACCATCTTCTTGTTTTCCGCAATCCTTAATGCGCTGCTTGATCGTGTCAGTAATATGAGGTACAACCTGAACATCTCTTCCTAAATACTTACCACGCCTTTCATTTTGAATCACCTCATTATAAATCTGCCCAGAAGTGGCATTTGAAATCTTAGAAAGAGGGGAGTTTGTAAACCTGTGATAATGACCTAAATCTAAATCGGTCTCACTGCCATCATCCGTGACATAAACCTCGCCATGCTCATAAGGGTTCATTGTGCCCGGGTCAATATTTAAATAGGGATCAAGCTTAATTAGCGCAATCTTAAGACCCATGCGCTCTAATAAAAACCCTAATGACGCAGCTGTGACACCCTTCCCCAATGAGGAAAGCACTCCACCTGTTATAAAAATTGTTTTAATGCTCATGGGAACTTATTTTATAGATCTAATCATTAAAACTCAAGTCTTATTGGGAGTGGAATTAGTCTTCTTTAGTACCCCCACCGCCTGCAGAAGCCTCTTCTTCAGCCGTCAAACGCCCTAATACAGATAGAAAACCTTTATCCATGGAAGAGTCTTCTTCAATAAAATCGTAACTATGAAAAATATATGCGTCTCGTAAATCTTCTGTATCTTTTAAGCGTAAAGGAGAAACAGTATCGATAATCTCATGTACTAGATCCGATCTGTCCTCTAAAAGTAGAAATTTAATATAATAAGGTGAGATCTTAAAAGCGGGGTCCTTTGAACAAAGGTTTACCAATGCTGTTTTGAGGTTTTCATATGTTTGAGGCTTTACGATTTTAGATTTTCCTTGTGGTTCAAGTAATTCACGAGCGACATTGCATGACACTAAAGATCCAATTCCTTGTACTAGGTCGGCTTTTGCAGCAGTTGCTATAGCTAATTCAATTTTTCCTGTTTTAACAAAATCTATTGATTTTTTTTCTAAAAATGCATAGGGATTATTCTCCCATAATCGGGAAAGATCAAAATCACGATCTTTTAAATCAGAAATCATCTCGAAAACTTTTTTGAGACCCTCGTCTACTAGTCCGATTGAAATCATTTTATCAATGATATTTAAATGATACTTAATATAAACATTTAATGAATCAGTAGGATCTACATAAGTTTCAATGGTTTTAAAAGCATTCTCATATTTATAATCATCAGCGTAAGCTTCTGCCAGTGTGTAAGTAATGTCATGCTTGATTCGTAAATTCGTCTTATCTAGATATTTTTTATAGGTTCTTTCATCGTCTTTTTCTTCTATGGTGGAAATTAAAAGATGTGCCATTTCCAATCTACCTGAATCTATTATACGAGAAATACATTCCCTTTTAAATTTATTATATCTAGTGCTTGTTAAACCTTGAGCAGCTTTAAGAGCTACATCAGTACTGTTTGTAAAGGAAACATTATCAAAGGGGGGGGCTTCATGAGAAGTGTTCTTAAGAATGATAAATAATGTTTTATTTGATTCTGATTGTGTATTCCAAATAATACCCTGGCTTTCAGAGACTTGTTGTCTTATGGTAGTTGATTCTTCGAATATCCCATGAAGAGATATTGGTGTATGTTCAGGATTAAAATCATTGTATTTTTCAGGAGCTAATTTAGCCAATACTATTATTAGATGGTAGCTAAAAAGAGTTAAAATTTTATCTTGATTCGCTTGAGGAGACATACCTAAAGGGATTCTAGTTAGGAGGTTTTTTAGATAAGAAAGTGTCTCTTTTGGATCTTGTTCAATTTTTGTAAATAAAGCTTCTGTATAGGTTGCATATTCTACATAAATAGCTCTAATTTTGGAAGGAGTCCTGTAAACAGTGTTTGAAAGTTCAGTAGCAAGAGATTTAAAAGATTTATTTACAGTTGAAAGGGTGTTAAAGCTATCATAGTCTAAAAATTCGCCGATATTGCCATATAAAAATAAGTTTAGTTTTTTTGTATGATCTATATTTGTAGAGGACATTGATTTTTCCTATGGTTATTAGTTTTATAGGTATAATTATAATTAACTATATTATTATTGTCTCTAATTATATAAAAAAAATTAAATAAATCTTTGATTTATAAAAAAAAGAGCAAAAAGTAGCTAAAACCAGGTATTTTATAATAAAATTTTTTTTAATTCTATTGAGTTATTGGACATTGAATTAGTCCTCTTTATGGCCCCCGCCGCCTGCAGAAGCGTCTTCTTCAGCCGTCAAACGCTTTAATACAGATTGAAACCCTTTATCAATGGTAGAGCCTTCTTTAATAGGATCGCGACGATAAGCCTTTGCGTCTTCATATATTTCTTTTAGATCTTCTGTATCTTTGAAGTGAGAGGGAGAAACGGCATTGTAAGATCTATTTTAAGTCTTGTCCATTGATTTGTTATAGCTATGGAAAAAATTATGCATACCGTGCTGCAATTAATTGAGCTATCTCAGTCTGCGCACTTTTTCTAGGTCGGGTTTCATAAATTACTGCCCCGTTTCCTTTTTTGGGGTTTATTAAAGTTATCAAGTTCCATGCTTCAGAAAGTTGAAGTGCCATTAACTTTCTACCGCTGTTCATTATTTTCTCAACAAAATCATCTTGGTATTTATATTGTGGTTGGTCTAGTTGATTTATTAGATCGGATGCTACTTCAAATGAATTTGAAAATTCGTCATCTATGTTATATGGAGCCTTTGCATCTGCAATTTTATTTAACAATTCTATTCTAACAAAGTCTTCTATCGACATAATAGAAGGTTTCCGTGAGTTGCTTATCTTCTTTTTCATTGCCTCCGATAAGTCTATTAGGTCATTAAATTTTTCTGAATAAAGAGTTGCGCTTTTGAAGGTAGCAAGGTCTGTTTTTTCTTGAGAAAGAATGACTAGCAAACGAGTCTTAAGTATCATATCTATAACATTTAATTGATGATCAACATATTTATCGTTATAACTACCATCAGGCATACAATAGTTAGCATTGCTCAGTAATTCTTCAAATTCAGCGCATATTGTTCTAGGGTCTTTTTTTAGATGTGTAAAAAGTTCAGTTAAATAGGTATTCATTTCTTCAGATCTTCTTTTTATGCGTGCCTCTATGCGATGAGGTCTTACTGTACTTGTATCTGTGATCTTTGATTCAGTCTCATCTTTTATTCTCGCATCAGACTCTGGAGGTTGGAAGGCGTGATTTGTTGTAGTCGTACTATGTTCTTTTTTTGCTAGGGTTTTCTTTCTATCAGTAAAATAAGCATCTAATCGGTTAGCCATTGCAGCTCTTCCGTTGCGTCTGATTTTTTGCATAACTAGAGATTTTTTTTCTACGGGCGAATCAGTACATTGATTTAAAAGGTCTTGTATTACTTCAAAAGAATTAAGCCATACATCCTTTGGATCAAAAGGACCTTTTTTACGTGCTATGGGATTAACTCGTTTGACTATTACATAGTTTGTTTTATCTAGTCCAGTTTTAGTAGAATTATACGATTCTTGATATTTACTAAGCGTTTTAGTAAAATCAGAAAAACAAGAAGGGTATTGCTTGGTAATTTTAAATGACTTAACTTTATTGGGGTCTGCATCTATAGATGCAATTAACAGTCTATTATAAAAAATCACGTAGATACTGTTTAATTGAATGTCAGTAAGATCTTTAAAAAATTCACCATCAACACAGTAATTAGTTTCTGAAAATCTACTTCTGATTTCTTTAATTAACTTACTTACAACATCTTGATTAATTTCAAGATGAGTTGAAAGTTGAGTTACAAAATCTACAAGTCTGTTTATTTTGCGGTTGATACTTTTGTTTAACCAATCAGGTCTTATTGATGTCCCGCTAAGCCTTGCTGCTAATTTCTTTTCCCCAGAATTATTTAGTGCTGTTATCACTTTTTCTCTTATTCGTGCATTAGGATTTTCAAATTGATCAATAAGATCGTTTACTATAGAACGTCGATAATTTGGATAACAAGGAGGATATATTCCCGTATCTTCACTATTTGATCGTGTTTCTGCATTATCTTTATAATCAATAATATGTCGTATTAACTCTTTCCTGACAAAATCTTCTTTTGATCCAATGATTGGTTTGCTTGGACTGTTTGTCTTCATATTAAATTGACGTGATAGTTCTAGAACTTCTTGACACTGTCTTGGCTCCGGAGATTCAGGATTTAAATCCATAAAGTTTTTTGATGTTTGAGAAAACAGCACCACTAAACGGGTCGAGAAAATGGCAAAGATAAGATCAAATCGATTACTTATATATTCAGCTAAATAATCATCATTTTGGGTTTTATAATTTGTTTCTATCAGTTTTGTATGTAAATCTTTTAGTAACTTTGTAGGGTCTACTTCTAAGAAACTAGAACATTGGTTTATCCATCTAGTAGCTCGATCAAAACATTCTTCTATATTTTGGGATAACCAACCCGGTCTATTGGAAGAATTGATATGAGTTATTACCGAAGATCTTGAAGTTGATTGTGTGGTCGGTAATTCTTGTTTAGTTTCCGCATAGGTTTGAGAAGCGCTTGGGTTAGTTGGTCTTGCTGCATCCATGATTTCCTCCCTTGGGATTTAAAGAAACTTCATGTTATATTTTTTTAATTTTTTATGTCAATAATTTAAAGAAATGATTCAAATAACACTTGCATGTTTTAAAGTTTTTAAGAGTGGTCTTTGCGGGTGTCTTTATAAGATTAATTTCTAAAAGCCTTTTATATTTAACTCTCAGCTTGAGACTTTTCTTCATCTTCTAAAACTTCTTGATTAGTAGTTACGCGCATAATTACCTTCCTTAAATTTTGCGTGAAGGGAAGTTCTTCTTCAGTTGGGGTAGCAAAGTTAACTGTAAGCGTTTGTTTTAGAATTCTTAAATCCTTAATGCGCGTTGGGGAAACGGTATCTATAAGTTCATTTACTACATCCAATTTGTCATGAGAAAGTAGAGCTAGTATATATAAAGATGATATCTTAAAAGATGAATTATTTTTACAAAGGTTTATTAGAGCGTTTTTTATTTTTTCAATTGCTTTTAAGGTTATTTTTTTGGAAAAAAATAATATGTTAATAAGTCTTTTGGTGGCGTCTTCAGAAAACCCTGCAAGATTTGATCTGTCTGCTGTTGATATCGCAAGTTCAATAGCTTTTTGGGAAGAAAAACTATTCAAAGTTTCTTCTAACAGGATATATGGACTTTTGAAGGTGAATTTACTCATAACCACATGCTTTTCTTTTAAATAAGCAATTAAATCAAAGGCTTCATGGATGCATCTCTCAAAAGAGCCTTTTGATAGCATTATCCTAAACACAGTATAGTGTAAGCTAATATATCTATTTGATGGACCATCAAGATAAGTGTTAGCTTCGATAGTATTAAAGGCATTCTCATAATCTTGGTTGTTTGCGTAAGCAATGACTAATTTTTCAGTTAGAATAATTTTGTTTTTATCTAAATTATGTATAGAGCGTATTAAAAGACCTGCCATTTTTAATCTGCCTGAGTCTATTATTTTAAGTATGCACTGTGATTTAAAGTTGCTGTATTGCATGTCTGTTAAACTTTGAGCAACTTTCATGGCTACAGCATTGCTATTTGTAAAAGATGGGTTGGTATAAGGTGGTTTTTTAGTAGCAATCTTTTGAAGAATAATACATAGTGCTTTGTTTGGCTCTTCTTCTCCCATGGGAAAAAATGAGTTTTCAGTTTCAGAGACTTGTTGATTTATTTTAGAGGGTTCTTCAAAAAGCTTTTTAAGAAATAGGGGTGTATGAGCAACCTTAAGATCCTTATATTTATCGGGAATTGTTTGGGATAAAACTATTATTAGACGATACTTAAAGAGGGTTAACACCTTTTGGATAGCTTGATTATAAACGACTCCTAAGGTAACTTTGTTTAATAAATCTTTTAGATATGAAAGAGTGTCATTTGGATCTTGTTTTAGCGTAGTAAATAAAACCTTTACGTAAGTTGAGTACACTTTGTAAATTTCATTTATTTTATTAGGGATCCAGCTTTCTGATTCAGATAGTTCTACTTCTCGAGCTTTAAAAGCTGTATCTGTTGATGAAAGGGAGTAAAAGCTAGGGTAGTCTAAAAAATTACCTACCTGACCCCATAAATATGTAGAGAGTATATTTGTGTGATTTATTGAAGAATTGGCCATTTATTTTTCCTGTGATTGATTGCGTTGCTGCTTGAGGTTTAAAAAAGTAGTTAATAGATCCAGCGCTCTTCTTAATAAATTTTTTTATTAACTTATATGAAGAACAATTTCCAATTGTAATTAAATCAGAAGAAAATTGAGAAATAATGAAAATCTGGATTTAGAAGTTATATTTTATATGAAATCTGTTGTTAACGGATAAAAATAGATCTGAGCTTCGGTTTATGAATTTCTTCTGATTCCATGATTTCCTCCCTTTGGATTTACAGAAGTTTTATGTTATCTTCTTTTATTTTTTAAGTCAATAAATTATTTAAATAATGCTCCTTAAAATTTTAAATTGTCGATTTGGAAGATGTTTTATAAGTTTCATATAGTCACATTCATAGATTTAGTTTCTATCGGTTATTTTAAAAATCAAAGTGGTTAATAAAGATTTTAAGTTAAGACTAAGATCATATTGAATAGTGATAGAGTGTTTTATTTAAAAAATATAAATATTTAAAAAAAACTTTACATAATAATTATTAAATGGTAAATTATAATTTGTACTATGTTTAATAATAATTAGGGTCAATTTATGAATAAAGTAATAAAAGAAGAATTTTTAGAGAATAAGGTTTGGAAAGATTTATCTTATCCAAGGTTTATGGAGTTTCGTTGTGATTATAAGAAGGCCAAGTATGTCTTCAATCCAGTTGTATTTGAAAGAGAGGATTCATTTATACAAAATTCAGCATGCGGCCCTTCAGCGATATTAAAGGCTTCTCATGTAATAGAAAAATATAATATAGCAACAGATTCAAAATCTTATCTTTCTGGATTTTTTACTAAAGATGCAATTGTTGCAATGAGCGAGGAAGAGGCTGCTGATTTAGTTAATAAGGCAGTGACAAATCAGGTTAGTGAGAAAAAAGTACCGATCACTTTATTAGGGGACGGCTCAGGTGCAATTGGAGCTTATTATGGCCTTTCTAAAGTTTCAAGCAATGCTTCAATTTTAAATATAGATGCTCATCTTTCTTTAAGAGGAACAATGAATGGTACAAGGTATCATCGTTTTTGTAAAATGAATCATGCTAAGAAGTGTTTTGAAAATGTCCTTCATTTTGGGGTTTCATCAATGGGCAATCGTGAAAAGGAATTCTTTGATCCAGATAAGGTGTTTTTTGCTGATGATGTTTTAGAAGATCAATATTGGTTAGAGGATGTGATGTGCGAGCTTTCAGAAGATGTATACATTTCTTTAGATGCCTCTATTTTTGATCCGTCATTGTTAAACTCTCAAAATCCAGATCCAACAGGAATTACCTATAAGCATGTTGAAAAGTTGCTTCGTAATGTAGCAAAAAAGCATAACATTCTTGGGGTGGATATCTCAGGCTTTGTTCCAAATGAAAGTAATAAAGCAGGGGAGATGATCCTTGCTAAGTTGATCTATGATCTAATTTCCCACATCGATGCTTAAATCTATTGTAAAAAAAAGGGCAGGGCTCTAACATATTTCTTTGAATCAAATTTTATTTGGAGAAGTTTTTAATTTGAGCAAGCACCCATCAAAATCAACATTAGAAAAAAAAAGATTAGATTATGAAGTGGAAGTCTTTCCTTTATTGAAGGGCATTCAAAATGCCTATTGGAAAGAGGAGAAGAATCGTATTAAGTTGATGGCTCATGAAACGCAGCATAGTCCACCTTTGAGGGTGGGGGTGATGTTTTCTGGAGGACCTGCACCTGGGGGATTAAATGTATTATGGGGAATTTATGAAGGCTTAAAAGAAATTCACAGTGAAAGTAAGTTGATTGGATTTTTTGATGGTGCTGGTGGTTTTTTAGATGATCGCTTTATTGAAATAGGCGAAGATGAGATTTCAGATATTATGAACCAGGGTGGATTTACTCTTCTAGGAACAGGTCGCACAAAGATTGAAACAGAAATTCAGATGCAAAAAGCATTAGAAATTGTTAAAAAAAATCGTCTTCAAGGTTTAGTTTTTATTGGTGGTGATGACACAAATACAAATGCTTATATGTTATCAAAATTTTTTGGAAAAGAAAATGCAAGATGTAGTGTTGTGGGCATTCCAAAGACAATTGATGGTGATTTAAAAGGAAATGGTTTAGAAGCTTCTTTTGGTTTTGATACAGCGACAAAAACTTATAGTTCGATGATTGGGAATCTGTGTAAGGATGCCTTATCTTGTAAAAAATACTGGTTCTTTGTGAAGTTGATGGGGCGTGCTGCGTCTCATGTCACTTTAGAGTGTGCTTTGAAAACAAAACCGAATCTTGCGTTTATTAGTGAAGAGGTGAGGAAAAAAAAGATTCCTTTTACAAAGATTGTGGATATGTGCGCAAAGGTTGTGATAGAGCGTGCTAAAAAAGGAAAAAACTATGGTGTGGTATTAATACCGGAAGGATTGATTGAAGCGTGTAGTGATCTTAAAGAAATGATTGATGAATGCAATGTGCTTAAAAGGGGGGGTAAAAGTTATGAGGAATTATCGGATGATACTCGCAAGCTTTTTTTCTCTTTACCCCAAAATATTCAGAAGCAACTATCAGGGGATTTAGATCCACATGGGAATATGGGATTATCTCATGTTTCGACGGATCAATTATTAGCTCAGATGGTAGAAGAAAGAGTTAAAGATATTGAAGAGGTGAGTTTTAAGGTTGTTCCAATTTTTTATGGTTATGATGGGCGCTGCGGGCTACCGAGTAATTTTGATGCAACTTATTGTTATAATTTAGGATTGATAGCCTCACTTTTAGTGCGAGATAGACGAACAGGTTATATGGCGGCGGTTGCAAACTTACATTTACCAATTGCAGAATGGTCAGCAATTGCTCTTCCTATTTCTTCGATGATTCAAGAAGAAGATCGGCATGGTAAAGTGAAATCTGTGATTGCAAAGGCATTAGTTGATTTGAAAGGGAATCCTTTTAAGGAATTATCTAAGTATAGAGATAGGTGGATGCTTGATGATTTTTACGAGTCACCTGGTCCTATTCAATATGATGATAATGGAAAAGATGGGTTTGAAAAGACGATGACTTTAGAGTTAGAGCAGAAGAAACGTTCATTTTTTTAAAAAATAGCTTTAAAAAAACTATATAGTTCTTCTTGATAGGAACTATGGGAATCTTCAAAAGGTATACAAATCCGCATATTAAAGGCTTAAGGCGTACGCTTTTCCATTTTATTGGTTGGTTTGCAGGGCTTTATAAGGAAAATGATAAAATTAAGGTTCCTGAAGATTTTTCTTATCCGATGACTTTGGACTTTTCAGAAGATAAACCTTCGGCAACATTTGTAAATCACTCTACTTACTTAGTTAATGCAATGGGCTGTCATTTTTTGACAGATCCAATTTGGAGCAAAAGATGTTCACCGTTTTCTTTTTTGGGTCCAAAAAGATTACATGACCCTCACTTGCAAATTAATGAAATTAAGAAGCTTGACTTTGTTTTAATTAGTCATAATCATTATGATCATTTAGATAGTTATTCAATAAAAGAGATTTATAAACATTTTCCAGATGTGACATTTGTGGTGCCTTTGGGGGTTAAAAAATGGTTTTTGAAGCAGGGGATTGATCAAGTTGTAGAGCTTGGTTGGTGGCAGAATGTTAATTTTAAGACAGATAGGAAGTCTCCTTCTATCGAAGTGACCGCTGTTCCTGCGCAGCATCATTCAGGAAGACGGTTATTTGATGCAAACAAGTCTTTATGGGCAGGATTTGTTGTAACAATTAAGGATCAGAAGGATGAAAAGTGTTTTTATTTTGCAGGTGATACCGCTTATAATTCTTATGACTTTAAAAATATTGGAGTTAGGTTCAAGAATATTGATCTTTCGTTATGTCCAATTGGGACCTATCGTCCAAAGAAATTTATGGAGACAGTTCATTTAAGTCCAGAAGGTGCTGTAGCAATCCACAAGGACTTAAAGGCTAAATTAAGCCTCGGAATGCATTGGGGGACGTTTCGCTTATCTGAAGAGCCGAGAGATGCCCCTCCTTACGATTTGTACAATGAGATGCAAAAGCAATCTTTGAATTTCTCAACTTTTTTACCAATTGAGCCAGGTACATCTGTAAACTGGTAAATAAAAACCTGATTATGTTATCTTATGATCCATTATTTTAAGGCGGTTAATCATGGGGGAATATCGCGCCTATCCTTTTATGGTGGGAATCGATTTTAGATTGTGGCTCTCTTATTTTTTTATTAATCCATATAGAGCGCTACGTAAGGATTTGCAAAAGAAAGGCGTGAAAAATCCATATCAATATGGAGAGACACCTTTATGCGTAATTGATGAATTAATTTCTTTATCAGGGGGATTGCAAAGGTATCAACATTTTGCAGATCTTGGAGCAGGCAGGGGAAGAGTTTGTGCTTTTGTTCAGAAAAAGTATGGTTGCCGAGTTTTTGCCTATGAGCAATTTGCGACATTTTATAAAAAAGGAAGGAGATTGTTTCCAAAGATTTCTTTTATCTCTGGAAATTTTTTAAATAAGGATTTTTCTTCTATAGATCTAATTTATCTTTATGGCACAATGATGACTGAAAAAGAAATTTTGGCTTTTGCGCAAAAGGTTGCGAAGAATACCAAGGTGATTACGATAAGTTTTCCTTTAACTGAGTATGATTCTAGATTCAAAGTGCTTAAGCAAATCGATATAAACCTTCCTTGGGGAAAAACAAAAGGATATATACAATGTCTAAGAAAATAGCGATTATACTGTCAGGGTGTGGTGGATTAGATGGAGCAGAAGTTTCAGAAGGCGTTTGCTCTCTTCTTGCAATCGAAAATGCAGGGTTTTCTTGGGAAGCTTTTTCTTTAAATGAAAACCAGAAAAATGTCATTTCTCACTCAAATATGAAAAAAATAGATCAAACAAGAAATATGATGGCAGAGGCAGGTCGAATAGTTCATGGAAAAATAAATGAGCTGAAGGACTTGAAAATTTCTCACTTTGACGTACTGTGGTTTGTTGGTGGCTATGGAGTTGTCTCTTCTTTTAGCGATCTTGCTGAAAAAGGCGTGGAAGGAACAGTTCATCCTGAAATTAGACAAGTGATTTTAGATTTTTATCAGGCTAAAAAACCTATGGTAGGAATTTGTATAGCTCCTTCTATTATTGCAAAGACGTTATCTGATCATAAATTAACAATTACTTTAGGTAAATCAGATGAATATACAAATTTATTAAAAAATCTAGGGCACGATGCTCGAAAAATAGAATCTGATGAGTTTGTTTATGATGAAGATTATAAAATTTACTCAACGCCAGCATTCATGAATGAAGATGCGACAGTTTTAATGATTTATGAAGCTTTGCAAAAAATAACTAAGAAATTAGCAAGTGAAAAATGTCATCTTTAGATCTATTTTATTGATTACTTATGGGTTAAGCATTGATAGAACAATAGGGCTAAATGGAGGCTGTCCACACACCCCTTTACAGCTCTTTTATATTGAGTTATTTATTAATCAGAACTGTCAGTGGATAGCTGTTGCCAACTAGGTTTTTTGAAGCTGTGAATAATTAATGGAATAGCGCACATAAATAAAAGGCCTACAATTAAAAAACCTTCATAAACATAGATGTTACCTATCTCTAACTGAGCAGGTGGGATAAACACTAAAAAGAAAGCAAATAGTGAAGCTATTATGCCCATAGAGGCTACTAACCAAATTCCTTTATGAGGATGTGGTATTTTATATGCTCTAGGGATCTTTGGATGAGAGTAGCGCAATCTTATCGCTGCCATAAACATCATTATATACATGACTAAATACAGCTGAGTGGAAAGTGCTGTTAATATCCAATAAGCACTTGAGATATTCGGCATGAGAGTAAATACTAATGAGAAGATGGTAATAATAATCGCTTGAAAGACAAGAAGATTTACAGGAACATTTTTATCATTAGTAGCTTGAAAATACGGGGGTAAATTTCCATGTTCGGTGGTTGTGTAAAGAGCTTTAACTGGTCCAATGATCCAAGCATTGACTTCTGCAATGGCTCCAAAAGATAGTAAAACACCTAATAACGGTAAAAGAAATCCTATGTTGAACTTATTTAAGAAGATTTTTAATGCTTCCATTAGTCCAGCAACTAAATTTATGTGATCAGTGGGTATCACGATAGCTACAGCAAGAGATCCCAACATGAACAAGAAAAAAGTGATCATAGCTGCATAGATAATGCCTTTAGGATAGTTTTTTTGTGGATTTTTTACTTCACTTGCATAACCTGCGGATACTTCTAATCCAGCAAAAGCTAGAAATAAACCTCCTAAAAACACAAGGTTATGTATGCTAGAAAAATCTGGAATAAACTCACTAAACCCAAAAGAGATTTGAGAGGTACCGCCAGTTGAAGTCCAAATTATAGCAAGAAGAATTAAAAAAACACCAGGAAGTATTGTTCCAGCGATTACGCCAAGAGTAGAAAACCACGCTGAGGTCTTGATCCCATAAAAATTTAAGATGGTCATTCCCCAAAAGCTTATTAAGACAACACATAAGATATAGATTTTACTTGATTCTATAGAAGGATAAAAAACAAGAGCAAGTGTGGTTGCAACAAATGAAAGAATAGCAGGAAACCAGGTAACGTTATGAATCCATTGCATCCAAATGGCAAAAAACCCCCAGGTATCACCAAAGGCTTCTCTTACCCATGTATAAATACCTCCAGATTTGGGCCAACCGGTGGCAAGCTCTGCTGAAACTAAAGCACACGGCAGAAGAAAGAATATACCTACTATGATAAATAGAAATAATGCTGAGAATCCGTAAGTGGCCACCAAAGGAAGGTTCCTAAGGGACGCCATGATGGAAACGTTTAACATGACCAGCATGAAAATAGAAATAACGCGTTTACCAGTTTTGGGATCTTTTGAAACTTCCAATTGTACTCCTAGAATTTTTCATTAAAATTTTCACTATATACCATCTGATGAGAAGACACAAGTGCTAATTATTCTCTTTCAACCAAGCTATTATATCACTTGATTCATAAAGAGGTTTACCATCGATAAATAAGCAGGGAACCTGTCCTTTACCTCCATGTTCGATTAGATACTCTTTATTGAATTCCTCTGAAACATCTTTAGTTGTGATTGTTATCCCATTGTTTTCCATGTAGTTAACTACCTTTGTGCAGTATGGACATGAGTTGCTTATATATAATGTAAGATCTTGTTGAGTCATAAAAGCCCTTTTTGTTCGCAATTTTTTGATTATAAACGATGATTTGATAAAAAAAAAGTCCTATTTAATTACGCATTAATTGGGTATTTGTTTGGCAGTTAGTGGTTTATAAAAAAACGATAAATTGTAGCATTTAAAGTCTTGATATTCATAGTAGATAGGTGAAGAACTAACAGTTTTTAATTTTTTGCTAAAATAAGGAGTAAATATGGCAGTAAAAAGAAGAAGAGCCTCATCTTACAAAAGAGGAACAGCAGGTAGAAGAACAGCTACTAAAAAAACATATAGAAGAAAAAAAATGACGTTTTTTATGATGTTTAAAAAGTGGTTTTATAAGATGTGGATGCATATGTTCATGGTTAAAAAATCATATAAAAGAAGTCCTGCAAAAAAAAGAGCATATAAAAGAAAAGCGATTACTAAAAGAAGAAATTATAACTCAAAAAGAGTCGCTTTCCAAGGGAAAAGAAGAAAAGCAGCATCGTCAAAAGGCTATTCTAAAAAAATGGCAGCATAAAGAAAGTATTAATAAAAGTTTTCTCAAAAAAGAACTGAAAAGCATTTTTTCAGTTCTTTTTTTTGTTTATAAGTGAAAAGATTTTGTTAAGAAAAAACAAATAACAAAAAAACAATTAAATTTGCTTCTAGTTCAATTTTTTGCAACAATTTTTTTAAAATCGTTGTGTGTTTTTCTCAAAAATACCAACGCAGCTTTCTTATATACATAGATTTATGATGCAGCCGCCAACCTGTTTAGCTTTAGGTTGTTTTGTAAGCACTTTAAAATAAGAAGGAAGTGTTGTAAAAAAAGACTTCTAAAACTTTATCTTTAATAATAAGTCAATAAAAAAAGTTTTTTTTTCTTTCTTGGGGTTTAGAGGAAAATTGGCCTCAGGGATGCTTTTCAGTGATAAAAATTAGTTATATTAAAAGGGGTTAGTTTGCTGTTTAAATGTTTTTTCGCATTTAAATTAATAATTATCTATATTGACGAGTAAGAAAGAAATAGATAGCCATTTGATATATCTGTTTATCTTTCTCAATACTGCATATGTGATATCATTAAGGAGAAAATAATGGCAGCAAAAAGAAAAAGGGCAACTACAAAACGTCCTGCGAAAAGAAAAACAGCTACCAAGGCTACTGCTAAAAGAAAAGTAGCTAAGAAAGCAGCGCCAAAGAGAAAAGTGGCAGCTAAAAGAAAAGTAGCAAAAAAAGCAGCACCTAAAAGAAAAGTAGCTGCAAAAAGAAAAGCAGCTCCAAAGAGAAAAACTGCTAAAAGAAAAGTAGCTAAAAAAGCAGCTCCTAAAAAAAGAACTGTAAAAAGAAAAGCTACTGCTAAAAAAGCAGCTCCAAAGAGAAAAACAGCTAAAAGAAAAGTAGCTAAAAAAGCAGCTCCTAAA
>JAJACQ010000004.1 GCA_022601435.1 Chlamydiia bacterium
AAGGAAGGACCTGCTCCAGCCTAAGCGGGACGTTGCCCCGCACCCCACCAAAGGGGGATACCCCTTTGGAAACCCAAGTTTGATTTTTGCGTACACGCAAAAATAAGTAGGCTCACACCTCTCACGCTCACGTAATTATGAGGTAACTATGGATTTCCATAACAAGTCGTAATCAATGGTTTTCTGTGTTTTTTCAAACTAAGGAAGGACCTGCTCCAGCCTGAGCGGGGCGTTGCCCCGCACCCCACCAAAGGGGCATACCCCTTTGGAAACCCAAGTTTGATTTTTGCGTACACGCAAAAATAAGCAGGCTCACACCTCTCATGCTCACGTAATTATGAGGTAAGTATGGATTTCCATAACAAGTCATAATCAAGGCTAGTTGTTAAGCTGTTTATTGATTCTAGTAATGTTTATAATGTAAGATGGGTTTTATTTAAATCTCTTCCAGTTTATAATATATTAAGATTTTATTAATAAATATTTAATTAGGAGATGGCGTGCAAGCTGTAAGAGATTATATTGAAGAGAGACAGGTACAAGTTCAAGGTTTACCTATAAATGATGTAAGAGCTACGGTTCAAGAGAACACTTTTTTTCAAAATTTATA
Organism: Chlamydiia bacterium; assembly: GCA_022601435.1. GTDB lineage: Bacteria > Chlamydiota > Chlamydiia > Chlamydiales > 2-12-FULL-49-11 > JAJACQ01. The sequence continues at coordinate 611 of JAJACQ010000004.1, forward strand.
TGTAGTGGAAAATGCTGTGGGTAGTTTTTTGACAATTCCATTAAGAGGGTATAATGATTATTTCTTTTTTAAGGAGTTAAAGGCAAGGGTTGATGGCAATAGATATTTAGCTGATTTTATCAGAGCATCAAAAGTTATTTTGGATCTTATTGTAACACCTTTTTTAGGTTTTCTTGCTGGTATTGGGATAATAGTAAATGCAATAGAAATGAAAGTGGTTAATACAAGAGCGAGTGAGTGGGCAGGTGAACAATTTACAAATCTTCAGAATGGCCAAGATGTAGTAGCTATTAGAGTCTTTAAGAGAGCTATAGATCAACAGGCTCGTAGTCATGAATTTAGGGTTTTAAATACCGGTCCTGAAGACGCTTCTCTTGTAAATCAAAGGATTGAGCAATCAAGAGAGAGGGTTGAGGAATTTATTGATGATTATACAAAGCAGGGAAGGCTTATTTCTCGTATTTCTATTGAAAGTGATAATACTGAGATGACCGGCTCTCAAACTTTCGGGCTGCAGTTGCATGTGTTTTCGAAAGTATTAGAATCTGAGGATATGAAAAGAGTTGGAAGGCTAGAGCTCTTAATTTAACTAATTTTAAAAAGCATTAAAAAACCTCACAGTATTACTTGTGAGGTTTTTTATTTTGTGCAGTTATGCAGAAAATCAATCATAGGATTCCAAAGGGGATTGCCCCTTTGGCGCGGGCCTTGTAGGTCGCTTCCTAGCTTGGCGCTTCTTCGGTTTCCTTTACAGGCTTTGGCATTAATACCTTACGAGAAAGCTTGATCTTTCCGTGAGGATTAATATCAAGAACCTTCACTTCAACAACATCGCCTTTTTTAAGGTGATCTTCGACATTGCTTACTCTTTCGTGAGCGATTTCAGAAATATGACATAAGCCATCTTTGTTCCCAGGAAGTGTGATGAAAGCTCCGAAGTCTACAATGCTTGCCACTGTGCCATTGTATGTTTTACCAATCTCTAACTCTGCAACAAGATTTAAGATAATGTCTTTTGCCTTTTTAAGACTTGGGCCATCACTTGAGATGATCTTTACTACACCGTCATCATTGATATCGACTTCACATCCAGTTTCTTCGATAATTGATCTAATCATCTTACCGCCTGGTCCGACGATTGTACCAATCTTACTTTGTTTCACTTGAATAGACTCAATACGAGGAACTAGATCTGATAATTCTTCTCGAGAGCTTGGCAGTGCTTTATCCATTTGGTCTAGAATATGAATTCTGCCTTCTTTTGCTTGGATAAGCGCGGCTTTCATGATGTCTTTATTGATACCTTCAATTTTGATATCCATCTGGAAAGCTGTAATTCCGTTTCTATCACCAGTGATCTTAAAGTCCATATCTCCTAGGAAATCTTCAAGTCCTAGAATGTCTGATAAGATCATATACTTATCTCCTTCTAAGATAAGTCCCATGGCAATTCCTGAAACCGATGTTTTTACAGGAACTCCTGCATCCATCATCGCAAGGCAACCCCCACAAACTGATGCCATAGAAGATGAACCATTTGATTCAGTGATGTTACTTTCTAAACGAATTGTGTAAGGGAAGGTTTCCTCATCAGGCATGATTGCTGACAAAGCTCGCTCTGCAAGCTTTCCATGTCCAACTTCACGTCTTCCAGGAGGGCCAACTCTTCCGCATTCTCCAACAGAAAACGGTGGGAATGAGTATTGTAGATAGAATCTATGAGTGAAGTCACCTTCTAAAGTTTCATAACGTTGACCCATAGAATCGCCACCTAAAGTACAAACAGCAATTGCTTGAGTTTCTCCGCGTGTAAATAATGCGTCACCATGAGTTCGTGGAAGAAGATTTGTCTCGATTGCAATAGGGCGGATCTCATTAGGATTTCTTCCGTCACTTCTTTTCTTCTCACGCAAGATCTTATTTCTTAAAACTTTTGCGAAAAGTTTCTTAGTTGTGATCTTCATTTCTAAAGGTGTACACTGAGGTTCATCACCTTCAGAATACTTTGCTTTGATTTCATCTTCGATTGCTTTTTGAGCAATTTCACGCTCAGCTTTTTCTTTGATCTCAAATACAGTCTCTAGTTGAGATGTATAAGTCTTTTCGAGTTCTTCAGCAACAGCTTGAGGAGGTACAGTTAATTCAGCTTCAAACTTTTCTTTCCCATCAACATTTGCCCAATCAGAAAGCTTTACACATATTTCCTTAATAGCCTCATGTCCTGCATCGATTGCTTCGATAACCTGTTCCTCTGTAAGGAAATCACAGAAACCTTCAATCATTAAGATAGCATCTTCTGTTCCTGCTAAGATAAGATCTAGCTTAGATTCTTTCATTTGCGCAACTGATGGGTTTATAATAAACTCACCATCAATCATTGCGACTCTAACTCCAGCCAACGGTTTAGGGAATGGAATGTCAGACATCACAAGGGCTGCACTTGCTGCCGTAATTGCTAGTGGTTCTGGTGGGTGATTTTCATCATATGATAGAACGTATGTTAAAAGTTGTACTTCATTGAAGTAACCAGCTGGGAACATTGGTCTAATTGGTCTGTCAATTAAACGACATACTAGCGTCTGAGATTCAGTAGGTCTTCCTTCACGTTTAATAAAGCCACCTAATGTCTTTCCCGCAGAAGAAAATTTTTCTTGATAGTCAACTCGCATTGGAAGGAAATCACAATCAGGATTGGCTGTTTTATTTCCACATGCCGATGCTAGTATGATTGTATCTCCACACTGAAGAATGATTGCTCCATTTGCTTGACGGGCAATCTTTCCAGTTTTGAAAATGATTTCTTTGCCTTGAATTTGAACGCTTGTTGTTTTTTCTTCCATTGAGAAGGTCTCCATTTGTGACGTGTGTCGTTATGTTCTGATTTGGTCTTATCTATTTAAAGAAATTACTTGCGAAGACCTAATTTTTTGATTAATTGCTGGTATCTTGGAGTATCTGTAGAGTTTAGATAAGCTAGAAGACGTCTTCTTTGGCCAACATGCTTTAATAAAGAAAGTCTTGTTTGGTTATCATGTGGGAATTCTTTTAAATGCTCTTCTAACTCGCTAATTCTTTCAGTTAAAATTGCAATTTGAACATCTGCTGATCCAGTATCTTTTTCATGTAGCTGGTATTTTTTTGTGATTTCATCTTTTGTACTTTTGTCTAAGGACATGCTTTTCTCCTATTCATTAAAAAATTATTGTCACCATTTTATCATCTTTTGTATTATAAGAGCAATGGATTTTACACCAATCTTAAAAGATGATGAATCAAAAATTTAATTCGACAGATTTTAAAGCAATGAATATTGCGTTTAAAGAAGCATTGAAGGCATTCGATGAAAACGAAGTGCCTGTAGGTGCTGCGCTCTTTTTAAATGATAAACTAATTGCCAAAGCGCATAATGAAGTTTTTGTTACAAATGACCCAACTATGCATGCAGAAATAATTTGTTTAAAAAGAGCAGCAAAAATTTTAGGTGACTATCGTTTAAAAGATGCCGTGTTATATATAACTTTAGAACCTTGTTCTATGTGTGCAGGTGCAATTCATAATTTTAGAGTTAATAAAGTTATATATGGCGCAAAAGATTTAAGAGTTGGTGCAGCAGGAACATTATATGATTTGTTTGATGGCAAGCATCCAATACATAAAGTAAAAATTGAAGGCGGATTGATGGAAAAAGAATCATCTGATCTACTAAGAAAATTTTTTAAAGACAAAAGGGAAGAAAAATGCATGAATTGTTCAATGAGTTAATCAGTCATCAAACTAAAAAGTTATTAGAGCTTGCGCAAGAAATTGAACCAGGTGTTACAGAAGAAGATATACTGCAGCCTTTTGATTTTCCAAAGCTCGAAATGAGTCCCTATTTTAGATACGAAGAAGGGATTTTACATGGCTTGCTATCTGCAAAAGCTGCTATGCTTTCTAAAGTCTAAGACTTAATTGGCAGTTTTACGGCTTTTTTTAGAATAACGATACAGGCGGAATCTTTCATAGAGAGTTAAAGATTTCTTACCTTCTTTAGAGATTTTTTCTAAACAAGCGTTGATAAAAGATTCTTCGCTTAAAACAGCTTTTCCTGTTTTAATGTCATAGATTCTTGTAGACCCTGTATATTTATCAAGTTTAGTCGTTTTATAAAATGATCCAATACGCCCTCTGGAAAGATGGATTATAAAGCGATCAAAACCATTCATAAATGCATAAGGACTTTCTATCTTCCAGAAAAGTAACATGTATAGGTAAGCAACAAATATTGAACCAAGTGTTGCAAAGAAATAGACATAATCTTGAGCAGATATGCTCATCAGCATCATCATTCCAATAAGGCATGGAACTAAAACTTTTCCTTTAATAGGGGATGAGATAAATAGCATAAAATCAATTTTAGGAAATAGGAAAATAGTCGCAACAAGTAGACAGTATAATGTACTTGATGGGCCGGCATAGTAATAAGGAGTTTTAAAATAAGCTATTGTGGCAAATGCCGCAAGTCCAGAAAAAATACCGCAGGTAAGGAAAAATTGTATAAACTTTTTTTCACCCTTTTGATGGACGATTACAGATCCCATTCTCTGAAGGATCATGATGCTAAAAAAAAGATTAATCAGATAAAAAATATGAATACCTGTATAAGCAGGGTAAACAAAAATATGTGTTATAAATTGCCAAAGCTTAAAGCTTGAAATAGTGTTTAATTGTATAGAGAATAATTCAATAAGATTTGGTAATTTAACAAGTGAAGGAAAAATTTTATTAACAGTGCCAGAGAGTAAACTAAGAGCAACTATTAGAATTGTCATAAATTTAATTGATTTTGGCAGTTTCATGATTTGTCCTTCAAATTTAAAAACAATTGTAACATATCTGTAAAAAGAAGACAACTTTTCCTTGTATTTTAGTCGTAGGATAGATATCCTTATGTCCACTTTTTATGAATGAGGAGAAATTATGAAAGAGAATAGCCACCCAGAATATCGTGATGTTTGCTTTGTAGATATGAGTTCAGGTAAGAAATATATCTGCGGAAGTGCAGTAGAGACATCTCAAACAGTAGAGCATGAAGGAAAAACTTACCCTAGTGTAAATGTTTCTATTTCTTCTTCATCGCATCCATTTTTCACAGGTGATTCTACATTTGTTGATACTGAAGGACGTGTTGATAAGTTTAAGAAGAGATATGCAGCAAAAGCACCTTCTAAACCTGTAGCTAAAGAGGCTAAGGATGAAAAGAAAGAAGAGAAAAAGCCTTCTGTTAAAAAGACTGCTGTAAAAAAAGCTCCTAAGAAGTAATAGCCGAAAAGTTTTAGATTCAGAGGCTAAAGAATGAAGACAAAAGTTGAAGGAATGCTTTCAAAGCTTTCCGAAGTTGAAGAGAAGATGGGCGATCCTGATATTGTATCAGATCAAAAAGCTTATCAAGAGCTGGCCTCTGAGCACAAATACTTAAGTAAGTTAAAAGAAAAGTGGGATCGATTAAGCTCAGTTGAGTCTTCGATTGCTGATGATCAGGATTTTTTACGAACTGAAGAAGATGCAGAGATGCGTGCTGAGATCGAGCAAGAAGTAGAGGCTTTAAAAGCAGAAAAAGAGACTTTATTAAAAGAGATCGAAGTCGCTGTAATTCCTCCAGATCCAGATGATAATAAAAACACTATCGTTGAGATACGTGCAGGTACCGGTGGTGATGAAGCTGCAATTTTTGTTGGTGATTGTGTACGCATGTATCGTCAATATGCAAGCTCGAAAGACTGGAGTTTTGAGCCTTTAAGTTTTACTGAGTCAGAAGCAGGTGGTTTTAAAGAATATCAGTTTGCGCTATCTGGTGAGGGTGTTTATCGCTTTATGAAGTATGAAGGCGGAACTCATAGAGTGCAGAGAGTTCCAAAGACTGAAACGCAAGGGCGTGTTCATACATCAGCTATTACTATTGCAGTGTTGATTGAGCCAGATGAAGATGAAGAAGTGCACATTGAAGATAAAGATCTTCGTGTGGATACGTATAGAGCTTCTGGGGCAGGCGGTCAGCATGTAAATACAACAGATTCTGCTGTTAGAGTTACTCATATACCAACAGGTCTTGTTTCATATTGCTCTGAGGAAAGATCTCAGATCAAGAATAGAGCAAAGGCGATGCGGTTATTAAGAGCTAAGATTGCCGATCAGCAAAGAATAGAAAAAGAAAAAGAGATAGCTTCTGCAAGGGCTTCTCAAGTTGGTTCAGGGGATCGCTCTGAAAGAATTCGTACATATAACTTTCCACAGAATAGATTAAGTGATCACCGCATTGATTTGACTTTGTTTTCTTTGAGTGAGGTGATGGAAGGTGATTTAGATCAAGTGATTGGGCCTTTAGTTGCTTATTACTATCAAAAGAGATTAGAGTTCGATGAAAGCGCTTCTTAAAAATGATAACAGGCCTAAAGCTTATATTGATGGAAGTGTTGAGTTCTATGATTTAACGTTAAAAGTTGATGAGCGTTGTTTGATTCCTCGTTTAGAGAGTGAGTTGTTAGTTGAAAGAGTTTTAAAAAGATTGCCTAAGAATGGTAAGGTTTTAGATCTTTGTTGCGGTAGCGGGGCTTTAGGGTTGGCTATTAAGTCGCAAAGACTTGATTTAGAGGTTGTATTAGTTGATATTTCTAAGGGTGCTTTAGAGGTGGCTAGGCAAAATGCTAAGAATAATGATCTTTTGGTAGAGTTTGTTTTGGGAGATTTCTTAGAGGCGATCAAGGGGCAAGTTTTTGATGTGATTATTTGCAATCCACCTTATGTGACCCAAGTTGAGTATGAGGAATTAGAAGATAGTGTAAAAGGGTTTGAGCCGAAGCTTGCTTTAGTTGGTGGTGTTGATGGTTTATGTTTCTATAAAAAGCTTTCAGCGGGTTTGAAGGATTGTTTATCAGAAAACGGGCTAGTTGCTTTGGAGATTGGGAAAGATCAAGGAGAAGCTATTAAAAAGTTATTTGGCGGTGGTTTAGTTGAGAAGGATTATTCAGGGCACGACCGTTTCTTTTTTAAAGAGTATAAGAGGGTGATAAATGTTTAGTGGTTTAACAGAAAAGTTTCATGGGATTTTTGCAAAGTTTTCTAAAGGAAAGACTTTTACAGAAGAAAATATTAAAGAAGCAGTAAAAGATGTTCGTCTGGCCTTGCTTGATGCTGATGTAAATTTTAAGATTGCTTCTTCGTTAGTTAAGAAGATCAAAGAAAAGGTTATTGGAACAGAATCAGATAGAAAGATCAAGACAAGTGATGCATTTATAGATATCGTACATCAGGAATTGATTGATCTAATGGGAAAGGATGAGAGTCTGATTAACTTTAAAAAGGCTCCTACAAAGATAATGCTGTGTGGTTTGCAGGGGTCTGGAAAGACAACAACTTGCGCAAAGCTGGCTCTTTTTTGTAAGGAAGAGTTTAAAAAGTCTTCAACCATGGTGGCTTTGGATCTTAAGAGGCCGGCGGCAATCAAACAACTTCAGATATTAGGTGAGCAGGTAGGAGCAGAGGTTTTTACTCAAGAAGGTGAGATGGATCCTTGTAAAGTTGCAAAAAGTGCGTTAAGTATTAAGAGTGATGTGATTATTTATGATACGGCAGGGCGGCAGACGTTAGATGATGAGTTGATGGATGAACTTTTATCTTTAAAAAAGGTGTTAAAACCTGATTACATTGTATTTGTGGCAAATTGTGGAACGGGTCAGATGGCGGTAAATGTAGCAAAGGCATTTGATGAAAAAATTGATTTATCTGGTTCTATTTTGACTATGTTGGATGGGTCTGCAAGAGCAGGTGCTGCGATATCGATTAGAGAAGTGACAAAAAAACCTCTTTATTTTGAAGGTGTAGGCGAAAAGATTTCTGATTTTCAAGTGTTTAATCCAAAATCTATGGCAGATCGCATTCTTGGTATGGGAGATGTGATTAATCTTGTTAAGAAAATGAAGAGGGAGATATCCGAAGAAGAGTCTGAGGAGATGGAAAAAAAGCTATTAAAGGCGAGCTTTACGTACGATGATCTATTAAAGCAGATGAAAATGATGAAGAAGATGGGTTCGTTAAAAGGTCTTTTTAAAATGATGCCTCAGGCAGATGGAATGGATGTTGATCTTTCAGAAGGTGAGTCTCAGATGAAAATTTCTGAGGCAATTATCTATTCTATGACTCCAAATGAGCGGCTTGGTATAAATGATTTGACTATGAATCGAAAAAAAAGAGTGGCTAAAGGGGCTGGTGTTTTGCTTGGCGATGTCAATAAATTAGTTAAAAAATTCAAGCAAATGAAGCAGATGGCTAAGGATTTACCTAAGATGCAAAAGAATATTTCATCGATGAAACCTCAAAAAAATCCTTTTACTAAAAAGAATCCATATTTTTAATCGTGTTTTTTCCTCTTATGTGTTACACTAGCCGTCAAGATTTTTGAAAAAAGGAGTTTTACATATGGCTTTAAGTATGAGAATGCGTCAGCAAGGACGTAAAAACAAGAGAATGTTCCGCTTTGTAGTGGCAGATTCAAGATCACCAAGAGATGGAAAGTACCTTGATTGTGTTGGTCATTACAATCCACATATAGAAGATGGAATGGTTGTTGATAAAGAAAAAATTGAAAAATGGCTTAAAGAAGGCGTGCAGCCTACTGAAAAGATGCTTTCTGTGATTAAAAGAAAGTGCCCAGAAGTTTTAGGAGCAGCTAAAAAGCTTGCAAAAGCATAGGGTTTAAATAAATTAGTATGAAGGTTACGATTCTTTCTTTATTTCCGGAGTTTTTTGAGAGTATGCTTCAGACAAGCATAATAGGACGAGCTGTCCGAAATGAAGTCTGCAAGATTGAGCTTATCAATATTAGAGACTTTGGAGAAGGAAAGCACAAGATCGTAGATGACAAGCCTTTTGGAGGCGGTCCTGGAATGTTGATGAAGGCAGCGCCCATTATTGAAGCTATTAGATCTGTGAAGACTAAAGACTCTCATGTCGTTTATCTCTCACCGCAAGGAAGCGTTTTAAATGCTAAAAAGTGTGAGTGTTTGGCAAAAAGTCATAAGCATTTAATCTTGTTATGTGGTCACTATGAAGGGATTGATCAAAGAGTGATTGACTTGGAAGTGGATGAAGAGATCAGCATTGGAGATTATGTGCTTACAAGTGGGATGATACCTGCTCTTGTAGTTCTTGATGGGGTGTTAAGGTTTGTAGATGGTGCTATTGGAAATAAAGACTCAGTTTATAGCGATTCATTTCATGGTGGATACGAATTGAAAGGAGCTCAATATACAAGACCTGCAACTTATGAAGGGTTGGCAGTGCCAGAGGTTTTACAATCAGGAAATCATCAAGAGATTGCTTCTTGGAGAGAAGATGTAGCCAAACAAAAAAGTTTAAAAAGAAAAAATATAAACACAAGGAAAGCATCATGCATTCGTTAGTAGAAAAAGTAGAAAAAAAGCACATGAAAAAGAAGATCTCAAAATTTGATATTGGTGATCAAGTAAAAGTGCAAACAAAAATTATTGAGGGTGAAAAAGAAAGATCTCAAGCATATCAAGGAACAGTTGTTGCTCGTAGTGGTAAGGGTGTTTCTGAGACGTTCACTGTAAGCAGAATTTCTTTTGGCTATGCAAATGAAAAAGTATTTCAGCTTCATAGTCCCTATATCACAAACATCGAGGTGTTAGGAAAAGGCGTTGTTAGAAGAGCAAAGCTTAATTACCTAAGAGGAAAACTTGGAAAAGCTGCAAAAGTCCGTATGCAAGTTGGTAAGCAAGTTGTAGCTGAAGATGTTGTTTATGTAGAAGAAGAGAAAACTGCACCTGTAGAAGAAGCTAAACAAGAGCCTAATACAGAAGACAAACCTTCTGAAGATAAAGAGTAAATTAGATTTTAGTATACTTATTAAAAGGTGATATTTATAGTTAGTCTATGCATGACGGTCTAAATGGAAAAATATTTGTTATCTCAGCGCCATCTGCTGGGGGAAAGACAACAATAATTAATAGGCTTATCGATTTGTTCGGTGGGTCTTTGAAGAAAGTGATTACATGCACAACAAGAGCTATTCGCGATGGAGAAAAAGATGGCGTAGACTATAGGTTTTTATCCGTAGATGAGTTTGATAATTGTTTGAAAAAGAAAGCTTTTTTTGAGCATGCTAAAGTTTATGGAAATATGTATGGCGTGCTTAAAGAAGATCTTTTTGCAGAAGGCCACAGAGTAATATCATTAGATAGTAAAGGTGTTGAAAATTTTAAAAAAAAAGGGGTAGAAGCTAAATATATTTTAGTTATACCTCCTTCTTTAGAGGTTTTAGAAGCAAGGATTAAGATGAGAGCTTCAGAAAATGAGGCTGATATGAAGATAAGACTTGCAGAGGCAAAAAAAGATATGGAGCAATCTAAAGCGTATGATTTTGTCGTGGTAAATGATAAGTTAGATAAAGCTATAGAAGATTGTGAAAAAATTATGATGGGAGAAATAAACAAATGAAAAAAAACAAAAAATTATTAACGAATGAGCATTTATTAACAGACCTTCCAAACAACTTTGCCTTAGCAGAAGAAGCTATGAAGATTGCCTATCGTGATTTAGAACTTGGAAAAGAGTTTTCTTTGCAGGGCGTGTTAAATGGCGTTGTAAAGACTCATAAGATAGAAGAAATCATTGAAACAGTTTGTGAAATTGAAGAAGAACAAGGTGAATAGATTTTGAAAGAAAGGGTATTGATAACCTCTGCGCTTTTATATGCAAATGGGACGGTTCATTTTGGTCATTTAGCAGGAGCTTATTTACCTGCAGATATCTACGCGCGTTTTAAAAGAATTTCTGGGGATGATGTTTTATTTGTTTCTGGATCTGATGAGTATGGAATTGCCATAACAATGTCAGCAGAAAAAGAAGGTCGATCACCTAAAGAGCAGGTTGATCATTATCATTTTGAAAATGAAAAGTTGTTCAAGAAGATGAATATCTCATTTGATCATTATTCTAGAACTACGAATAAAGATCACGATCCTATTGTTCAGGAATTTTTCTTAGAGTTATTGAATAAAGATTTGGTAGAAGAAACAACGACAAAGAGACTTTATTCTGAAACCGATGATAAATTTTTAGCAGATCGTTATGTGATGGGAGAGTGTCCTAAGTGTGGCTTTAAAGAGGCACGTGGGGATGAGTGTCCTAAATGTGGCGGGAATTTTGAAGCAGAAGATTTAAAGAATCCGGTATCAAAAGCAACTAAAGCATCGCTTGTATTAAAAGAGACTACGCACTTTTTTTTACGATGCGATCTTTTTAAGGAAAGGCTTCACGAATGGGTAAGTAAAAAGGACTGGAAGCCTGGTGTTATTAATTTTATAAAGCCCTATATTGATGATTTAAAACCCCGAGCAATAACTCGTGATATGAAGTGGGGAGTTAAGCTGCCTTTAAAGGGGCGTGATGATAAAGTTCTTTATGTGTGGTTTGATGCACCGATTGGTTATTTGACGGCTGTAAAAGAATGGGGTGATTTAAGGGGTAATAAAGACGCTCTAAAAACATACTTTCAAGATCCAGATACAAAGCTTGTTCAGTTCATAGGAAAAGACAATATTATCTTTCATAGCGTAATTTTTCCAAGCATGTTAATGGGGCAATCCAAAGAATATAATTTGGTAGATGATCTGCCGGCCAATGAGTTTTTAAATCTAGAAGGAAAGCAGTTTAGTAAGTCCAACAATTGGACGATTGATTTAAGCAGTTTTTTAGAAAAATACAATGTTGATAGTTTAAGGTATACCCTGGCTGCAAATGCTCCAGAAAATAGTGATAGCGAATTTACCTGGAAAGACTTTCAGCGGCGTGTTAATGGTGATTTAGTTGGCAAGTTTGCTAACTTTGTGCATAGAACTCTTACGTTTGTTTATAATAAAATTGATCATAAAGTACCTCAACCGAGTGAATATGATGCTGAAGATGATACATTCTTTGATGAGATGAATCTAAAGATTAAACAGATTGCTGAATCTTTTGATACTTATGGTGTAAGACATGGATGCACTTTAATTATGGAGCTTGCGGCACTAGCAAATGCTTACTTTGATCATAAAAAGCCTTGGGCTCTTATGAAAAATAAAGAAACTATAAGTCAGCTGAATACAACGATGTATCTATCACTCATGGCTGTAAAGGCATTGGCCTTGGTTTCGTATCCTGTTATTCCAGAGACAGCTCAAAAGATATGGGCTATGCTTAATCTTGAGGGAAGTTTAGAAAATGCTTCTTGGTCAGAGATTAAGGATCTGCAACTAACACCAGGAGCGTTGCTAAATAAGCCTGAAATATTATTCGATAAGATTGAAGATGAAGTAATAGAAGAAGAGCTTAAAAAACTATCTGTAGGGGTCTAATGAAAGATAAAGTTGTTATTATTACAGGAGCTACCAAAGGCATGGGTTTTGGGGAAGCAAAGCATTTTCTAGAATTGGGCTCTAAGGTTGCTTTAGTTTATCGAGGAGATGAAGAAAAGGCTTTAGAAGTGGCTAGAGAATTAGCAATGTATAAAGATCAAAGCTTATACATAAAGGCTGATATCACAAAAGCTGTAGATAGACAAAAAATCGTTGATGAAACCCTAAAGACGTTTGGTAAAATTGATGTTTTAGTCAATAACGCCGGCGTTGCCGCTAAAAGTGGATTCTTAAAGGAAAATGAGGAAGATTTTAACAAAATTATAGATGTGAATCTTACAGCTCCTATTTTCTTAGCTCAATTAGTGTCAAAACAAATGATAGATCAAGGTGATGGAGGAAGTATTATAAACTTTTCTTCTATAGCCGGGCATAGAGGAATGGGTGGTATTTCTTATGATGCTGCAAAAGCAGGGATTATTATTGCAACAGAAACAATGGCAAATGCTCTAGGTGAATATGGCATAAGAGTGAACTCTATTAGTCCCGGCTATCACAAGACAGAGATGAATCGTTATCACTGGGAAAATAAAACAGATCTTCATAAATATATGGAGCAAGCAATACCTCTTAAGTTTATCTCAGAAGCGTCTCAAATAGCAGGAACAGTTGAGTTTTTAGCGTCTGATAAATCTGCTTATATTACAGGTACAGACATCTTAGTGGATGGCGGTTATACCAAAATATGGCCTGGTCGTATGTTTGCTGACAAATAAGGCTTGCCTTTTGGCTTTTTTTTCTAATACGGGGCTTGCAGTACCATCATGTACATCTTCGCCCCGCATGCAGAAAAAAATTCATCCAAAATACATACCTTTATTAAAAAAGCTTAAAAGAATAGGTGTTAACTATTATCAATTAATAAGTCTTGGGTGATTTGTTTTTGGGTGGAAGTCTCTTTGCAGTTTTTTAAGGAAGAAGGCTATAGAAAAGCTATAGATTCAAGGTTTTAGCATCTAATGAAATTAGGTTAACGTACAAAAATTATCTTTTCATTAGTTTTTTTTAAAAATTATATAAATATCTTTGTTTTATTTTCACATTTAGGTTATTCTCGACACTCTTATCAGAGTGCACTTTTTAATGAAGGTAGTGTAAGAGTTAGAGAAAATTGAAGGAGTAGTAGAATGAAAAAGCTAGTTTGTTTATTTTGTATGTTTATATCGCTTTTTACTGAAGGTTTTGATTATCAGGTTGAGGAAATTGATGAATTTACAAAGGTTCATGTTATCAAAGTAGACCCGATGAATTACGAGATAAAAGCGGTTCGTGCAGAAGAGTTTTTAGGGATTTCTAAAAAGCATGTGAAAGAGATGATGAAGAAACAGGGAGCAAAAGCTGCTATTAATGGTGGGTTCTATAAGCAAAATGGACAGCCTTCAGGAATTTTAAAGTGTTCAGGAATTTGGTATGGGCAATCGACGAATAAGCGTGGCTCCATTGGTTGGAAAGATGGCGGCGAAGTTGTTTTTATTGATAGGCTTTTGACAAAAGAATCAGATGATAAGATAGTAGTAGTGCCGCAATCAGACCCTCAGCATACAACTTCTGAAGATTGGTCGGATTTACCTAACATTGTGGGAGGAACGCCTGTTCTTATTCGAAATGGTGATGTAATTGAAGATTATACTGATGAGAATATTACAATTCAGACATATATAACGAAAAAGCACTGTCGAACAGCTGTTGGTGTTTTAGATGATGGCACATGGGTATTTCTTGTTGCGGGTGGTAAGGTTGATGGCAAAAGCGGTTTAACTATACCGGAGTTAGCTGTTTACATGAAAGATCTCGGATGTAAAGAAGCTGTTAGTCTTTGTGGTGGAAATTCCTCTAGAATGGTTATTGATGGAAAAGAAATGAATAGAACTATGTTTTATAATCCTGTTTCAGATGCTATCTTAATCTTTCCAAAGGCCACGCCTTCATAATAGCTCTTGCTACTTGTTTTTTATGTAAAGTGATAGGTTTTGTGATGATTACGATCAAAGCAACAATATTTTTTGAGAAAAAGTTCTGGGTAGGGACTTTTGAGCGGATGGATAAGGAAGGTTATTCCGTGGCGCGGTATATTTTTGGAGGTGAGCCGACAGATACAAATGAAAGAAGCGCGCAAGAAAGAGCAATTCGATCTAAAGCAAGAGAAGAAAAGGCAAAAACACCGCGGCCACTAGAAGATATTACCTGATTTAGTTATGAAGAATCATAATTACCTTATAATTATCGGCTGATCTATGTTCAAAAAAATATATTTCTTATAGATTTTTTGCGTGTATGCAAAAAATCAATTTTGGGTTTCCAAAGGGTCTTTGACCCATCTTAGTACCCACAAGTTTTTAAATAATTCAGCTTCATGCCTCAAATCAAAATGGTAAGCGTAGATGGATGATAACTAAAAAATTCATAATTAAAATCAATAATATTAAAATTAGAATTATTTATTTTCCAATTTTTTGCATTGCAAAAAATCAAGCATAGGTTTGTTAAGGACGTAGTCCTTGACCAGGGTATGGGACAGCGTCCCATGGAATTTTAAAAAAAGATGTGGGTAATAAGATGGTCTTTGACCCTTTGGCCGCCGGAGGCGCCGTATCTACACACCAAGGGCCTGAGTTAGGAAATGGGTGAGGCCTGAGAGGCGCTTCTTTGTAAGGTTGTTGTGAATGCCGAGGGCTATGGCCTTCTTGGAGGAAACGAGTACGAGGAGTTTTTTTGCTCGAGTGATCGCTGTATATATGAGATTTCTTTGGAGGAGAACAAAATGAGATGTGTGGAGGGGAAGGATAATGCAGGGAGACTCACTTCCTTGATACTTGTGTATAGACACTGCATAAGCAAGCGTTATCTCACCTAGATCATCGTAGGAATACTCTATTTCTTTGTAGTCAAATTTGATAACGACTTCTTTGGAGCTTTTATCTATGTCTATTATGTATCCAATGTCTCCATTAAAAACCATATTCTGATAGTTGTTCTTTAGCTGAATAACTTTATCGCCAATTTTATAGATAGTTTCACCTCGCTGAAGAGAAACATCTGAGGTATTAAGCTTTGCTTGAAGTACTTGATTAAGATTTTCGATCCCAACTTTTCCACGTTTCATAGGGGAGAGTACCTGGATATCTTCTGTTTTATGGAAGTTAAACTTCTTGGGAAGTGTGTGCTCTATAAGATTAAGGATTTCTTCAATCATCTGGGCAGGCTCATCTCTTTCTATATACCAGAAGTCGTCATCTACAGAGGTCTCAAGATTTGGCATGGCGCCTCTATTTACAGCGTGAGCATTAATGGTGATAAGTGATTCTTTGGCTTGTCTAAATATTTGATAGAGACGAGTAATGGGAAGATTCTTTGACTCTATCATATCTTTTAATACCGTTCCGGGTCCAACGCTTGGAAGTTGATCAATATCACCAATAAGAACAATACGAGCCCCATCTGGTACAGCCTTTAGAAGAGAGAACATTAAATAAGTATCAATCATACTTGCTTCATCTATAATCAGGAGGTCGCATTCTAAGGGGTTGCCATGTCCTCTTTTAAAGCCACGAGTTGTAAAATCTACTTCTAGTAAACTATGAATGGTCTTGGCGTGCTTTCGTGTGATTTCAGAGAGACGTTTTGCTGCACGTCCTGTTGGGGCGGCTAGAAGAATCTTATCAGATAGCTTTTCATGAATTGATAAAATAGTTTTTGTGATTGTACTTTTACCTGTTCCGGGGCCACCTGTGATGATGTGTATTTTATCTTCAAGAGCCGCTGCAACAGCTTTTTTCTGTTCCTTGGCAAGCTTTAGTTTATGTAAGGATTCTACCCAATCTAGGGCTTTATCTACTTTTACAGAGCGGATGTTACAATCTGCAGCTGCGATCCTTTCAATCTCTTTTGTGATGCCAAGTTCTGCGTAGAAAAGCTTGGCAAGCCAGATAAAAGGTACTTCTGAGTCAAGAGAAGGCATCACCTCACGCTTTATTTTACCACTTTCCTCAAGTCTTGTGATGGATCTATGGCATAGTGTTCTATCAATAGCCAAAGCTTTAGACACCTTGTCTAAAAATTCATCTTCTATATAACAGCAATGCCCTTCTTCTGAGAGCTTATCTAAATGATAGACTATGGCAGCATCGCATCGCTTGGGATCATCTCGCTCAATTCCTAAGTTGGAAGCTAGCTGATCTGCAGTTAAAAATCCTACGCCTGTTAAATCGCCTATTACGGCATAAGGATTTTGCTTTAATATAGTGATGGTCTCATCGCCATATTGTTTATAAATCTTATGAGCAAGCCCTTCAGAAACTTTATGACCACGTAAAAATAGCATAACGTCCTTGATGTGCTTTTTCTCTTTAAAGCTTTTTTTGATCTCTTCAATACGCTTTTTACCAATTCCTTTTAAGGAGAGGAGGCGGTGAGGGGATTCTTCTAAGATATCGAGGGTTTCTTTTCCAAAAGCTTCAACGATTGTTTTGGCATGTGTCTTTCCAATACCTTTAATAAATCCAGATGCTAAGAAAAGCTCAATACCTACTTCTTCTACAGGATATGAGGAGGAAAATGAATTGACAACGAACTGTTCGCCATATTCCTTATGATCTTTCCACGTGCCTTGACAGGTGACATATTCACCAAGAGAGATGTTTGGAAGCTTCCCAACTATACAGATCTTTTTTGTATTCTCTTTTAGATGAGCAACGGTAAATCCGTTTTCTTCATTTGTATAGATTATATGTTCTATAGAACCTGAGATCGACTCTTCCATGTAAAAAGAATAAGGTGAATATGTCTAAAAGTAAACCCTTTTCTTAAATTAAATAATTTATTTGCAGAAATCTTTATGTGTGTTATACATATCTTTAAATTTCTAAATTTTGGAGTTTAATATGAAAGGGTTTAAGTTTGTTCTAGCAGTATTGTGTTTTTGTAGTACTTTGTTTGGGGTTTTAACAGAAAGACAGCAAAAGGCTGTAGAGGCGGTATGTGAAAATCAAGAGCTTGCTGAATATTATGAAGAGGAGATTAAGGATGTTCTTTCATATACTGTAAGGGTGACAAGAGATTATGAAATTGAGGGCTATAAGATAAAGATAATTTATGATCCAAATGGTAATTATAAAGGCTCAGGTGTGGTATTTGTAGATTCTCCATTAGTCATTTTATTTGAAAATGATTGCCCTAGAAAGATTTGGAATTGGATGTGGTGTCGAATAGATGGTAGAGCTTGGCCTACTTTTGATGTCTTGGAGATGGATAAAGAATCAAAATCTGTTTTATATGGATTGAAGAATACGATAAGCAAAACTGAAATAGAAAGCCAGGTTGAAAAAGTCTACCAAGATGAAGAGCTGGCTCAATATTTCATGGATGAGTTTATAAAATTATCAAAAAGTAAAATACGAACTGAAAAAGACTACACTGTTCATGGATACGATTTTAGAGCTATTTATGATCCTTGTTATGAATCAGGAAAATCAGGAATAATGTTTAAGCGAAAACCTTTAGCGATTCTGTTTAAACAGCCATCACCAAAGAAAATTATGGATTGGGTCTCAGAGCAAGCTACACCCATAAAGCATCGTTATGGGTATATTGATCGTAGTGAAGAAAGTATGTTTGTTTTGTTTGGAGTGAGGTCTATTTCTTAGAAAGCGCATCATACAGCTTTAGGAAATTTGGAACTCCAAGACCTACACATGGATCCCAGGTTCCTTGAGCGGTTGTTGATGTAAATCCATTCACTGTTTTTTCTTTATAGTTTTGAAATGAGTTTTGAGCAGAGGTTTGGGGTTTGTCAAAACAATCAGGGTTTGCGTAGATAAAGTCGATAAGTTGCGTATTTGAAGGTAAGCTTTTGTAACTTAAGAGTAAGGCGAAGAATCCTGCTAAAAGAGGAGCTGATAAACTTGTTCCATCTGCGTTATTAAACATGTATTCACTTGAAGAGTTACTGTCCTCATTCCATGTAATACTAATTGCATTTGACATACATGCAGATATATCTGGGATACCTCTTTGAGGTGCGTCAGTATTCCAATCAGAATCATTTTTATAGCCATCAGGCATAGGGTTATTTGCTACGTATTCATTTAAGAATTTCTTTTGTGAATCTCTTGCTTTAATTTGAAGGGTATCGTTTGATTGATAGCCTGTAAATCCTCCTCCTGTTGCCATAATTCCGAGTTGTTGATTAGGTGATGTATAAGCATCGAACTTTCCTCCAATAGTCATATCTGGAACTGTTGTCGCTCTATCTGTTGCAGATAATGGTTCTGACATACCAATTGTTATGCCACTATCACTTGATTTGGCAGTTTGAATTTGTTGAAGAACTTGAGGGGGGACTTTAATGTTCCCTAGCCCATTTTGACTTAGTGTTTTGGCAAATTGATATGCAGTTGGGTTTGATGTTTGTTGATCTGCAGGGGCTTGAGCAGTGTAGTTAACACCTCCTGCTGAGATGCAATACTTTGAGGAAGTTGGATAATCCACATAATAAGGAAGATGTGTAAAACCCTTATTAGAAATAGGTCCTGTATCTCCACTAGAAACAAAGAATATACAATTATGATTCTCTGTAAGATCTTTAAGGTATGTTTCACAGGATTCAATGTATTGAGCATTGGTTAATGAGCAACTTGTTTTATTTGAAGGACATCCTTTAGTAATCTTGTCGCATGATTGCCCAATACCTTTTTCATGCTTTACATCAGTACTTAAACTATCGCAAATGCCATATGTACCCCAACTTAGTGAAAAGATATAGGTACTATTACTAGTATCGGCAACAACTTTTTCTTTGATAAGCGTAAGAAGACCTAACAAAGCATATTTACTTTGCCAGAATTCAACATTTGCACCAGAGGCCATCATTGCAGAAGAGGCAATGTCCATTGGAGATTCAATTGCTACACTTGCTTTTGTCTCTGCACATGGTGCTGTGTCGTCTAAGTTAACAATATTTTGGCTTACAGAAAAATTCTTTATCGTATCAGGAACTGTAGCTCCAAGGTCATTAAGACTTTCGATTCCAGAAGCAAAAGTTGACATCATTTCAGCAGTAGGGGTTTTGTAGTAGGCGTAGTTAGGGGTTGCGTCTAAACCACATACTGCCACTGCAGGAATTGTAATTACTACTTTCACATTAGAGCCGCTTTGAAAAGAGGCATACTTTGTGTTATCATTAGGGTCAAAGCAATTCATATAACTTAATAATGATTTGTAGCTATAATATGTTCCATTTGTGCCTGAATCTGCCATAGGTGTTCCTTTTTTTATTTTCATTATAAAACATCAAACGAATAAAAGGTTAAGCGTCTTATTTAAAGGCTTATAGATATAACATTTAATAAGTGGCTTTATGAAAATCTTACATACTATTATTTATTAAAGTAACAGCAATAATTTTGCTTTATGAGGTGATGTAGAGTTTCATTGAATCTGTATTGATTAGTGATGATCTTTTTTAGCTTTTGCATGCCGATGTATAGTGAAGGGTCTTCTAGGTAGTCTGAGATGTTAAGAGCGCGTTTATAGGGATCGAGTTTTGTTTGCAGCATGACTTTTGTATATTCGCAAAGGGAGTAGTATGGCAGAAGGTTTGTTTCTGCAATTGTCTTTAAATCTGTAAGAAAGGGGATAGCATGATCAAGGGCATCGTAAAAAAAGAGGCAGTCTGTTGAAAGAGCTTCTGTAAATGAGCCATCTCCGCGGATGCCTACAAAGGCATTTGATGTGCTCATGTAGTCAACAATGGATTTAGGGGTTAATTCTTTTTGATGGAAAATTGTGATGGTTTTCCCGGTTGGATTTATATCAAGAAGTGAGATATTTGGATCTGCTTCTATGCGGATTTGTTTTATTCCATATTTAGAAAATGGGATTTGTTTTAAAACAGGGAGAATTTTATCTAGATTTGGAACGATAAGCTTTAAATCTTGGGAATCATTCTGACGGGTCATTAGGATAGATAAAAAATAAGTCATAATTCCATTTTGTGTGATGAGGTAAGCAAAATAGATATTAGGATCACGCTTTTGAGGTTTTTGTTTATCTAGAATGATCACCCCTTTTTCTAGAAAGTATAGGCCCATGGAACGCTCTTTTGTCGAAGGATTGTAATCTTCTGTATCAATAAAGCCATATTCGCCAATACGAGAAATTACTGGTGGATTTGGATTGTTCTTTAAAACTAATTTTTTGAAGTTTTTGAAATCAAAATAGGCAGTAGGGATTTCGATGATGCTAAAGGCTTTTCTTAAAAGAGAAAGAATCTCATCAGTAAAAGTGGGAGGGGTAGGGTGTTTATATTTGATGATATGATGTGGTAAAAAAGATTTTAGTGACTTTGGAATAGGAGATCGTTCATCAACTAGTGAGATAAGTTCTATATTCAAATTGGGATCTTTTTTTGCGATCATTTCGGAGATGTAAATCTGCATAGAAAGATCGCCCAATCCGGAAGGAATCACCCATGTAAAAAAGATGAGCTTTTTAGAAGTCTTTATTTGATAAGAGTTGTATTTAAAAAGATGAGCTTTATCGAGCGCTTGAAAGGTGAGGTCTTCAAGAGATGAGAAAGTCTCTTTTTCGGGGAGGGGTGCATTGATATGGCATCGAGTATATAAAGGGAGCTTTTCAAGCTCTGGATTATCAAGTATTGCTTTGAGTTTTTCTAAGAGCTCAATGGTGGAAAATTTCTTTTGCATTTTTTTATTGTAAGAAATATCGTATTTCGATACAATCATTGCTTCTTTTCCGGCTTAGCTCAGCGGTAGAGCAGTAGACTGTTAATCTATTGGTCGCTGGTTCGAATCCAGCAGCCGGAGCACTCTAAAGGGTCGCAATTTTATTGCGGCTCTTTTTTTTGGAAAAATCCATTTCAATATATCATGGCATGTTGATCGAACGGATCTATATGAAGTGTATTATAAAAGAGCATGCTCTAGTTTGTCGGAGTGGCTTGATGGTTGTAGCGAATTGAGTTTCAGGTGGAAAAAGTCGAGATTCTATGAAATGCAAGCAGAATATAATCTAGAGGATGAAGCAGAATGTGAAAAAGATATAGTTGATATTATACAATCATTGAAATTCCTATCTGATTAGTCGTATATTTCATCTTTTTTTGGATTTTGTGGAGATAAAGGTTTTGTTGAGTTTTGCTTTTTTAAGTTGTCTTATGTATTAGCTTTAGAGCTAACTATCTGACTAGGTTTTTGTCTTAAGGGTTAAAAAACCTTGGTATTATATTTGAAAGATCTTTATACTTAAGAGACCTGGAATTTAAGGAGGTCTTAAGATGACTACAGATGTAAAAATGAAAGTTAATGGCATAATGCTTGGTTGGATTGTTGTAAAAGATTTAGAAAAGGCAATTGAGTTTTATACTAATGTTGTTGGGCTCGAAATGTCTCAGCATACACCTGAGATGGGATGGGCAGAGCTTAAAGGTAAAGATGGTGCTATTTTAGGATTGGCTCAGGAAAATGATCAACTTGAGTTTAAGTCTGGTTCAAATGCGATACTGTGTATTAACGTTGAGGATATTGATGCCGCGGTTGCTCATTATAAGGAGCAGGGTGCAACTTTGTTAGGAGATATTATTGAAGTGCCAGGGCATGTGAAGATGCAGACCTTTATGGATAAAGATGGCAATCAATTTCAGATTGTAAGTAAGGTCTAGTCTTTTAGTGACTTTGGGGGATATTTATGAAGCAGTTGTGTTTTTTATTGATTGGATTGGGAGCGTTGTTTGGGGAGATTTTAATGAAAGATGTAATTGACGAGTATGATCCTAAGTATTGTGCAACTTTAGAAGCTGCTTATGGTGAAGGCATGATGTCCGAAGGCGGATCAGAGGCAATTGATTCGCTTTTTGAGAAAGTTGTCTTAGCAGATAAGAAGGTTTTAGACATCGGCTCTGGACTTGGTGGCTTGGCTTTTTATTTAGCCAAGAAGAAAGCGAGTGTTGTTGGCTTAGATATTAATCCTTGGATGATTGAGGAGTCTTTTAAAAGGATACCGGATGGTATGCAAGCTCGTCTGGATTTTGTTTTAAGTGAGACTAATGATGTGCTGCCTTTTGAGGATGGATCTTTTGATATTGTATGTAGCAAAGGAGCTTTGTGTCATATAGAAGACAAGTCCAGATTATTTGAGGAGTGCTTTAGGGTATTAAGGCCAGGTGGCCAATTGGTGATCAATGATTGGCTTAGTCCTTATAAAGAAAAGTGGGGACCGAACATTCTGAAGATGATCGATACGGATGGACTTTCTATATATGCGGAGAATAAAGAAGGTTATATTGATGTTTTAAGGAAGGCTTCTTTTGATAATATTGAGATGGGCGATGAGACTTCTCTTTATGCCGTCTATAATCATGAGATTGCAGATCGGCTGAAAAAGGATGATATCAAGCAGGCTTTTATTCATAAATTTGGAGAGAAGTATTTTACGGATACAGTAGATGGATTTGAGGCAACAGCAAGGGCAATGGAAGAAAGGGAAGTTTTAGTGACGAATTTTAAGGCAATTAAGAATGAATAAATATTGGTTATTGGGGCTGTTTTTATATTTTGGGTCTGCAGAAGCATATAATTCTCCAGGATACGGAGAAAAAATTGATTCATTAGAGCCTCAAAAGAATTTTATAGATGATTACTCATTCCAACCATATGTTTGTTGTGAGCTTGTAGTTCCTGGTGTGGGTATTGCTGTTAGGCATCTTGATAGATTTGGGAAAAGTGAATTTAATTTTAAATTGGGGAGTTTATTAGTACAGTATTATTCACTATCGGCTTCAAAGCTATTGAAATTGAGATCTTGGTCTACATAAGATAGGGAAGTTTATGTTGGAATGGGTGGCGGAGCTTTTACATATGTCACTTGGGTTGGAACCCATGGTCCAGATGAGGTTTATATTAGACCTCTTATTACAAGTTTTGTAGGTTATCAAGTTGATAGTGGTTTTTTTGATGCTGGATTTGATATTGTAGGTATTTATCCTGTTTCTTTTCTTCGAATGGGCTGGCAGTTTTAGTCACAAGGTTTTTTAAGTGCTTTATGAGTGTTTGTCATTATCGGAACTTTGGATCCAGGTAACCAAGGGTATAGGCTCCTTCAATATTTGAGCTAAAAGCAGCTAAGTTTTTTGAATGAACGTGAAGATTATTTATACGATAGCGTTTTCCTTTATAGATTAGATAAGGTATTCGTCGATTTTTATTATCTAGTTTCCATTCGTATTTAAAATGGTAGGGATTAAAGATACATCTTTCGTTTATAAACCCCGCAGCATATTGAACATGTGTACCTGCCAGATATTGACCTAGAGCTGCTGCATCAAAGACAGAATTAAAAAATTCAATGTTAGTATGAAATAGACTTTTATCATGTGCTCTATGTTTATGGTAGCTTTCTAAAATTTTTCGGTCATTTGCATATTCAGAAGGAATGATAGGAAGTGGGGCTATTAAGTGGGGTTTTGCTCTTCTAAAATGTATGGGTGTTTCCATATCTCCCCAATTTATATGCGAGGTTTTTGCTGCAAATGCAGCATATTCTCTCATAGCCTCTTTAGTTTTAATATACATAAAACCGCATACACAGTGACCATCATTATCCATTGTAAATCCAATTCCTTGGTATTTTTCTGTGAAGATATGAAGTATAGTACTTAAGTCAACATAGATCATATTATCATGCTCCATGTGAAAAACATTGATTTCATTATATTGTGTCATGAAGTCATGTAGGTATAATAAACGCTCGCTATATCTACACCAATCATGAAGGGCTAAATTCTTCTTCCAAGCAACATGTTCAGGGGTCATTTTTAAGTCTTCTAAATTTATATATGAAATATTTTGGTTTGAGTATTCGGGGTTGAATTTACTAAACGCTTCTTTATTTCCTAGCATGTAAATAGGGCAGTCTGGATTCATTAAGCGAGCTTGGTAAAGAGCAAGTTCAACGGTGGCCGGAAACTTTTTACCAATATGTACAAAAATAATGGAATGTTGAGCTTCTATAAATTGAAAAAAAGAGATGATGAGCCCGAAGAATACATACTTGAAATTATTGCTTAGATAGTTCATATTGTTCCTATGTGTTTTAGAAAATAGAGTTTATATGAAGTTATTTTTTTTAAAAAGGTATTTATTAGCTTCTCTTTTTAGCTTATCTTTTATTTTTTCAAACCCATCAGAATGGGACTTAATTTACAAGAAAGTAAATTTAAAAAATCCTAGTAATCAAGATATGGAATTAATTCAAGACTACTTACATCATGGACGACGTATTTATTTAAGGTGGCTTGATTTTATTTGGACTGATAAGGACAGAAGTGATGGGTTGCGTTATGATAAAAGAGCAAGAAGAATGCACATCTGGAGAGGTAATAGAAATGATTTGCTTATGCGTAAAATAGTTTATAATACAACTCGTAATGACAAAGACGTTTGTATAATTACATATGGAAGCTTTAATAAGTCATATACAGATAAAATAGATTTGATTGATAGTCGTTTAAAAGACATTAATTTTAAAGGTCATTTTTTGTTTAGAATGGGTGGATGGCCTGATATTGAGGGTGGATCTTTAAAATATATACATGTTCCATATAGTTTTAAGTTGTGTATGATTAAAGAAGCGATGCGATTAGGATATAAAAAAATTGTCTGGATTGATACTGCTGTTGTTCCTTTAGAAAATTTTTTAAGGGTCTTTGAAATTCTGGATGAAGATGGTTATTTTCTGATAGACCATACGACGCTTGCTAAGGCACATGTAACAGAATCCGTAGTTAAAGCTTTTAATTTAACAACTAAAGAGATGAATAGTATAAATGAAATTCAAGCATCAATGATGGCTTTTAATACTGAATCTGAAAAAGCTCAAAATTTTATAGCTGAATGTTTTTCTTATTTAGATAGTTTGGATGCTTATTTATCTCCTAGGCCTGAGCAGGTTGCAATGGGAATTATTGGAACAAGGCTTGGAATGAAGTTTAGGTTACCTTTTGTCCAAGTATTTCGAGATGATATTCCTATTGAAAAAGCTGATAAATCATTGTTTTATTTATTAAAAAGATAAAATAAATTTACATTTAAATTTTTGTGTACTATCTTTGATATCAAAAGTATAAACAATCAAAGGGTTGACATGAATTATATATTGTTTGGGGCGCCTCTACTGTTAGCAAATCTATTTCTCGGATATGTAAATCCATGGAAAAAGAGTACTGAAGTGGAACTGCAAAAAAATTATGAAAGACTATCTGAGGATAGTTTAAATAGATATGCTCGGTGTATTTATACTCAATATGGTGAAGATGGGATAATTGAAGAGATATTTAATAGAATCGGTGTGAAAAAAGGTTTTTGTGTTGAGTTTGGAGCAATGGATGGTGTGGATATTTCTAACACGCGGCATCTTCTAGATAATGGCTGGGAAGGAGTTATGATTGAGCCAAATAATGAACAATATAAGAAACTTGAGCATGACAATCGGTTTAATAAAAGAATTCAAACAATTAATTCTTTTGTTACTTGGCATGATGACGACCCCTTGGGTCAATCATTTGATGAAATAAGAAATGAAAAATTTCCAGATAGGGAAATAGATTTTTTATCTATTGATGTTGATGGCGGAGATTATTACATCTTAAAAGGGTTGAATTGTAGACCAAAAGTAATATGCGTTGAGACTAATTTAAGATGGCATCCTTTAATGGATCAACAAGTCCCTGAACATGTAGCTTTAGGAAATCTACAGCAACCTATTGAGGTTTTTATAAAGACCGCAAAAGAGATGGGGTATGAACCAGTTGCCCTTACTATAAATCTATTTCTCGTGAGGAAAGATTTGTATGAGCCATTTAAAGAAATTAAAAATGATGCACTTTCTTTATGGAGAAATGCTTTTCGAGCATTACCTTTAAAAAACTCTATTAAGGAAATTCGTACTGTTTGGAATGGGGTTAACTATCAAGTAGGATGTCCGATAACTGAGGATTTTTAATGAATCTTAGGTGTAGGTGGGTATCTTTATTTGTTTTATTTTTTTGTTTTGTGTACTCTGATGAATCGGCTGTCGCTTATCATTTTAGTTCAGGCAGGTTTGGTGATAATCTATTGACGTATCTGCATGCAAAATGGTTTTCCTATAAAACAGGTTCTCATGTTCTTTATCAGCGATTCCCATATAGTGATATGTTAAAATTAAGTGAGATTGAAAAAGTTGGGGGTGAATATTCTCAGTCTGCATGGCTTTGTGAAACTGATGATCCTGTTTCTTTTTTTAAAAAGGTTAGTTCTACAGGGTCTACAGTATTTCATATAAAGTATTTTCCGGAGCTTTCATGGGGTGGGGAATGTTTAAATATAAAACCAAAATTTCATATCAATTGGGATGACCCTGAGTTTAATAAATTGATTAGATCTTCTATAACTCCGAAAGAGAAGTTGAATTATTCAATAGTTCCCCCAAAAGACAAGGTATCGGTTGCAATTCATTTTAGATCCGGGGGGGCCAAAGAGAGAGATTTACATCAGAAGTGGCCTCTTAAGGCCCCTAGACTAGAATTTTATATTAAGCAGCTTAAGAATCTATACAGTTTTTTAGAGGAATCTTCTTTATATGTCTATATTTTTACAGATAGCGATTATCCAGAAGATATCAAGGCAACGTTTAAAAAGATGTTTAAAGGTGATAAAATTCACTTTGATATCTCAAGAAAAATAAGGAAGTGGAATGATCATGTTTTAGAGGATTTTTTTTCGATGTCTCAGTTTAATTGCTTAATTCATGCAAGGTCAAATTATTCTGTTTGTGCGGGTCTTATTTTTGATTTTGATGTTGAAATTTGTCCTATTTCTGATGTAGGGCAAGAAGGGATTGAAAAAATTGATCATGTAGTAATGAGGACACATTTTGATAAAAGTATTAAGCCAGAGTATCAGTATGTATCTATGTAGACAACTAATCAATTTTTTTTTAGTATTTATGATTTGTATTTCTTCCTTTTTACATAGTCGACTTTCTAGCTACCCTTTTATTTCAGGTGATAGTTTTCGTTCAGTGGCAGATTTTATTTATGATGAAGATATTCATAAATTTAATCCAAGAAGAGTTAAAAGGGGTGATGTTGTCTTCATAAAAATAGATTATGTAGATGGTTTTTTCAGATGGATACACCCTAGAATTAAACATCCTTATGTGATTATTACTCATAATGGTGATAAGGCAATTACTAATAAGTATGCTCGATTGTTAAATGATCCTAAGGTTCTTGCTTGGTATGGTCAAAATATAGAGGGAATAGAGCATCCAAAGCTAAAAGCTATTCCAATTGGTCTTGCAAATAGGTATTTAAAGCATGGTTCACTTGATATAATAAGGCGATATTTTAAAAATAGAGAGTCTTCAAAAAGAGATAAGCTGTTATATTTAAATATAAACAGAGGAACTAACAAAAAAGTTAGAAATTATGTGTGTAATTTATTGTTGGATCAACCGTTTACGGTATCGAGATGTGGGGTGTCGTTTCAACAATATTTAAACGATTTAACTCAATCAAATTTTGTAGCAAGTCCGAGAGGAAATGGACTGGATTGCCATAGGACATGGGAAAGTTTATATATGGGAGCTATACCAATTGTAGAAAGTTCTTCGTTAGACTATATATATAAGACATTGCCTGTTGTTATTGTTGATGATTGGAGCTTGATTACAGAAGAGTTTTTACGTGAAAAACTTAATTATATTCATAAGCATAAATATGATTGTTCGATGCTTTATATGGATTATTGGATTAAGGAAATCAGGAAATATAAGCAGCATTAATTTTTTTTTGGAAAAATATCTTCTAGGATTTTTGATCCGTCTTTTATGGGCTCATTGATTGTTTCTTTTGTAAGATCGATTGGGAATTTTACGTAGTCTTGAATGTTTAGAAGCATCCTAATCAGGATTGTTTTAGCAATTTGAGCTGTGATATCGCCTTTTTCTGTACTTAGATTATTAAAGGTTAGGGTTTTTATTTTTGTTGTTGTTACTTTTCCGGCAGGATCGATTGTCTTAATAACGATATTATTTATAGTCAGCTCTTTAATAGTAGTGCTGCCTGTATTTTTTTTTGAGCTAGAGGTTGTGTTTGTGCTATTTACATGATTTATGATTTCGTCCCAATTGGTAAGCCTCTTTTTTCCGGGAAAGTATTCTAGCACAAGAGTTAAGTCATCAAGAGATATTTTATCAATCATTACATTTTGGGAAAGGTAGGTAGTAATAGGAGCTTTTAGTTTAATTCGTCCAATAGTAAGTGCATATGGTTCTTTTGCGTTGGGTGGATTTGCAACTTTTAGATGCCAAAGCTTTAAAAAAGTAGGAGTTAATGCTGCGTTGGCAACGGTGGTTTTTGTTCCAAAAGTTGAGGTGAGTATTGATCCTAAGATTGTTGCAATAAATATATATCCAAGGACTATAGCTAAGATGAGGGCAGTAAGAACGCAAATTAGTGAGATCCATAGTTTCTTCATACTCTACACAATCTATACAATCTTAAATAGTGCAAGAAAAATCTTAAGTTGTTTATATAAAGAAGTTAAAGTTATTTCTTTTGAGCAGTGGTACTATAAAAAGAAAAAAGGTTTTTGTGAAAGATAGCGCAAATGAATCTGATGACTTTAATGAGTTTGTGGATAAGTTAGATGACGATGACTCTTGTTTAAATGATTCGCTATCTTCATCGGATTCTGCATATGGTAAGAAAAGCAGGGGTAAGTTACGTACTTTTTTTGATAGGCTCTACAATTATGCAATGAAGATTATTCGGTTATTCTATGGACAAAGATAATCAATTAACAATAGATAAGATTAATCTTTCTTCAGATGATCATAAAAGATTGCTTTTTCTATCTTCGGAAGAGGTAATTTTCGATCAGGTCATTCAGATATTTTGCCAGTATGGATATACTAAAAGTATTATTGAATATGAGATGATCAATGCCTCTAATTATGTATTTAGATTTTTAGATCAGATCGAGGTTGATAAAGATGTTCTTATGAATCAAATCAGGCATTTGCTAGAAATAGGTGATGGGTTTTTAGCAAGGATTATGCATGAGGTGAGTGTGACGCTTTTAAGTTTTGATGAAATGCTTAAATTTGTAGCAGAGCTTTGTTTGATATATTCAAAGTATATTCAAAATAACGTTAATTCTAGCTCACTGGAAAGAAAATTAAGTCAAGTGATACAACGATACAACATGTCAGAAGACATACAAGAAAACTTAAAAAACGTATTTATGAATCGTACTTTATTTAAAAGTATAGATGAGAAACATTTTATAAAATCTCAACGTCTTTTTATGATTTTACTAGCCGCATTAAGTTATAAATAAGAGACGATATCAGATGTTTTTTAGACTGATTGTAGATCTAATAATCTATTTATTTGATCATAAGAGTGTTAATTTGATTGTGTTTTGTTTTGATATAATAAGAAGAAAAAGGTTTTTATATGATAGATGAAGTCTATAGTGAGATTCAGACTATTATTTCAACATATCCTAGTTTTGAAGAATTACCTAGAGAACAAGCAGATGCGATGATGAGTGAAATTGCGACTTCTTTGGGTAAGTTAGATATAACTCAAGAACAGATCGTTTCTGCGGGGGATTATCTAATTGTTTTGGTTTCAGAAATTGACCCTACCTTTGCTTTGATAAAAAAAATAGCTCCTAAGATGCTTTCTTTAATTAGTTTTGGGACCCCATCATTTGATGAATTAAATGATGCTTTGACGGAAGTGTTTACAAGCAAGTGGTATCGTTTCTGGGCAAAGATTTTAAAGTTTTTTAATCTCTATACTCTTAGAGGGGAGTTACCGTCTAAAATTATTCCACGATTAGATATTACTCAAATTAGTGATTTAACTTTTCAAGTACTTGCACAGGATTTGACAGACTTAGACTTATTTTCAACTTATACGCCAGGTATCGCAGCAGCCTTTTTAGCTGTTGTTGCAAATTCTGCGTTTGGTCCACGCAAAGACTCACCAATAAACATAAATATAGATGAGTAAAGTGTTAAAAAATTTATATCAATTAAGTGTTTATATATAACTTTTTAGTTTTTTGAGATTTAGGCGCTTAAGTTTATTCTTAATAGTTAAGATATAATAAAATAAAAAGGGCTCGTAGATTATGAGTGAAGAAGCTTTATCCCAAATTCAGACATTGATCTCGAATTATAATCGTTTAGAAATACCTACATCGGATGATTATGATGCGTTGATTGCTGATATGACGACATCTCTTGCAGATGCCGGTATTTCAGAGGATCAGATTGCTACTGCATCAGCTAATCTAGTAAATATCGCTGCAGCTTCTAATACAAATCTTGCGTTGGTTCACTCTTTGGCAAATAATGCGATCAACCTTCTTAGTTCAGGAAAATACTCTGCTGCTGATTTAGATGGAGCTATTGGAAATGCGATTGTTTCTGGTGCAACAAAAGTAGGAGCGGGTATTTATTATGCGTTTAAATCAAGTTTTTCATCTTCAACAGGTGTATTACCTAAAACCGGAGCTATTCTTACATTTTCATGGAAAATATTAACAACTGGTCTTACTTATGTTTGGAATTTAGTAAAAGGAGTTTTGGGATTACTCTGGGATTTTATAAAAGGCTTGTTTGCTCTTGTTTATGGAGGTTTTTTAAATACCTCTACTTCTCAGGATTCATCTACTCCTTCTGTGATTGGAAATATCGCTTCTATTGTTTCTGATGTTCAAAAGACAACAACTAAAGAGACAGTTACACAAACTACAGATACAGCAGCTGTTCCTACATCAACTACAGTTGATAGTGCCGCAGATGCCTCAACAACAAAGAAAGGCTTTCTTTCTAGTATTACAGGGGGCATATCCAATTGGGCCTCTGGCGTTGCAAACACTTTTAGTTCAAATGGAAAAGGCTTAATTGATACAACGACTCTTGGCTCCACTGTTTTATCAGGAGCTTCAGATGTTGCAACGGTTGCTTCTTTAATTAATCCTACATTGAATCCACTTGGTACTGTTGTTGATGTTTTGGGGGTCTCATTACCTGTTTCAACTACATCATCAGGTTTAGCGACGGCTTTAATTGCAGTGGCTTCTGCAAAAGCATCGGGGTCATCTACATTAGCTGAGGCAAGTACAGGATCAGTTGGTGATATTGTAAGTGATGTGGCTTCAGGAGTTACGGGTTCTAATACCGTTGTAGACACTGTTTCAGATGTAGTTTCAGGAGTAACAGGGGCGAATACAGATACAGATTCTACAAATGCAGGATCAGTTAGTGACATTGTAAGCGATGTTGTTACTGAGGTAACAACTGGATCAACAGGGACAGCAATTGATCCTTTATCAGAAATATCAGATATAGAAGACACGGTAGCTGATATAACAGGCTCAGATTCTTCTATAGCGTCTAATTTTTTTAATGGTACTTCAGATACAGAAAAGACTACTGATACAACTGATAGTAAAGACGCATCTGATACACCAAAAACTACTGATAGTACTGATAAAACTGATACAACAGACAATCAGTAAAATCATAAAAGATCGAGATTTTCTATATAAGAATTTGTATCAAAGTTTAACATATTTAAAATCTACCCCTTAAATGTAATTCGCCCTTTCAAGTTTGAAGTGCAACATTTGGAATAAAAAAAAGAATACTTAAAGCCTATAAAAAATGGATTAAGAATTTTAAGGTTGAGCAATGTGTTGCTTCTGTTTCTTCAGATGGTACTACTGATTGCTTAATCTATACCTTAACAGATTCTCTTAATGGTGAAAATTTTGAAAATGCCATTAAATTAGAAACCTGTGAAAACTCTGATACAACATGTAAACCTGAATATACAGGTGGAGGAGGCATAAAAAATGATGATCCTCCAGACTCTACTAGCCCATCAGACAACGCGCCGGCGACTGAACCTGATTCACCTACTAATGAATAATATAGTGCATTAATTAAGGGTCAAAGGATTAGTAGACCAACTGTAAATGGGATTATACATCTTGCTCTTACAAAACTTAAATAGAGAGCAAGTTAAGTCGGAAGTTTGATTATTAGTCTGTTATGAAGTTGCTTGAAGAGTTGATATAATAAAAACAAAGCGAGATTTGACTTATGGCGGATGATATAGATTATCAAGGACTTTTATCGGTCATTAAAAGCGTATTACCAGTAGGTTCTTCAGCAGAAGAGTTCTCTTATGCTTTGAATGCCTCAATGTCTTATTTATATGACAATACATTGACTCAAAGCGAAATTGAAGAAGTGGGTCAAGCGATCATAGACACCTTTTCTTTAGAGTCTACGACAGATTCTTATGTTCAAGATGATTTAAAGCAGCTTATAGCAGAAAACATCATAGAGTCATATACAAGACTTCATACTTATATTGATTATCCATTTGGTTCAGTGGTAGATATTTTGTTATCTCCTGATCTTGTGCTTGAGATGGCAGATGATTTGAATGTTGTTTTTAATAATGAGTTATCTACAGATTATTATTCTACCTATGATTCTATTGATGCGATTTTATCAGTTCCAGCGACTTTATTGAATAATGATGTTTATGCTTGGAGCTCTAGTGATATAGCAATATTTTGGATCAAACTTTTAGATATTTTGTACGCAGATTCTGTTGACGCTTCGGTAATAAGTAGTTTAACTTCATTGTTTTTGGCGTATATGAAGATCTACAAGGATATAAACTACAATGAGAGTATGACAGTTAGTTTGCGTAGAACATATATGAGCTTAACAACTGATTATATAGTTGATGCCATTTTGAATGATTATAATGATAACGCTACGTCACGTGAAGTAGATAGTTGGATTATAAATTATACAGCTGATGAGACGATTTATACAGATGGAATAACAGGATCTGAATTTTATGATATTATGATAAAGGTCTATTACGATCTTTCTGATTATATTGATGAGAATGGAATAACAAATGACTATCTATCAATTATAATAAGTGAGAGTAATGCGTATTTATCTAATTATTACGAAGATGAAGGAACTGATCCTGAATATGGACCAGTATTGTCATTTCCAGATGCTTTAGAGACGGATGTAACAACTAGTTTTGGTTTGATGGTATTAAGTCTAAGTGTTATTACTGCAGATGATATTAGAACTCAAATCAATGATGTCTTATCTCAATCGACATTTGATACTTTAAATGCCGCTGATGTGATTGCTACTATTTCAGACACATTAGAAAGTTCTTCCTATGGCTTATCTGATTTATACGCAATGATTGATACTATGACTGCCTATATAAATAATTTAGGCGATACCGATTTAGCTTCTGCATTTTCTGAACAGTTATTTATTAATTTAACAAATTTATATGGAAGTGCTCTTGAGTCTGTCTTAACTACGACTCTTTCTTATGATGATATTATAAGTCCTTGGATAGTAGACACACTTATCCCTTCTCTTTCTGGATATGGTTTTACAGATGACATGATTGAATATATATCGAATTTAACAGACACATTATTTTCATTAAATGGGATGGCTGATTCAGATGTAAGCGCCTTGAATTTTGTACAATGTGCGTTTGAGATTTTAGAGTTTATGAGTGATGCTTTTGGTGATATAATAGATTTAAACTCTGTTGCTTTAGAGTTTTCTGATGTGTTTACACTTTATAGTGAGAGTTCTAGCAGTACTTCAACTACGTCTGATTCAACTTCTGATACTGATGATGACAATGCAGCAACAATCGGTGTAGGTGTCGCAGCAGGAGTCGTTGTTGCTGCTGTAGTCGGTGGCTTAATAGGTTATTATTCGCAGTGGGCGGCAGCAGATGCTGCAGCAGCAGAAGCTTTAGAAGGTGCTGTAGAAGGTGTAGGAGAGGTTATATCTGAATTGGCAGAAGGAGAGCCTTCATTAGAAGTTGATTCGGAGCCTCCTGCAGAGCCAGAAACAGATACAGATTTGGATATAGAAGAATCAGAAGAAGAATTAGAGGATGAGTCTGAAGATGAGTCTGAGGACGATTCAGAAGATGCAATTGATGAAGAAGAAACAGAGACAAATGAGACAGAAGAATTTGAGGACCCTGCAGAAGATGAGTTAACTACAAGGGCTGAATCTGTTATGCCAGATGCTGCAACTGAAGCTGCGCAAGCAGCTCAAGAAGCAGCTCAAGCTGCACAAGAGGCTTTAGAAGCTGCTTCAGAAGCTGCCGAGGCTGCTGAAGAAGCATTGCAGGGATTAGAATCAGCGGTTGCAGATATAGAGGCTGCAGCTTCAGAGTCCTCAGAAACTATAGAAGCCTTAGAGGAAGTAGCAGCCAAAGCAGCAGAGGTTGCAGAAAGTGCTGCGGAAGCTGCCGAAGCAGCTGCCGAAGCTGCAACAGAAGCCGTTCAAGCAGCTGAAGCTGCAGCTGAAATAGCACAAACAGCAGTTAGCGGTTTACAATCAACAATAACATCAGTTTCTTCGACTATTTCTACTGTAGCAAAGGTTACTTTTGGTGTAGTAGAACTTGGGTTAGATATTGTAATTGAAAGTGGAGTTACGGCAAATAAAATTAAAGAGTACCAAGATCAGTTTTTAGACGATGATGAAGATGATATTGAAATAACTGATGATAATTCAAGTAATGAGGAAAGTTAGATATGACAAAAGCAAATAGTAGTGCAGCTGATGATTCCACAATTTTAAATTTTTATGTCTATGTAAAGAGTTTGACATCTGCAGGTGCTGATACTTTAACTGGAGCTGATTTTATATCTATTCAAAATAGCCTACTTACCATTTTAAATGATTATACTTTTGATGATGATCAAATAAGTACAATGCAAACAGATGTAGAAGGTCTTTGGCTTATCACTATAGAGGCAGCTTCTAAAACAGTGAGTACAGAGGATTTGAAAAAAGCGACTGTGAGCTATATATTAAGTTTATATATAAAAAAGTCTATAGTTGATGATTTGTCAGTCGGTGAAATTAACTCAATTGATTTAAGTGCAACTAATGCAAGTGCCTATTTACAAAATATAGAATTGATGTTTACGACTGATAGCACTGGATTAGATAGCGTTAAAAGTATACTTACTGAAATAAATAAATACACAGCATCTTTATCAAATAGTGATATAGCAGATCTTTGGGTTAGTATCTTTGATATACTAGATGATGGTGATGTTTCTTCTGATACATTAACAAGCTTAACTACGTTGTTTTTTGCTTACACAAAATTATGGAAGGAGATTAATTACAACTTAAGTATGACTGCTATTTGGGCAGAGGATGAAATAAATACATTCATCGATTCAATAGCAAATACAATAAATTCAGACTCATTAATTTCTCAAAGTACAATTGTGACTGCTATGGAAGATGTTTTTACTTCTGTTGGAATAGATGAGTCAGATATGACAACAATTTGGACAAATAATGACATAGATGGTTTTGTAGATTCTTTAGTTAGTTCAATTAATTCATTTAAATCAATTTCGACAGATACGATCTCAAGTATTATTTTAGATCTTTTTACTTTTGCAGGATTTGATGGGTCTAATATGACTGGAAAAAAAATTGCCTATGCTGGAAATAGTGTAGATACCTATTTGTCAGCGTATCTTTCATCATATCTATCGATTGATCAAATAAGTGATGTCTCTTCTTTATTCAATCAATACATATCAGATTTTTCTGATAAAGAGAGTTTTGACCCAAACTATTTATTTCCAATTGCCTTTACAACAACTGTAACAGAAAAATATGGCGTCTTTGCATTGAATCTTCCATCTCTTACAATTACAAATTTAGGAGATATATTAGCAGATATCTTTGCAATGTCTACTTATGACAATGTAACAGGGAGCATCTCGATGGGAAACGATATTGATTTAGATGATGAGACCCCATTTAGTTTTGTTGAAGTCTTGGGAATTTTAGATACTATGAGTACAAGCTTGTCCGATAAAGGGTATGATGATTTAATCGATTCTTTTAAAGCAGATTCATTAAATGCAATTTCAAAAATCTATATTCAGGATTTAAGTGGATTATTATCTAATACACTTCCATCTGATAACCTGACTTTATGGAGTTCAGAACTTAATTCAGCATTGTCAGAAGATGATGTTGATACAATTGTAATTTCATATATAAGTGATTTTTTAAATACAGCACAATCTATGAATGGAGTTGATCAAAATGGAATATCAGGCTACGACTTCTTACAACTAGGAACAATATTAGTTAATTTTTTAAGTCCTTTTACAACTCAAGGTGATTTAAATTCCTTTTCCTCAACATTAGCTGAAATTTTAGTTACTAATTTTATTCTTGCAGATGATAGTGCTTCAACAATAAATGAACCAATGTCTAAACTTTTAATGGCGGTATCTTCAATAATAACCAGTCTTGCATCTTCTGATTCGTTAGTGGATGGCTTTACAAGTACGGATGTTTCAAAGCTTATTCAAGAGCAAATGAATTCTTCTTATAAATCAGGATCAGATGCTGCCAGCTTTTCTCAAGCAGTAATTACTTCTGCAACTGATCAAATTGCAGATATTGATATAGCTATTGCTGACCTTATGACACAAGTTGACCTTGTAGAATCTACAGTTAATGCATGGGCAAATGCAACAGCAGATACACTTGATTCTACTCAAGAAGATGTAGATTCATTATTTAGTGATATTATAGATAAAGCAAATATATTACTGAGCTTACAAAAGATGCTTGAGAGTACTTATATAGATCTTCAAATTTCACAAGATACGCTTCAGTCCTTATACAATGTAGAGTCCGTCGATAACACTGATGCTTAGCCTGTTGTAAAGTAGCTCTGTTGTTTTGATATAATAGAATAAGCGGATAATAAGGGAGCATTTTATGGATAATATGAACTTTGATGTAGTGATTAATAATCTCACTTCATATTTAGAATATAGCACTTATGATTATTCTGAAGATGATGTGACGTCTGCTATTTCCTGGGTTGTTGCAATTGGCGGCTATGAACTAACAGACTCTCAATTTGATCAGCTGTTATCTGCTATGTTTCTATCTCTTGATTTAGAGTTAGAGGATGATACCTCAGGTTTTTCAATCCTTGATTTACAAACACTTATATTAACCTTTGCTTTATCAGAATACTTTAAATCTGGCTTTGTAGATTCATCATTTGTCTATGATATTTCTATATTACAAACCATTTTAGAGACATCGTTAGAAACTCTTATGACTTATTTAGAGTCTAATACTGATATTGATACAACGCTTTATAGTCTGGAGTCTTTTTTTCCTTTAGATGGCGAAGCTTCTACCACATACTTAAGTATTCTGGCCTCATTCTTAGGTCCCGAAAGTATTTCGGATGCTTATCTTGATGTTCAGTTGACAGAAGGGGATATTACCAACTTATGGATTGATATTTCTCAGTATCTATCAGAAGAAAACGTGGCTTCAGCAGCGTATATGCTTATCTTTTTTTTACAGTTAACCTTAATGGATTACATGGAGTAATAATAAAAGTTACAGAGATAAAAGGTTAATTCTTATTAAAAATATAATGGAGAAACAATGCCAAGTATTTTAGGTGATTTTTTTAAAGGCGATAGTAAGATTACTACTATTATTGATGCAATGATAGCAGTCCTAGATCAAATTCAAGATACCACTTTATTCACTGCCTTGATAGAAAATTCTGAATAATACGCAGGCTCTATAAACGGCTATTTTTTAAAGGCTTAATTTAAAAGTTCTATTATATAGTAAAATAAAATAAAAAAGGATGTTTATGAATATAACAGATGATGAGTTAAATGGATTATTGGAGAATACCGTTCAATACTTTTTTCCTATCTCTCAAGATAGTGCAGATCAGCTTGAAGGAGCACTGCAAACTTTAGCTCCTTATACTCTTACACAAACCCAATTGTGCACTACTAAAGCTTATATGATAAAATCAGGAGTTGATCCAAGTTATTTTAGTGATAGTAATACTGGTTCTGATTGTACAGTAACCCTAAATGAAATATATAAAGTTATGATTGTATCGGTTATGGAGCCTGTTTTAGCACTTTCAAATATAAGTTCTGATATAAAATTAAGTTATATTAATGATATGTTAGGATACTATTTACCAGCTACATGCAATCTTAAGTCATCAAATTCTTCTGATTCAGATATCGTCGATGCACAAAAAAAGGTATATTCTGTCTTTTTTAAGGGGTATCTTACTTCTTATGTAAAAGAAACAAGAAGCAAAACCCTTCCAGATACACCAGAATTTCAAGCAACTTATGATGCTTTAGCTTCTAGTTTAGCAAATACTATTTGTATGTTCACTGATATGTTTAAAACGGGTGTTTCGGCATCATGTTTTACTTATGCAAAATGGTGGGCTACGAATATACAGTTAGATTAATTCACAGGATGAAACTTCTAATCTTTATGCGGACTATTTTAGTAGAAAATTTAATATAAAAAAAAGAGGTAACATTTAGTGTTACCTCTTTTTTATTACTCGAATAGGGGATTAATAACCCATCTGAGGAGCGCCGCCCATTGGCATTGCTGCTTCTGCTTTGTCTTCACTTGGAACTTCTGCTACTACTGCTTCTGTTGTTAGAAGAAGAGATGCAACACTTGCTGCATTTTGAAGAGCAGATCTAACAACTTTTGTTGGATCAACAATTCCAGCTTCTAGCATATCAGTATACTCATTAGTTAAAGCATTCCATCCAAATGTGTCGCTTCCTTCCAATACTTTATGGAAAATCACGATACCAGGCTCACCAGCGTTTGCTGCGATTTGGCAAAGAGGGGATGAAAGCACAGAAAGAATGATTTCTCCACCGCGTTTTTCATCGCCTTTTAAAGTTAATACAAATTCACGAAGTGAATTGATACAATGAACAAGAGCAGAACCACCACCTGGAAGGATTCCTTCTTCAACAGCTGCTTTTGTAGCGTGTAAGGCATCGTCTACTCTATCTTTTTTCTCTTTCATTTCAACTTCTGTTGCAGCTCCGACATGGATAAGTGCTACACCACCAGAAAGCTTAGCTAGTCTTTCGTGTAGTTTTTCTTTATCGTAGTCTGAAGTAGAAGATTCGATCTGTTGCTTGATAAGTCCACAACGAGCTTCAAGTGCTTGTTTGTCACCTGCGCCATCAATGATTGTTGTATCATCTTTACCAACTACAACTTTTTTAGCGCGTCCTAGTTGTTCCATTGTTGTTGTCTCAAGCTTCATTCCGAGTTCTTCAGAAATAACTTCTCCACCTGTTAAAATAGCAATGTCTTGTAAGACTTCTTTTCTTCTGTCACCAAATCCAGGAGCTTTAACAGCGCAAACTTTAAGGCCAGATCTTAATCTATTAATCACTAAAGTAGCAAGAGCTTCGCCTTCAATGTCTTCTGCGATGATTAAAAATGGCTTTCCAGCTTCTGCAACTGTTTTAAGAATTGGAAGAAGGTCTTTCATAGATGAAATTTTCTTTTCGAAGATCAAAATGAAAGCATCCTCTAATACAGCTTCTTGTTTTTCTGAGTCTGTCACAAAGTAAGGATTTGTGTAACCTCTGTCGAAGTTCATGCCTTCTACAACTGTAAGCTCAGTCTCTAAAGTTTTTCCTTCTTCAACAGTAACTACACCATTTTTACCAACTTTATCCATTGCTTCTGCAATTAACTTTCCAATCTCATGATCGTTATTAGCAGAAATTGTAGCTACTTGCTCTATTTCTTTATCGCTAATTGATTTGCTTTTTTCTTTTAGTTGAGAAACAACGTTTTCAACAGCTTTATCAATACCACGTTTAATTTGGATTGGGTTTGCGCCAGATGCTAAAGACTTAAGACCGTTTAGGTAGATTGTCTCAGCAAGTACGGTTGCTGTTGTTGTTCCATCTCCTGCTTTATCAGCAGTTTTTGAAGCGACTTCTTTTACAATTTGCGCTCCGATATTTTCATAAGCATCTTCTAGCTCAATATCTTTTGCAACACTCACACCATCTTTTGTAATGTGGGGAGTGCCATATGATCTTGATAAGATCACGTTTCGTCCTTTTGGACCTAGTGTAACTTTTACAGCATCTGCAAGTGTGCAAACACCTTTTTTAATCTTGTTACGTGCATCTTCTTTAAATTTGACGTCTTTTGCTGCCATAACGATTTCTCCTAATGTTTATTTTTAAATTTTTAGTCTACGATTGCAATTACATCGTCTAATTTTAAAATGATGAAAGTTTCTCCATCAATTGTTACTTCTTGCCCACCATATTTATCCCACATGATGTGATCGTTTTCTGCAACACTCATTTCTATAAAGTTGCCATCTTTGTCTCTTTTACCTGGCCCTATAGCTTTTACAATACCCACATCTTGTTTGCTTTGAGCAGAATCAGGAAGAATAATGCCGCCGATATTTTTTTCTTCGTTTTCTTTTCTCTTAACAAGAATTCTATCTGCTAGAGGGCGAAGTTTAATTTTCGTGTTTGTTGTCATTTGTTACTCCTTGTTTATTGTTCCGATTATCTACAAACAATTTTATCGAATTAGAGAATTAAACTCAAGTGAATTAGCACTTTTTTTATTCATCTGCTAAAAGAAGATCGTTTAAATATTTTGTTGGCTGTTTATAAAAAAATATTGTTGATTAAAATATTGTATAGCAGTAATCTAGATTCAATTTTACAAAACGTTAATAAAAGGGCGCGCTATGAATAAATCACTTTTTACCTATGTACTTTTAGGATTAATCCCGATAGGATATGGTTATAGTACTGATCAAAATAAAGAGGCAAATATTGCAGAGGAGAGAATTATGAATCGAGCAGAAGTAAAAGAAGAGACAAAGTGGGATTTAACTTCTTTTTTTAACAGAAATGAATGGGAAGAGAAATTAGAAAGCTTGCTTTCAGAAGCAAATAATGGATTTACAAAGATAAAACCTGTTGAGTTTTCTAAAGAAACAACAGCGCAAGAGCTACGTGAAACTTTAACCAGTTTCTTTGATTATATGCGTAACTTAGAGATGATCTATGTGTATGCACACCTTAAACATGATGAAGATATTTCAGCAACTCCAAATAAGGAAGCTTATGAAAAAGCAAGGTCATTATATCATCAGTTTCAAAGCGCTTCTTCTTGGATAGAGCCATCTATTTTACAAATTGACCCAGCATATTTTGAAGAGTTGTTAGCAGATAAAGAGCTTTCCACATATCGTTTTTATTTGACGCAATTAAGAGATCAAAAAGAACATATCTTAGGAAGTGAGCATGAAAGAATTATGTCTTTGGCAGCTCGTATGCAGGGAACAGCAAGTGGTGCCTTTTCATCGCTTGCAAACGCTGATTTAGATTTTGGAATGATTGAAGATAAAGAAGGAAAAAAGCATCATCTAACTCAAGGAAGTTATGGGAAATTTATGAAGAGCAAAGATCGTATTTTACGAGCAAATGCTTTTAATAAACTTCATAAGACTTTTCTGACCTTTGAAAACACAATTGCAGAGTTAATTCATGGACAAGTACAGAATCATTTGTTTAATGCAAAAGTGCGTTCATATAAAAGTTGTGTCGAAGCGGCTTTAAAGCCTCATCATATTCCGACTTCTGTTTATCATAATTTGCTTGATACAATATCTAATAATCTAGAGCCTCTTCATCGTTACATTTCTTTGCGTAAAGAAAGGCTAGGATTAGAGGCAATACATTCTTATGATATGTATGCACCTTTAATTGAAACAAGTGATAAAAAATATACTTTTGATGAAGCATGTGATATTGTGATTGAATCAGTAGCTCCTCTTGGAGAGGAATATCAAGCTATTCTCCGTAAAGGTTTGAAAGAAGATCATTGGGTTGATATCTACGAGAATAAAGGTAAAAGAAGCGGAGCTTATTCAAGTGGTTGCTATGATTCTCATCCTTATATTTTGATGAACTTTCAAGGGACGTTAAATGATGTGTTAACTCTTTCTCATGAAGCAGGGCACAGTATGAATACTTATTTAAGTAATCAAAAGCAATCTTATCATGATGCAGGTTATACTATTTTTGTAGCAGAGGTAGCATCTACATTTAATGAGCAGCTTACATATGAGTATTTATATAATAGAGCAGAGACTAAAGAGGAACGTATCTTTTTACTCTGCCAGCAAATAGGGGCTATTAGAGCAACATTCTTTAGACAGGCTCAGTTTGCAGAGTTTGAGTTAAAGATTCATGAGATGGCAGAAAATCATGTTCCACTAACTCCTGATATGATGAAGAAGGTTTATGGGGAATTAAATCAGAAGTACTACGGTCCTGATTTTGCTGGGACAGAAGAGGCATCTGGTGAATATTTAAGAATCCCTCACTTCTACTATAATTTCTATGTATATCAATACTCAACAGGAATTGCAGCGGCACTTACGCTTGTTGAGAAGGTGAAAGAAGGAAACTTAATTCCTTATCTAGACTTTTTAGCAGCAGGTGGTAGTGATTACTCTATTGAGATCTTAAAAAGAGCAGGAGCAGATATGTCATCTGTAGAACCAATTGAGAAAACACTTAATGTTTTTTCTAATTTACTAGAGAAATTAGAGAAAGAGTTTGAGATAAAAGATTAAAAGAGGTTAAAGTCGTAGGATTTTCAATTGATCTAGAAATCTTTTCTTAAAGAGCAATTGGAAATCCTATAGATATGCTTTTACCGATGAGGTGTTTTATGACAACAAAAAAGGCACTTAAAAAGTCCTTCATTGTTAAGAATGATAAGGGTCTTCACACAAGGCCTGCAACAGAAATTGTCAAATGTTTGGCAAAATTTAAATCCCATGTGACTCTTCAATATGGAGAATTAACAGTCAACGGCAAATCTTTGCTGGGGATTATGATGCTAGCTGCAGAACGTGGAGCTAAAGTTAACATTGAAGTCACAGGCGAAGATGCAGAGCTTTGCGTAAAAACATTGCTTGATTTAGCCGATAAAAAATTCCATATGTCATATTAATTAATTAATCAATATAAGCAGGGGAGTAATCTAAAACTTTTTGGCTACAAAGTACTTCGGTGTCGTGCTTTAAGGCAAGTAGTAGTGAGTCAGAGGGTCTTGCATCAATTTCTAAGATGTCTTCTGTTTCATCACTAGATTTTGATAGGAGTATTTTTGAGTAGTAGATATTATCTTTTACGTCATTAATGATGACTTTTTTAATAGAAATCGAAAATCCGTCAAATATAGTATCTATAAATGAATGAGTTTGAGGTCTCTTAGGTTTTCCATCTAATATATTTTCTATATGTAGACCTGTTGTTGGTGAGGTATAGATAGCAAATTCCTTAGTGCCAGCACGTAATATAAAAGCGCTGTAATTGCTTGCTTGAACGACCTTAGAAAACAAGATCTTGTGCATTTTTTCAGTCATAATATCTATCCTCGTTTCCAAACATCTACAGAAAGATCATTTTTGCCAATGATTATTATGTCTGATGTTTGAAGGAAGAGCCCGGTTTCTACAATACCTGAGAAGCTTTTTAATGATTTATGCATGCTTTCTGGTGATTCAATAGGCTTTTGAATATCAATGTCATATATGAAATTTTGATTGTCAGTCGTGTAAGGTTTTTTACCGTTCATACGCAGCTTTCCTATAAAGCCGCCATCTTCCAACCGTTTGATTGTTGCCTTGAATCCAAATGGAATAATCTCAACGGGTAATGGATGATCCGCAAGAGGGGAGGCAATTTTTGATTCATCTATTATAGTGATGTTCAGTTTGGAATTTAACGCCACAAACTTTTCTCTTAACAACGCACCGCCTCCACCTTTAATAAGGTAGAAGTCGCCGCTGGCTTTATCTGCACCGTCGACTGTTATATCTATTTGATCAACAAGTGCTTCACTGATAAGCTCTATGTTTGTATGAAGCGAATTTTTAGATTCAATAGAAGTTGCAACTGCTTTTAAACAAAGGCCCTCATCTTCAACGCGTTTATTGAGAATTTCGATGAATGGTTTGACGGTTGATCCAGTGCCAACACCGATAACCATCTGATCTTTAATGTACT
This sequence comes from Chlamydiia bacterium, assembly GCA_022601435.1. Lineage (GTDB taxonomy): Bacteria > Chlamydiota > Chlamydiia > Chlamydiales > 2-12-FULL-49-11 > JAJACQ01. The sequence goes on from JAJACQ010000004.1 coordinate 45,174, forward strand.
CAGCAGCCTTTTGCGCGGCTGTTTCCTTTGCTGTCTTATTCATAGTAATCCTTACCATCAATATGAAAGATTAGAAGGTTTCTTGCAATGAGGATTATTAGCTTATGACATAAAGTCTTTCTACATCGATAGTGTTTTTTTTATTTTTAGTTATTTCTTTGATAAAAATATCAAAAATTAACAGTTATAACTATTTCTTAGTTAAAGGGAAGAAGGTTGTCTTGTTTGCATTAGATAAAGATTTCAGAGAGGTTCATAAAAGATATCCCCTGATGAAAATTTGCTTTTTGAGAGGGAATTATCGAAGAAATCATAAAAATTACTTGCATTTTTAGAGCGTTATCTATAAACTAGGTCTGTTTTATAAGACCCCTCGGAGGTGCAAGTGAAAAAGAAACTAGCTGAAGAAACAGAAAGAACCCTGAAAGCTCGCAATAAGCTAAAAAAGCGTTTGGGATTAATTGAAGACAAAGTGACAGATGCAGCTTTGGAGAAAAAGACGGATGAAATTCATCGTTGGATTTCTAAGCATGCAAATGATAGAGTTGTATTAAAGAAGAAATCTATTTCGTTATTTGATTCAAATAAGAATGCAGCTAAAATGAGCTCAAAGCTTCAGAAGATGGCTGATGCTTTGGACAAGGATAGATAACCAAGAAGGAAAGCGGGCGTGGACATTGTTTCGTATTTAGAGTCTAGAGGTTTAGTCGAAGAGATCAGCTCTAATGAACTCAGAGAGTTCTTAAAAACACCTAGATCACTATATATAGGTATAGATCCAACCGCGTCGAGCATTCACCTAGGAAATCTAGTTGGATTAATTGTTCTTAGGATGTGTCAGAATTTTGGTCATAGACCTGTTGTCGTTATGGGGGGCGCAACTGCTATGATTGGAGATCCATCTGGAAAAAGTGTGGAGAGGCCTCTTCTGTCTCAAGAAGAGATTGATCAAAATATTGCCAGTATTTCAAAGACTGTAGAATCTTGTCTTGATTATAGTAATGAGAAGACAAAGCCTATCATTTTAAATAATACTGATTGGTATAATTCAATGTCGATGATTGATTATTTAAGAGATGTTGGTAAGGGGTTTCGAGTAGGTCCTATGCTTGGGAAAGAAAGTGTTCGCACAAGGCTTAATTCTGAGCAAGGCATGAGTTATACGGAGTTTAGTTACCAACTTTTACAAGGATATGATTTTTATCATTTGAATAAAGTGCATAATGTGGAATTACAGATTGGAGGTTCTGATCAGTATGGAAATATTACTGCGGGGATTGATTATACTCGTAAAACAGCATCTAAAAGAGTTTTTGGTTTAGCTTTTCCTTTATTGACTAGAAGTGATGGAAAGAAGTTTGGAAAATCTGAAGAAGGTGCGATTTGGTTAAGTAGGGATATGTTGTCACCGTTTAACTTTTATCAGCATATTTTAAGATTCCCAGATGCAGACATGATTTCTATGATCAAGAGATTAACTTTTTTATCTCTAGAGACAATTAAGGATTTAGAAAAAAGGCAAGTAGCAGGTGATGTAAAGTCGTTTGAGCTTCAAAAGATTTTAGCTGAGATCTTAACTGAGTTTGTTCATGGTAAAGCTGGACTTGAAGAAGCAAAGTCTGCGACAAATGCTATGGCAATTGGATCAGGTGAGGTTAATAAGGAAGCTTTAAAGGCGGCTCTTCCTTCGCTTCCAAAGATTAGCCTTTCTAAAAATGATGTTGTGGGCTCTTCTTATTTAGAGCTACTATGTAAATCAGGGTTATTGTCTTCTAAGGGCGAGGCTCGTAAATTAATCAAAAATAATGGAGCATATCTTAATCGAATTCGTGTCGAAGATATCGCTTTAAAAGTGACAGAAGATGATTTATTAGATGGTCATTTTTTATTATTAAGCAGCGGAAAGAAAAAGTCTTTAGTTGTTCAGGTTGATTAAATTGATTGTTTTTTAAAAAAAATAGGCTTTTTTTTAAACTTTCTAATTTATTTTTAAATTTTACTTGTAAAAAAAGTTCTATATCTTTCTAATATGATAAAAGATCTACAGTTAGGGGTGATGCAAAAACAATTGTATCCCTTACTAGTTATAAAATGTCGGTCTTTAGAAAACAAAAATTATGTTTGATATAGAAGACAAAAAGTAAACAAGGAGAAATAAAATATGGCAACTAAAACAAAAAAACAGTTGATCACAAAAATTGCTACACAAACAAATCAACACCCAAATGAGGTGAGAGTTATTGTGCAAGCTTTTTTAGATTCAATTACTGATTGTCTATCTGAAGGAGACCGTCTAGAGTTTCGTGATTTTGGGGTTTTTGAAGTTGTAACAAGAAAACAAAAAATTGGTAGAAATCCAAAGAATGCATCAGTTGCTATTGTGATTCCAGAAAGACAAGCTGTTAAATTTACAGCAGGAAAGAAAATGAGAATGGTTGTAGAAAGTGAAGCTGCTACAGTTTAATTTTATAAAAAATAGAATGTAGATTTAAACATTACTATTTGATACTGTAACTAGGAGCAAAAAAGATTTTGCTCCTAGTTTTTTTTTATATTTATTGGAGATCTATGACTTTTTTTTGTGAAGAATCGACAAGTTCTGTTAAAGCGTTATTAACGTTGTTTATTGATGGTAAGGAAATATCTAAAGAAGATATTTATTTAAGTCTTGATGATGTGTGTTGCATGGAAGATACTTCCATGAAAATTGATGAGCTTTGTCTTCTTTCGGTGTATTGTTTTATTTCAGGTTTTGAGGATACTTCAAAAGTAAAAGAAGCTCTTGATCAGGTTCATTTACTCAAGCAAGAGAGTTTAACTGATGAGATTACATATCAAAAACTTTGTTTATCAAAAGCTCTTTTAAATATGCCTATAGAGGAAAGAAATAAAAAAGAAACGTTTGCTCACATAAAATATTTAACTCGCTTAGACGATATAGCCCTTTTAGGGGTTGTAACTTTTTTAACAGGTATATTTAGGCAGAAAGAATCGTTTATTATTGAAGGGGTAAAAATATCAGAGCTTTTGATTTCTTTGATTAATGATTCAGGGGAGATGGATGCTTTTTTTCTACTTGATAAAGGGGTGTATAAAAAAGATAGCCTAAGAGCGTCTATTTTTATATTAATGTCTCTTTATGGTTCGTTAGTTGACTCACAAAGATGTAATGATTTGTTACCAAAACTAGATCCTTATGAAGGTGGTCTTTTTCAAACTTTAGATATAGAGCAAAGGTTATTGTGTAGATTGCTAGAGAAGGCGCTATCTTGTCGAAATAATGAAGCAAAGATAAAAGAAACACCTCAAGAAGTAGAAGGGCTGTTAAATTTACAAAGTGATGGATTCTCGTTTAAATCATCTCTTTATCATAAAGTAGGAATTGGAAGTTTAAGTCATCTAGACAAGCTGGTAATTCCTTCTTTTGGTCCCCATGTATTGCCATTAGGAAAAAGTGATCTATATGGATTAAAACAGCCTCTTGCTTTAAATGGAGACGTGACTGATGAAGGTCTTTCTATGTGGAGCCGCGTAGCGTCCACAGAAGAATACGGCTTGCATTGGATACATTCATTGATTAAGTGCCAAGATAATATTTGTAAAATAGAATCTTTTGTGTGGTCTGCAAAAGCAGAAGAAGGTTTAAGTCTTGTGTTTTTTCTAAGAGGGAAATCCATTAAAGTGCTTGATAAAGTCTATAATTCAGGTGGATTAGAAAGAGCTTATGTTGAAACTTCTAAAATTGATCTAGATGTTGATGGAAGAAATATGCAGATTTTATTGAAGGCGCCTTTGCAAGTTGAAATCATTCCCTTAGCTGGACAAGAATTTTTCTGGAATAGCGATTTTATTGTTTCCTTTCCATTTTTTAAAAGTAACGTTTTGTCAATTGACTTTGTTATGGATTGATTTAAACAAGTTTTTGTAATAATATCACTCTAAAAAGGGAGTTGCTGTGATATCTAGAAGATTGATTATCTATTTTTCATTAACATTGTTATTGGCTGTGGGTTTTGCTTATTATACTAAAGAAGATAAACCTCAAGAAGTAGTGGAAAAAGAAGCAGTCGTACAAAAGCCAAATAAAGTCGCAGTTGAAAGTACTTCTGAGCCAAAAAAACAAGTAAATCAAATAAGGCGCTTTTTTTCTAGAGGGATAGATAAGTTTCCGATTGTAGAGACGGTGACTTATACAAGCCGCGTAGAATGGCTTAAAGGAAGACCTGCTTGGATTGCAGATTATGCATCTCATTACAATACCTCAAGACATTTTATTGCCAGAAGTCTTAATGGAAAGGAAGATTACATTTCTCAAAAGGTGTCACCAGGTGATAACTTTAACATACTTAAACCCGATAAAGAAGTTTCTTTTCATCTGTTAGTAGATCTATCTAAATGCACGGCTAAGTTTTCTTATGAAGATCATGAAACAAACGAAATAGTTGAAATAAAGACATATCCTGTTGGTGTAGGGCGTAAAGATTCTTATTCACCATCTGGATGTTTAACTCCTCTTGGCAAGTATAAGCTAGGTCAGAAGATTGCGATTTATAAACGTGGAGTAGAGAACTATTTTCAGAATAAAAAGACTCATATGATGGAAATATTTGGAACTCGGTGGATTCCATTTGCAGAAGAAGTAGAAAATTGTACTGATAGTGCAAAGGGCTATGGAATTCATGGGCTTCCTTTTATTTATAATGAAGAAAAAGATGAATACATTGAAGACATAAGTGTTTTAGGTCAATATGACAGTGATGGCTGTCTTCGTTTTTTAGAAAAAGATATCAATGAGATTTTCTCTATTGTAATTACGAAACCAACTTATGTGGAAATTGTGAAAGGATCAGAAGATGAAAGCTCAATCAGGTGTGAAAAATAAGCTTTCGGCGATTGAAAGGGTAGCTATTGCTAGACAGTCTTCAAGACCTAAGGGTTTTGATGTGATTAAAGCGATTTCTTCTACTTATGAAGAATTGCATGGTGATCGTATTCATGGGGATGATAAAGCGCTCATCTGTGGCGTATGCGAGTTAAATAATCAAAGAACAGTTTTTATTGCTCAACACAAAGGTTCAAATGCAGAAGAGAGAAAAGAGCATAATTTTGGCATGTGTAGTCCTGAGGGTTTTTTAAAAGCTCAAAGAATGATGCGGTTAGCAGAGCGTTTTAACCTTCCTGTGCTTACTATTGTAGATACGCCTGGTGCCTATCCTGGTCTTGATGCAGAAAAGAAAGGTCAATCAAGAGCAATAGCTGATAATCTTTTTGAGATGAGTGCTTTACAAGCTCCTATTGTTTCATTAGTTCTTGCAGAAGGTTGTTCAGGTGGTGCTTTAGGAATTTGTGTAAGTGACTATATTTTAATGTTAGAGCATGCTTATTTTTCAGTGATTGCCCCTGAAGGATGTGCTTCTATTTTGTGGAAGGATGTAAGAAAGAAAAGGCTTGCTGCAGAGCAATTGAAAATGCAATCAGAAGATCTACTTTCTTTTGGAATGGTTGATAAAGTGATCAAAGAAGGTGAGGGGTTTCATTTAAATTATGAGAGGCTTTTTCCACTCATTAAATCAGAGATATTAAATAGTATTAATCAATTACAAAAGCTTTCTTTCGAAGCATTGTTAGAAAGAAGATATAAAAAATATCGCTCTTTTTAATATGTTTTGATAATATATATCTATGAAAATATTTTTTAAAATCCTTTCTAAGGTTAAGCATCATTATGTTTTATTTATATTCTCGCTGCTTGCATTGTTAGGTCTGACAGTTTTTAATCAGTTAGAAATTGTGGTGTTTGGTGCTATTGCAAAAACAGGAAGTCCTATAGCTTCTATACAAAATGATAAATTAACTTTAATTATTTCGTGGATTAAAAATCTTCTTTTTTTAGAATCTAATTCTTTTTCCTCTATGATTGCTGTATTTGTTTTTGTAGGTTTGAGTAAAGCTGTATCTTTGTTTTTCAATAAGTATTTAACGAATATATTAGCGGTGAGAATTTGTAGAGATTTAAGAAATCAATGCTATGCGCACATGCAAAAACTTCCGCTTAGCTTTTTTTCTAAATACGACAGAGGTAAGCTTTCCACAAGGGTAATTACCGATGTTAATCAAATGTCTCTTTCCTTTAATTCCTTTGTAACAAATTATATTCACTTACCTTTTATTGTACTTAGTACTTTAAGTCTTTGCTTTATCCTTTCATGGAAGTTAACTTTGATTTTAGGGGTAGCAATGCCGCTTGTTGCTGTACCTTTGAAATTGATCACTATGAAAATAAGAAGAATTTCATTTGATATGCAAAAAAAGCAAGAGTCATTTGCTTCTATTATTATTGATCACCTTTCTGGAATTTTTACGATTAAGTCATATCAATTAGAAAAGTATTCAATGGGTAAATACGCAGAAGAAAATTTACGGATGACGAGCTTCGACGAAAAGATTCAAAAGTATGATAAGATGTCTAGGCCTATTACGCATTTTATGATGACAGTGATTTTGATTTGTATCATGTATATAGGGATTCATGTTTTAGGATTGAGCTTTCCGGATTTAATTGTGTATTGCATGGTGATTCATATGTTATATCCGCCTTTTAAGCAATTTTCAGATGAAAATGCAAGCGTTCAAAAAGGCATTGTTGCAGCCAATAGACTTTTTGATATTCTAAATGAGGAACCGGAAAAATCCACAGGGAAATTAGAAGTTTTTGAATTGAAAAATAGCCTTATATTTAATAACTTGTTTTTTTCTTATGGTACTGAATTGGTGTTAGAAGATCTTTCTTTTGATATTCAAAAAGGAGAAGTTTTAGCAATTACGGGAGCTACAGGTTCAGGAAAGTCAACACTTCTAAAGCTCTTTTCTCGTCTTTATGATATCTCTTCAGGAGAGATTTTTTTTGATGGAGTGAATATAAAGAATGTATCGCTTTCATCATTAAGAGATCAATTTGGGTTAGTAGCTCAAGAGTCTTTCTTTTTTAATGATACAGTTAGATCTAATTTAATTTTTGATGCTGATATTGACGAAGTTACTATGATAGAAGCGTGTAAAACTGCGTGCATTCATGATTTTATTCTTACATTGGATGATGGCTATGATACTGTGATTGAAGAGATGGGAAAAAATTTATCTGGAGGTCAAAAGCAAAGACTTTCGATTGCGCGTGCGTTAATTAGAAAAGCCTCTATATTACTTTTGGATGAGGCGACCTCGTCATTAGATGCTGTCAGTGAAAAGCTGATCTCAGAGTCTTTACAGAAGATGAAAGGGGAGATGACTCAAGTAATTGTTGCTCATAGACTATCTACAATTCAACATGCGGATAAAGTGCTTTATTTGGAGCATGGGAAGATCAAAGCCTTCGGAACTCTTGCTGAAGTGTTAGATAAAGCCCCAGGATTTGCTGCTATGTGGGATGCTTCCCAGTTAGAAGCCGCTGAGATGGTTTAAATAAGCGCTAAATGCTCGAGAGTTTCTTTTAGCTCTGTATTATCTTCTTTGTCTAAAGCTCCAGATTTAGAAAGCCACATCAAATAGCTCTTAGGAACCTTAGCAAGAGGAGTGCCTCTGTGTTTTCCAAAGGGCATTTGTGTAATCGGACCGCTTTTCTTGTTGAGAAGTGTATATATGTCTTCAAGGCTTAGATCGCCAGTGAGTTGCTCAAAGACTTGTTTCATAACCATCACATCATCAAGGGCGCGGTGAGCATTATTGGACTCAATGCCATAAAGCTCTCTTAAATATTGTAAATTGTATTTTGGTAAATCAGGTCTATACTTTCTAGCCCACTTAAGTGTGTCGATATAAGGAAATTTAGGAAGATTTACTTCTGCTCTTTTAAATTCTTCTCTTAGAAAGTGTTTATCAAAGCCATCATTGTTGTGTGCGATTAAAACAATTTCACCTTCGCAAAATTCAAGCATCTGCAAAGCAACTTCTTTAAAGTTTGGGGCATCTTTAACCATATCTGTAGTGATACCAGTGATTTTGGTTGATTCATCAGGAATAGCCATTCCAGGATTCACAAAAGTACACATAGAAGTATCGTTTGTTGCGTCATAGATTGCTATTTCAATGATTCTATCACTATCTGGTTTAAGCCCTGTAGTTTCTAAATCGTAATATAATGCTCTTCTTGCCATAAGTTAAAATTATATGAAAAACATTAATTTTGTCATAGCAAAACAAATCCTTTGCTGATAACCCTAAAAGTAATAGAATAGTGTTTTTTTGGAAAAGGGTATGCAAAAGAAAGATCCATATGATCAAATAGAGTTTTATAAGGCAGACGCTAAATCAGTTATAGCTGATATGGGACAAGATTTGGCTTTATCTATGTTAGATGAAATGCTTTTAATTAGGCATTTTGAAACTCGGGGTGAGCAAAGTTATCAGCAAGGAAAGGTTTGGGGATTTTATCATTCCTATATCGGTCAAGAAGCTGTTCAAACAGGTATTACTAATGCTTTAGGTAAAAAAAAGAACTTATATGCAGCAACTTATCGTTGCCATGCGCTTGCTTTGCTTTTAGGCATGAGTCCTGAAAGTGGTATGGCTGAGCTTTTTGGTAAAGAAACCGGAAATGCAGGAGGGCGTGGTGGTTCGATGCATATGTATTCTGATAATATGTTTGGTGGATCAGGAATTGTCGGAGGACAATGGCCTTTAGGGGCAGGACTTGCTTTTTCTTTGAAGTACAGAGATATAAAAGATGAAGTAGCTGTCGTATTTGGAGGGGATGGCTCAATTCCTCAAGGCACATTCCATGAGTCTATGAATTTAGCAAAGCTTTGGAAACTTCCTTTGATTGTGGTTATTGAAAATAATCGTATTAGTATGGGGACGCAGCTTGAAAGGACACTTGCAAACTTCCCAATTGCTGAGAATATGTCTAAGGCTTATGATATTACAGCATACACCGTTGATGGTATGTGTATAACTGATGTCTATGATCTGTTTAAAAAGGTGAAAGCAGAAGTCCTTGAAACATCAGAACCTGTAATGATAGAAGTTATGTGTGATCGCTTTAAAGGGCATTCTATTTCAGATGCGGCAACATACCGAACTAAAGAAGATATAGAGAATATAAAAAAGAAAGATCCTATCGTAAGTTATACAAATGCTTTAAAAGAATTTTGTGGATTTACCGATGAAGAATTAGAAAAAAGAAGTGCTGCACAAAAACAGATTGTAGTAAATGCTGTAAAAATGGCAGATGAGGCAAGTTATCCAAGCGTTGATTCCTTGGAAGAGGGGGTAATTGTCGAATGAGAGAGATTACAATTAGAGATGCAATAAGAGAGGCCATTGATGAAGAGATGACTCGTGATGATAAAGTCTTTTTACTTGGTGAGGAAGTTGCTCAATACAATGGTGCTTATAAAATATCTAAAGGTTTACTGGATAAATATGGCGATAAAAGAATTATAGATACTCCCATTGTAGAAGGTGGCTTTTCAGGTCTTGCCACAGGAGCAGCACTTACTGGCCTTCGTCCTATTGTAGAATTTATGAGTTTTAACTTTTCGTTTGTCGCATTTGATCAAATAGTAAATAACGCGATGAAAATCCATTATATGTCTGGAGGCAGATTTACAGTTCCAATCGTCTTTAGAGGTCCGAATGGAGCAGCCGCGCGTGTCTCTTGTCAACATTCTCATAATGTAGAACCTTTATATGCTCATCTACCTGGTTGTATAATTGTGGCACCATCGACAGCTTATGATTCCAAAGGCTTGTTAAAAGCTGCTATTCGAAATAACAATCCTGTATTCTTTTTAGAAAATGAAATGCTTTATAACAATAAAGGCGAAGTGCCTGATCATGATTATACTGTTGAAATCGGAAAAGCAAAAGTTTTAAATGAAGGAAAGCATATAACTCTTATTTCATATTCACGTATGATTTATTATTGCGACGAAGTTGTGCAAGAATATAAGAAGAGAGGAATAGAAATTGAACTGATTGATCTAAGAACAATTAAACCTTTAGATGTGGGAACTATTGTTGCATCTGCAAAAAAAACAGGACGTGTTGTTGTCGTTGAAGAAGGACATAAATATGCAGGTATCTGTGCAGAGGTTATTTCAGTACTTCAAGAGTTTTGCTTGGATTATTTAGATGCTCCAATAAAGCGTGTTTGTCAAATGGAAACTCCACTTCCATATTCACCACCTTTAGAAGCTGAAACAATTCCAAATACAAAAAGAATTAAAAATGCTATAGATGAAATTTTAGTAGGGGTGAAATAAAAGACATCAGATGCCGATAATAGTTACAATGCCAGCACTATCACCAACCATGGAAGAAGGAATCATCGCTTCTTGGCTTAAAAATGAGGGTGATAAAGTCTCCGATGGCGACGCCATATGTGAGATTGCAACAGATAAATCTACTGTCGAATTTCAAGCAATCGATGGTGGTTTCTTAAGAAAAATTCTCGTTCCTGCAAAAGGATCTGCAAAAGTAAACGCCCCTATTGCTGTGATAACCGAAACGGCCGATGAAGATATCTCAGATTTAAAGTTTGAAGAAGTTGAAGAAGAAAAATTAGAGTCTATTGAAGAAAAACCTGTTCAAAAATCAACAGCTGCAGCACCATCAGGCGCAGGTGTTAACGTTATGACATTTTCTCCTCCACCTGCTGCTGAAAAGATGAGGGTAAAACGAAAATCTTCAACACTTGCCTCTCCACTTGCTAAAAAAATCGCCGCCGAAAAAGGATTTGATCTCAATGTAGTTAGAGGAACAGGTCCGAACGGAAGAATCATAGCAAAAGATCTCGAAAGTGCCTCACCAAGCGCCTTTGTTTCCACAAAAGATCAAGATTATCTCTTCCCAGATGGCTCATTTGATGAAGTGCCTCTTACGCCTGTTCGAAAAGTAATAGGAGAAAGACTTCAAGCTTCTAAAATGAGTATTCCTCACTACGTGATATCCCAAGATATCATGATGGATCGAATTATGGATCTAAGACTTCAACTAAAAGAAATGGGTATAAAAGTCACATTCAACGACTTTGTCCTAAAAGCTGTAGCTCTTGCACTAAAAAAGCATCCTGAAATTAATAGAGGTTTTGATTCTAAAAATAATGTCCTTATTCAATATAAAACGATCGATATATCACTTGCCGTAAGCGTTCCAGATGGATTAATTACGCCGATCATCTGGCAGGCAGACTACCTTTCTTTACAAGACATCTCTCAAGAAACCAAACGCCTTGCTAAAAAAGCAAAAGAAGGAACACTTGAGCCTCATGAATACCAAGGTGGTTCATTTACAATCTCTAACCTTGGAATGTTTGGGGTAACAGGCTTTCAGGCTGTTATTAATCCTCCTCAAGCAGGAATCCTAGCCGTTGCTGGGATTAATGAAACCGCAATTTCAAAGGATGGAAAAGTTTCTACAGGACATATAATGAGTCTATCCATATCCATGGATCATCGCGTCATAGACGGGGCAGAGGGAGCAAAATTCTTGAATACACTAAAGCATATTCTGGAGAATCCCGCTATACTTATATTGTAGAATGGAAGCGCGCCTTTTAGCGCTTTTAAGGTTAGCCTTGCAGGTACCTATATGTATACAACATTAGGATTAAAAAATCTTTGGTTTGGGCTTTTGATAGAAACTTGTTTTTAGTTTAAATTTATATTGATTTAAGAATTAGGCAGATAAGCTTAATAAGCGATTTATATTATAATTAGAGAAAAATAATAAAAAGGAATTGTTATGGATTACTTATATTATGCATTAGCGGCTTTACTTATTATAAGTCTGTTTGTATGCTTTAGTAAAAAAAATAATAAAAAGCAGTCGGCTGAAACAAAAGATTCATCAAGTGGTTATTATGATGATAGTACATGCGATAAAGTTTCTTTTAAAATTGAAAATGGAAAAATTTATATGTGTACTTCTACTAATTGTGGAAGTGATGATTTTCAATTTATAAGCCATGCATCAGGTGACATCTCTCAGGGAGTATTCCCGCCTACAAATTGGCAAATTCAACAAGTATTTCCTACTTATGGATTTTTAACAAGCGGAAGTGATACTAAAGAAAATGATGCAGCATTCACTGCTCATTCAGGATTTGCATCACAAGGAGATGGTCAAGTCTTTCAATTATGCAATAGCTCGAATTCAGCAAAAGTATTTTTTGCTTATTTCAAAGTTTCTAATGGTAAATATTACATGAGTTTAACAGACGATGACAGCTCTATGCAACTAATAGGGTCTGTATCTGCTGATATATTGGGAGTTCATCCCCCAGCAATAAACCTTATACAAGATAAATTCCCGAATATTTGGTATGCAAGTGGAACTAAAGAGTTAAATAAAAGAATAGATCTTTTCCACGACCACTCAGGTTTTGCAAGTAATGGTGATGGTCAAATCTTTAATGTTCATGTGTTTAAAGGTCCATATTAACCATAGCCATTAATAAGGAAGTGTCATTTTGTATTTATAGTTTCTTTTGAATAAAAGCTTAAAGCCAACGGCGGCGTTGGAAGAAGTAGAAAGAGCCTATAAATGAAATGACAATAAAGGACATAACGATTGTAAAAGCATAATCTGATTGAGCAAAGGGAAGGGGAACGTTCATTCCATAGATGCTGGCAATTGTAGTTGGCAGATTCAAGATAATAGTTAGCGCAGTTAAAAGCTTTATTGTTCCGTTAAATTCATTTGTAATCACCACTTGAACAGAATTTCTTAAAGATGTGATGATACGTAAGCTTAATTCACAAAGCACCTCTGCTTGTTCTGAAGCTAATAATAAATCTTCTAAATTGTCATGATCATCTTCTTCAAGAGTTACATATCGACCAGTTAAAAGATCTTCAATTACTTTCTTTAGAGGTTGTAGGGCATTGAGACATTGGTTTAAGTTTTCCTCATTGTGCGTTAAGCTTGTGATGTCTTTCTCATTAACTTTTGTTAGATCCTTTTCGTGTAGGACAACTTCTGTACGGATTTTTTTTATAACCATCGTATAACTTTGAATCAGCTTTAAAAGAACATCTACTAAAATTTCTGTATGCTTATTTGGCTTGTATCCTTCAGTCCCATGAAGGATTTTATTAATGAGCTCGCACTTTGTAGGTGTTATCGTAATGATATTATCTGGGGTGATAACTAAGGTAAGGGGAGATGTATAGATGCCTGTTTCTTCCATATTAGGAAAACGTGTAAACACTATAAACTTATTTTGATCGATTTTTTCAACACGCGGAATTTCCATTAAATCAAGTGAGTCGGATAGATCATCCACATCAAGATTCATTGTCTTTGCTAAATTCTTTAAAGTGGAAGTTTTGGCATTGTCTAAATGGACCCAACACTTGGCCTTGACCTGCTCTATTGCAGAAAATAACTTTTTCTCATTATCTTTATAATAATATTTTACCATAGTGCACCGCCCACATTAAAGATCAGCCCCGAAACTTGCTTCTATAATATAGGACTTTAAAATTCAAATCAATGATGATTTCTAGCAAACAATTATTTTTAAGTCTAAAGATGTTATTCGGTGGTTTGGTTCTTAAAAGCTTCAAGTAGCTTTTCTGCTTCTTTGAACTTCTTCATCATAGAAGGAAGCTTCTTTATACAGATAAGCTCAAAAGCAGCTTCTTTTGCTCTTTTGGCAGGAGCGCCAAAATATAGACCTGGCTCTTTAATAGATTTGATAACAGCAGTACGTGCTCCAAGAGTCACATTATTTGCTATCTTAACATGCCCTACAACTCCTACTTGAGCAGCCATAGTAACCTGCGTTCCTGTTGTTGAAGATCCAGCAATGCCAGACATAGAAACCATTAAGTTTTGCTTCCCAATATCGCAATTGTGAGCAACCATGCAGTGGTTGTCAATTTTCGTACCTTTACGAATAATAGTCTTATCAAAACGACCTCTGTCAATCGTTGTGCATGATCCGATCTCTACATCATCTTCTATGATGACCTTTCCGAAATGTTTAATCTTGTAGTGTACACCAGTCTTTTTACACGTATCATATCCATATCCACAACCACCAATTACAACATGAGGCTGAAGGATCACATTATTTCCTAAATGACAATCTTCTCGAATGACTACACTTGAATAAATTAAGCAATTTTTTCCTAAAGAAGATTTTGGTCCAATTGAAACATGTGAATAAATAATGCAATCATCTTCAATAGTAACATCTTTGTCTATGACTACATAAGGACCTATCTGAACATTCTTGCCGATCTTTGCACTTTGGTGAATGACTGCTGTGGGATGAATGTCTTTGAATCCTGAAGGGGAGTTATCTTCCATTAAAAGTTCAGTTACCATAGAAAAGGTTCTGGAAGAATCATCTGAAACTAAATAGTTCTTGCCTTCTATAAGCGGTGTAGTTTTTTCTACACATACCGCTGCGGCATTTGTTGTTTGTAAATTTGAGGTGTATTTTTCATTGCTTAAAAAAGACACCTCATTTTCTGCTGCTTTATCTAAACTATTCACTCCTGAAAGAAGAGTTTTTCCATCTCCGGAAAATTCCAAGTTTAATTGGTTTGCTAATTCTTCAAGTGTGAATGTATTTGGCATAGTTTATTTTTTCTCGCTTTCTTTGTTAGATAATTCTTGCTTAACTTGCGCTTTGTTTGAAGCTTCTGCTTTAAACATGTTGTCAAGCTCTGAAATAATAGCTTCTGTCACATCAAGATTTTCAGTATAGTGAAATACCTGATCCTTATTTATGATCAATGTATAGTTTTTTTTCTTTGCTAAATTCTTAGATGCTTCCTTTATCTTACCAGCCATGATATTCATAGTCTTGTAATTTGCCTGCTGCATCATGTAATAATACTGCTGCTGATATCTCTGAAGCTCTACAGAAAGCGTCTGCATTTTATCTTGAAGCTCTTTTTCTGCTTCTGGACTTAAAGAATCACGTACAAACTCATCATTTAGCTTTGCAGAAGTTTCAGATAGCTGATCATTTAATTCTTTGATCGCCTTTTCCATTTGTGCTTTCATTTGATCATTGTTTTCTTGCTCTCTTTTGCCGAAAGAAGAATCTGTGTAACACTTAGTGAAGTCTACAACTCTTGTCGCCTGAGTAGCCTTTGCGCTTAAAGGTGAAATAGCGAATCCAAGAGCAATAACACTTAGTTGTAAACTTTTTTTATTAAAAAACATTGTTTATCCTTTTGATTGGTTGAAACTTGATTTATTTTACTAAAAATAAACCTTTAGAGCTATCCTTTTTTTTATGAAAATGAATAGACTCTAAAGGTTTTTACATACTAAAGATAGTATTTAAAATTAGAACTGTCCTGCCATGCTAAAGAAGACTCTTTGCTCTTGAGGATTGTTTCCGCCCGCATCCTGAATATCATCAGGGTTAATTGGATAACCATAACCTAAGATGAACGGAAGCGGCTGTCCAATATGAAGCCTTACGCCTGCTCCTACACTCATGTAGTACTTGCTTGTTACATCAAATGGAGTGTGGCTGATCGCACCTGTATCAAAGAAAGCAAATACATCAAGTGGTTGAATTACCTTTTGCAATACTTCTACTGAGAATAGCTGTGAGGAGATACCACCAGTTGGATCACCAAGCTCATTGTCGAAATAAGGACCAATTTGACCTGGAGCATAGCCACGTACTGTTGCCACGCCTCCTAAGAAGAATTTCTCAGTTAACGGGAAATCTTCACTTAATCCACCCCATAGAGGTTGGATGAATCCAACATCGCCTCTGAACTTTAACGTTGCTGTATCCCATAAAGGAACATAATATGAATTTAAGTAGTTGAACTTAAAGAACGGGAAGTCTCTGATATGAATGTTATCTCTAATAAGATTTGCAAACTCACCCTCGAGACTAGATTTTAATCCATTATGTGGAACGAATGGGTTGTTTGTTGAATTGTAGTTACATACAATCCCACCACCAGTTACGATACCGCCGTTCTTTTCTTGCTTTTGTTCAATGACAGCATCTACATTATTAAGACGTATGATTGAGTTCTTTATTCTTCCCTTAAATCCTGCTGAGAAAAATTGATTAACAGGGTAGGTGAGGGAGAATGCTCCGCCCATTGAATAGAGATCATAATCAGCGATTGTTGCATTTCTCTTTCCTTGAACATCCAAACCAAAACGCCATAAAGAGTCATTGATATACGGATTGATCCAAGAAACAGTACCGGATTGCTCTTTTTGCGCAACAGTAGCCCTTACATCCATGAACTCACCACCGCCTCTAAAGCTTTTTAAGCCATCCTGCCAAACATTTTTAAAACCTGTGATGTCAAAGTTGTTTTCTCTGAAGCTTAGCTCACCAAAGATATTTGCTGTGGAGTTTGCCCCTGCAGATAGGTGGAAAGAAGCTGTTCTGTTTTCTTCAACTTCAACAACAACATCGCGATACTGAGAATTAGCCTTTTCCTTTTGATCACTTTTTACAGCATAAACATTTACATGCTTGAAATAACCAGTTGATTGAAGCTTTTGCTGAGTCTCTTTCATCTTAGAAGAATCAAAAGTTTCTCCTGGAGTGATTCTGATGTTGTTGTAAATGACATTGTTGTTAGTTCTCTTGTTTCCTGATACATGGATTAATCCAACCTTGTACTTATCAGACTCTTCGACATTATAAATGATGTTGAAAGTATGACCCTTTGCAGGTACAAGCTCATAGTTAACATTTGTATCAAGATAACCCTTGTCAGTGTAAAGACTTCTAATCTTCTCTTGAGTGATTTGAACTTTCTCTGTGCTAAAAGTATCACCTTTCTTAATTGCAAGTGCATTATCAATATCTTTCTTTGATTCTAAAGTATTTCCAGTCACTTCGATTGCACCAACATGATAAAGCTCACCGCGATTTAATGAGATTTTAAGAGTTAATTTATCTTTCACACTCTCATCAATTTCTAAATCAACCTTTGCATCAATATAACCTTCATTTTGGATATAGTGAGTGATGATCTGAGCATCTCTTTCAACGTCTGCTTCTCTCATCACACCGCTTCCTGTAAACCAGTTTGTCAGGATGTTGAACTTAGAGGATTTGATCATGCTGTAAACAGCACTTTTTTCTTTCTTTGTAAATCCAACAAACTCTATGTTATGAATGTGTCCAAGCGGTCCTTGGTCAATGTAGATATGCGCAACAGCTTCACCAGTTCCTGGAGTTTCTTCGATCTTATATGTGACGTCTGCTTTGAAATAACCTTTCTTAATTAGAAAGTCTCTGATATCAGTGATTGATTGATAAAACTTTCCTCTGTTGTACTCCATTGGAGCTTCGAGTTCACCTTTTGCTAGTATTTTTTTAGAGCTATAGTTTGAACCCTCAACAACGAACTTTACAATCTTTGGACGCAATGTCACATTTAAATGAATGAAAAGCTTTCCATCTTTTTTTGAGATCACAGGATCAACAATTTGGTACTTGTCGGCAAGCTCTTTTAAGTCTTTGTCAAATTCAATTTGATCAAATTTATCACCCGGCTTTAATCGCATTTCTAATAAAACTTTTGCATCAGCATCCTGTTGATTACTAGGTGATGCATTTTTTACATCAACAGTAATCTCTTGAACATTTAAGTTTTCGAAGGTATCAGAGACACCTTGATCTGCAAATAGAATCATGCAAAAAGAGAGTAAAAAAGGTACAATAAATTTTTTCATTTCAAGCCCACATTATGTTAATTTTTATCAGATGATAGAGGAAAGATCGATTAAAATAAAGTTCTTTCTGAAAGAGCTTTGGACAAAGTTCCTTCATCAATAAAATCAAGAGAACTACCTATGGGCATCCCAAGAGCTAGCCTTGAAATTTTAATTCCCATGTTTTCTAATTCTTTCTTTAAGTATAAAGAAGTGGCATCGCCTTCTAAAGTTGAATCCAAAGCAAGGATCACTTCCTTCACGCCAAGGCTATCAATTCTTGCTTTTAGAATATCTAAATTTAAATCTTTTGATGAGAAATTATTAGTAGGGGAGAGCAGTCCATCTAATACATGATACATTCCTAAGTACATGTGCGTAGCTTCTACAGCAAACAAATCTTTCTGCGATGAAAGAATGCATAAATTTGTAGAGTCTCTTTTGGTTTCATCGCAATACTTACAAGGCTTATCATCTGAAATATCTAATAAAGCTTTACATACTTTACAAGTCCCAATCTTTTGCTTTAAAGTGGCTAAATGATGAGCAAAATGCTCTAAATCGCTTTGCGACCAAGAAAGCATATCAAAGCTGTACCTTTCTGCAGTCTTTTTTCCTACACCAGGATACTTTTGTAAGTTGCTGATTAATGTCTCAAGCGCCTTCGGATATCTCATTAAAACCTCTTTTTAAATTAACATTCAAGTCTAGGAGGTTTTAAGATAATCTGCAATAAAATAGGCTACTAAAATATTAGCAGCCTATCATAAATTATACGGTTGTATCAGAAGTTTGTTTAACCAGGAAGAGCAGCGTTGATATCTTCAGATACTGGCATAGCAGGGGGTAATACATTTGCAGGTTGAGCAGTATGAATTTTTATTGAAGGAAAAAGATAAGCTGTTACTAACCGTCCAACTTCAACTCTTGCCTGATTCATAGAATGGGAATCTTCTCGAAGTTGACTAAGTAATAGAGTTACTTGAGGTGAATCTGCTCCTTGTGCAGCTGCATTCATTAAAGCTTGAGCTCGTTGCATACATTGAGCAATTTCTTGAGTCTGAAACTCTACTCTTGTTTCTATGGCTATTCTTCTTTCAGCAGGTCCATTTTGAATTAATAGAGCAAGTCTATTCATTAGATCTTCTCCCATATCTCCAGAATGTGTTGAATTTACCTCTTGAAGCAAAGATCCTAGTGGATTTATCATTAAATTGTGTAAATATGCTGATACACCAGAATTTTGATTAATTTGATTAGTTATATCCATTATAT
>JAJACQ010000040.1 GCA_022601435.1 Chlamydiia bacterium
CAACTTTATTTGGAAGTGGCTGGGTATGGCTTCTTCATGATGAAGTTAGTAATGATTTAGAAATTATTCAAAGACACAATCAAGATCACCCATTATGTGGTAAGAAAGTTCTTTTTGGATTAGATGTTTGGGAACATGCTTATTATTTGAAATATCAAAATAAAAGGCCTGAATATGTAGCTGCATTTTGGGATGTTCTTGATTGGAAGAAAGTTGAAAATCGCTTTTTGACAGAAAAAGCCTTTGCTTTGACAACATGAATTTGTTAAGGATCTAATCGAATGCTCGAGGTAGAAGAAAAAACTTATGAGGGATGGCTTCTTTGTCCCTCATGTGAAGATATGTATCATGAAATTGAGTCAAATATTGATTTATGTGTTTGTCCTCGTTGTAATCATCATTTCATGATGCCTACAAGCAAACGAATAAATCTAATTGCAGATGATGACACTTTCGTGGAATTATTTAAAGAGCATGAGGCTGAAGATCTATTAGGTTTTGTTGATCAAAAATCTTATGTTGATAGATTAAAAGAAGCAGCAAAAAGAACAGGACAAAAAGCTGCTGTTTGCGTGGGAACATGTACTGTTGAAGGTGAAGAAATAGCTTTAAGTATTATGGATTTTGCTTTTATGGGGGGCTCACTAGGAAGAGCAGAAGGGGAAAGAATTACCTCGTTGATTGAGTATGCAACAAAAAAACGTTTACCTCTTGTTATGGTTAATGCCTCAGGTGGTGCGCGTATGCAGGAATCTATGTACTCTTTGATGCAGATGGCAAAAACATCTCAAGCATTAAAAAAACATCAGCAAGAAGGTCTTTTTTATCTTTCACTTTTAACTCATCCGACAATGGGAGGCGTATCTGCTTCCTTTGCCTTTTTAGCGGATGTGATTTTGGCAGAACCAAAAGCTTTGATTGGATTTACAGGACCGCGTGTGATTGAGCAAACAATTGGTCAGAAGTTAAAAAAGAGTGATCAAAGTGCCGAGTTTCAATTAGAAGCTGGGATGATAGATCAAATCGTGTATAGAAAAGATTTAAAAAAGAAAATCCATTATTTTGTGAGAATGTTCCAAAAGGGTGTTGAAGGAGAGTTATGAAAAATAAAAAGTTAAAAATTCTTGTAAAAGGTGATGAAGATAGAGTTCCATTTTACGCAACAGATGGTGCTGCTGGTGCCGATGTGATGGCTAAACTTGATGAAAATGTAACTTTGGCTTCTGGTGAACATAAAGTAATTCCAACAGGACTGTTTTTCGAAATTCCTGAGGGTTTTGAAATTCAGGTGCGCCCTAGAAGCGGGCTTGCGGCAAAACACGGCGTGTCTGTACTTAATGCTCCTGGAACGATAGATAGTGACTACAGAGGCGAGCTATGCGTTATTTTAATAAATCACTCAAAGAATCCTTTTGTGATAGAAGATGGAATGCGTATTGCTCAGATTGTTGTCGCAGAATCTATCCAAGCATCCTTTGTTGTGGAAAAAGAATTGTCTTGTACAGCTAGAGGAAGTGGTGGCTTTGGACACACTGGAGTATAATAGATGAAATTGCTAGAAGATTTTTTTTTAAAAGAAGAAAACATCTGCTTTTTAGAAAAAACAACACCATACTTTGCGATAAATACTTTGGTAAAATCCCTTGGCTGTATTGATGAATGCGGCCCTGAGGGTATTATTCAAAAAGTAGTGGATAGAGAAAACATAACACGGACTGCTATTGGCAAAGAAATTGCTATTCCTCATGCAAGATGCTCTTTCTTAAATGATTTTTATATGGCAATTGGTATTTGCCGAGATGGGATCTCTTGGGAAGCTCTTGATGGTGAAGATGTAAAAATTGTTTGTTTGATCGCAGGTCCTGAAGATCGTCATCGTGATTATTTATCATTCTTATCTTTTATTACCTCGATCCTAAATGAGGAAGAATTGCGTCAAAAGATTATAAATGAGCATGATAAAAAGACTATAGTAAATATATTTAGCTCCTGTTAGACTGCTATTTTTAAATTAAAAATAGGAGGGGATATGGATCTTAAGTTTGAAGATGTCACAAATTTACTACACATTAGCGCTACAACGCTTCAAAAATGGATGGAAAATAAAAACGTCCCTTACTATACCATTTCTGGAAAACCACGCTTTAATCGTACGGAGCTAGAAGAATGGATTATGGAATCTGTCGTTCAAGAAAGAGAATTGCCACTTGGTGAATGTGATGACGGCAGCTCTACCTGGAATAAATATTGCCTCTATCGCGCTGTACATAAAGGCTGCGTGATTGCAGATGTCACAGCAAAAACAAAAAATAACATTATACAAGAAGTGATGCAAAAAGCTTCAAGAGAGCTAAAAATTAATCCAGATATCGTTTCAGATATGCTGATTGAAAGAGAAAACCTAATGTCAACAGCTCTCGGCGGAGGAATCGCCGTTCCCCATACCAGAGACTTTTTACTTCATGACTTTACCGATGCTGCCGTAATTGTATATCTGAATGAATCAGTTGACTGGGGCGCTATGGATGGATCATTAACAGATACCTTGATCTTCCTATTTGCATGCGATGATAAACGTCATCTCAACCTACTTGCAAAGGTAGCACACTTTGCAACAAGTGAAGACACAAGGCTTATTCTAAAAGATAAGCCTGGTAAGGAAGAACTACTAGATCAGATTCTTTCTTTCGAAAGGAATTTAGTTTGTAATTCCCAGCTCTCCAGTATATAAAAAAAGTGTTTGTTTTGGTTCTATTTTCCTAATTCGGCCCTCGGAGTACCCTTTCGTACACTGTCGGGCCGAATATAGAAAAATATACCTCAAAACAATTCACTTTTTTCAGTAAGATTACTTCTTCTAAAATATTTATGGAGGTCTCTTTTCTGTTTGCGCGTAATTATGGCTTTACTATTAATTTACATAACAATCAAGAGTGAGGTTATCAAATTGCAGAATTGCAGGCATGACCCTCTAGATTCATTAAGATTACTTCTTCTAAAAGATTCTTGGAGGACTCTTTGCTGTTTTTGCGTAATTATGAATCTATTATGAATTTTTCATAATGCGCCTATATGGGTTTTTAAAGGGACTATGTCCCTTTGGTCTGCAGGCAGTATTTCAAAACTTATGATTACTTAGCTTTTGTGGTAGCGGGCTTTTCTTTCTTGGCCTTTTGCGGCTGAATGTCGATCTCAGAATCTTTCAGATCAATAGTGAAGGCACCTTCAATCTTTGGATTTTTAAGAAGCATCTCAGATAGTGGATCTTCAAGATATTGTTCAACAGCGCGTCTAATAGGGCGTGCTCCCATTTCAGGTCTATAACCTTTCTCTGCTAAGAAATCTTTTACGGCAGTTGTTGCTTCGATTGTGATAGCTTTTCTTTCAAGTCGCGTTGAAAGCTTAGCAATTTCCATATCGATGATCTGTACAAGGTGTTCTTTATCAAAAGCTCTAAAAATAACAAGACCATCAACACGGTTGATAAATTCAGGTTTAAAGTGCTTTTCTACAGCTTTATTGATTTTTTCTTCCATCGCAGCATAGCTTATTTTTTCCATATTAACGCCAAATCCGACTTCAGTATTCTTTCTGATAAGATCTGATCCGAGATTTGAGGTCATTACGATGATTGTATTTCTAAAGTCAATCTCACGACCAAGAGAGTCTGTGAGCTTTCCTTCTTCAAGTATTTGAAGTAAGATGTTCATCACATCAGGGTGAGCTTTTTCTACTTCATCGAACAGTACTACTGAATAAGGACGGCGTCTTACTCTTTCTGTTAACTGACCACCTTCTTCGTGTCCAACGTAACCCGGAGGAGAACCTGTCATTCTGCTAACAGCAAATTTCTCCATGTATTCTGTCATGTCAACTTGGATAAGAGCATCATCTCCACCGAAGATCTCAATTGCTAAGTTTCTAGCAAGAAGAGTTTTACCAACACCTGTAGGTCCTAGGAATAAGAATGATCCGATTGGTCTATTAGGATCTTTAATATCTGCACGAGAACGTCTTAAAGCTTTACATACTGTGTTTAGCGCTTCATCTTGACCAACAACAACACCTTTTAAAGTGTCCTGCATTTGTAATATTTTTTCTGTCTCTTCAGCAGTTAATCTTGTTAAAGGAATTCCTGTTTGCTTAGCGATAATTTCAGCAATATCATCTGTATCAACGATCACTTTTTGCTCTTCTTTGCTTTTTTCCCAGGTATCTTTGATAGTATCAAGTTTTTCACGAAGTTGCTTTTCTTGGTCACGTAGTTTTGCAGCTTTTTCATATTCTTGATTAGAAATAGATTCTTCTTTTGCCACCCGTAGAGTCTCAATTTCACTTGCATAGTCTGTAATTTCAGCAGGTTGATGCATTACTCCAATACGGGCTTTTGCTCCTGATTCATCCATTAAATCAATGGCCTTATCAGGTAAGAACCTTCCAGCGATATAACGATCTGATAACACAACAGCTTCTCTAATTGCTTCATCTGTATAAATACACTTGTGGTGCTCTTCATATTTCTTTTTTAGACCACCAAGAATTTGCGTAGCTTCATCAACACTAGGCGGAGCTACTAGAATTTTTTGAAAACGACGCTCTAGGGCGGCATCCTTTTCGATATGCTTTCTGTACTCATCTAAAGTGGTAGCTCCAATACATTGGATTTCTCCACGTGAAAGAGCGGGTTTTAAGATGTTTGAAGCATCAATAGCCCCTTCTGCTGCTCCGGCACCTACAATTGTATGGATCTCATCGATGAAGAGAAGAATGTTTCCAAGCTTCATAACTTCATCCATTACAGCTTTAATACGTTCTTCAAATTGACCACGATACTTTGTTCCGGCAATCATCAATGTTAAGTCTAAAGAAATTAAGCGCATCTTTGCAAGATTCTCTGGGACTTCACCATTTACAATTGCATGAGCAAGGCCTTCTACAATTGCAGTTTTACCAACTCCTGCTTCACCTATCAAGACAGGGTTGTTTTTTCTTCTTCTACATAAAATTAATAGAAGTCTTTCTACTTCTTTTGTTCTTCCAATCACAGGATCAAGCAAACCTTCACGGCACTTTTCTGTAAGATCGTGACCGTAAGCTTTTAAGGCATGCATCTTTTCACTACTTCCACTGCCTGCTTCGCTTCTTTTTTGACCTTGTTGATTTGCTCCTAATGAAACAGGAGGTACTTGAAGATTAAATGTTTCTAACTCTTTTAAAATCTCTTTGCGTACTTCTTTTAAATTCACTCCTAGATTTTCTAAGATCTGCGCAGCGACACCATCTTGAAGACGAATTAACGCTAATAGAAGGTGCTCTGTTCCTACATAGTTATGATTTAAAGCTAAAGCTTCTTCATTGGCTAGCTCAAAACATTTTTTACATTTTCCTGAAAGCGCTGGGTCTCCATAAACCTGAATTTCTGGTCCATATCCAACCACAAGCTCAACTTCTGCTAATAAAGTGTCATATTCAATGTTTAAATTACGAAGAACATTGACAGCAATTCCCTGTCCGAGCTTCATTAAACCTAAAATTAAATGCTCTGTCCCTAAGTAGGAGTGATTTAATTTTAACGCCTCGCGCTTTGCTAATTTGACAACCTGCTTTGAGCGAGATGTAAATCTATCAAACATATGAACTTCCTCTATCTAAATAACTATAATTTTCTCTATAATCCATCACGGAGATTATAGCGAGTTTTTTCTTTCTTGTAAAATATCTGAAATCTTTGCACAAGAGGTTTTAGAGATTTTAACGATTTTTTTTAATCAAATCTCCCTAACACCTTAAGAAGGAACGTGTATGTGGAAAGTAATAGATAGTGGCAAAAAAAGTGCTTCTGAACTCATGAAAATCGATGAGCAGCTGCTTTTAAAAATGAAACAAGACGATCAACCCATCCTTCATTTTTATGATTTTGTCAAACCAAGCTTTACCTTTGGTGTCTTTATTAAACCTGAAAATATTATGAATCAAAAAGTTTATATCAAAGATTTTGACTTTAGTAAAAGACCAACAGGGGGAGGGGTCTTATTCCACGTATGGGACTTTGCCTTCTCATGCCTTATTCCAAAAAATCACGCTGGCTATAAAGATGATGTGATGGAGAGCTATAAATATATTAACGATAGAATAGCAAAAGGCCTTTCTCCATTTATTAAAGATAGCAAAGGGGATTTTTCTCTTTTGCCAATTGAACCAGAACCGATGGACGATCTTTGTAAAAACTTTTGCTTTGCTAAACCTACAAAATACGACATCATGTACGGCGGAAAAAAACTTTGCGGTGCTGCCCAACGCCGCAAAAATCAAGGCTACCTCCACCAAGGAAGCATCTCCCTAGCCCCCCCTGATTTTTCTATGCTAAAACCTTTGTTTAAAACTGAGTCAAAAGTACTATCAGCAATGAACCTTCACACATTCCCACTTCTAGGATCAAAAGCTACTTTGCAAGATATCGAAAAGACAAGAAATGAAATTAAACAAAGCTTAATCTCTGCTCTTTCTGAATAAACTAGAGGGTCATGCCTGCTATTTTTTGCGTCGGCGCAAAAAATCAATGATGGGAGTCCAGAGGGACGCTGTCCCTTTGGCCGCCGGAGGCAGCGTCGCAAATGCCTCTTCAACTTGTTATGCAAAATCATAATAATCTCATAATTACGGAGGGAGATTTCAAGAAAATGTAACTTTGTATGTAAAAATAATACCTGTTATTTTTTGCGTCGGCGCAAAAAATCAATGATGGGAGTCCAGAGGGACGCTGTCCCTTTGGCCGCCGGAGGCAGCGTCGCAAATGCCTCTTCAGTTTGTTATGCAAAATCATAATAATCTCATAATTACGTAGGGTGATTTTTAAGGGGGGGTAGGTTTGTATGTAAAAATAATGCCTGTTATTTTTTGCGTCGGCGCAAAAAAAATCAATGATGGGAGTCCAGAGGGACGCTGTCCCTTTGGCCGCCGGAGGCAGTGTCGCAAATGCCTATTCAACTTGTTATGCAAAATCATAATAATCCCATAATTACGGAGGGTGCTTTCAAGAAAATGTAACTTTGTATGTAAAAATAATACCTGCTATTTTTTGCGTGGGCGCAAAAAATCAATGATGGGAGTCCAGAGGGACGTTGTCCCTTTGGCCGCCGGAGGCAGCGTCGCAAATGCCTCTTCAAATTGTTATGCAAAATCATAATAATCCCATAATTACGGAGGGTGATTTTTAAGGGGGGTAGGTTTGTATGTAAAAATAATACCTGCTATTTTTTGCGTCGGCGCAAAAAATCAATGATGGGAGTCCAGAGGGACGCTGTCCCTTTGGCCGCCGGAGGCAGTGTCGCAAATGCCTCTTTAACTTGTTGTGAAAAATCATAATAATCTCATAATTACAGAGGGTGCTTTCAAGAAAATGTAACTTTGTATGTAAAAATAACACCTGTTATTTTTTGCGTCGGCGCAAAAAATCAATCATGGGTTTGTTAAGGGCGTAGTCCTTGACCAGGGTATGGGACGGCGTCCCATGAAGTTTTCAAAAACAAGATCGGTGCTAATGGGGACGTTGTCCCTTTGAGCGCAGGAGGCAGCTTTTCTAATAGGACTTTGCGAAAATAGCGAGCTTTGGCTTGCGAGCGCCCTTGAAGAGACAGGACTCGTGGTCTTTTGGTTGCGTTTGTGGAATGCATCGAATTGTGACACCATAATCTTTCTGAATCTTTTCTTCGAGGAGCTTGTCGCCACCATAAGAAACCTTGAGAAATTTAGAAGGAAAATCTTCGCTTTTTACAATCTCTGAAAAGTCATCCATTGACTTCACTGTAAGGGTATTTTCTTCTCTGTGTAGGCAGGCTTTCTTGAATAGAGTCTCGTGAATGTCTTCTAAAATCTCTGGAAGTTTGGAGACGATCTCTTCTAAAGAGAGGAACTCTTTATCAGATTTCTCTTTTGTGCGCACAGAAAGGGGCATTTTCCCAGATTCAATATCGCGAGCGCCCACTTCAATACGTATTGGATAACCTTTTTTGATAGCATCCCACGATTTTTCTCCGGCACGTTTATCGTCATCAAGGATGTCTACGCTGATTTCATTATCATAGTAGGTAATTTGCTCAAGCTGTTCTTTAATAGTGTTGCAGTAATCAAGAACTTTCTCATTAAGATCGGGATTTGTAAGTATAGGGATAAGAGCAACATGCTTTGCAGCGATTCTTGGAGGGATAACAACGCCGTTATCATCTGCGTGAGTCATGATCATTGCGCCAATCAAACGCGTGGTCGATCCCCAAGATGTGGTATAGGCATATTCTTCTTTTCCATCTTTGTTCAAGAATTTGATGTTACAAGCTTTAGCAAAATTCTGTCCCATGTAGTGGGAGGTTGCCATCTGTAGAGCTTTTCCATCTTGCATCATAGCTTCGATAGTGTAGGTGTTTTCGGCGCCAGGGAATCTTTCACCTTCAGATTTTTCACCTTTAATAAGCGGGATAGCTAAGTAATTTTCGATAATATGAGCATAGACTTTTTGTCCTTCGAGAGCTTCTTCCTGAGCTTCTTCGGCAGTGGCATGAGCGGTGTGTCCTTCTTGCCAAAGAATTTCTGCGGTGCGTAAAAATAGTCTTGGGCGCATTTCCCATCTAACGATATTGCACCATTGGTTGATACGTAAGGGCAAATCTCGATAAGATTGGACCCATTTAGCAAAGCTTTCGCCAATAATAGTTTCAGAGGTTGGTCGGACAATCAATGGCTCTTCTAATTTGCCATCAGGGACAAGTTTACCATTTTCGTCTTGGGTTAGCCGCGTATGTGTTACAACGGCGCATTCTTTTGCAAACCCATCGACATGGGCAGCTTCGCGTTCTAAGTATTCAAGAGGGATGAAAAGGGGGAAGTAGGCATTTTGGACACCGCGTTTTTTAAAGGCTTTATCCATTGTTTGCTGAATACGTTCCCAGATAGCGTAGCCTCTTGGTTTAATCACCATGCAGCCACGAACGCCTGAGTGTTCAGCTAAATCACCTAGTTTAATGACTTCTTGGTACCAAAGTGGGAAGTCTTCTTTTCTTGTTACGTCTACTGCGCATTTCTTTTTTTGATTCATGCACAGTATTTTATCAAATTATGTTGTTTATGTAAACGCAAAATGTGGGGCTTTACCCCACACCCCACCAAAGGGCATAGCCCTTTGGAAACCAAAGATTGATTTTTTGCGCTATGCAAAAAATAAAAAAATCCTGCATATTTTATGCAGGATCCTAATTGTATGTCGTAGTTAGGTTGAAATCTTATTTTGAAAGAAGTTTTCGAGTTTGATCCGCTTTAAAGATTTTGACCCTATTATACAATTCGCTTCCTTTATGAGCTTGATTTTCTTTTGCAAATTTTCGGTATTCTTTTGCTGTGTTCGAAGTAAGTCTAGCAACAGATTTTAAAAGAGGTGTTTCAGGACTATAAGCGTCAATATCTAGTTTATTGAAAAGAAATTTAATGGAATCGAACTTATTTAGTCTTTCCTTTGTCTTTTCTTCTATCTGTCCTTTTTTAAATGCTGTTTTTGCAAAACTTTCTGTTTTGTCGTATCCGTCGAGCTGTTGTTTGACTACATTAAACCGGGCACCAGAAAAAAGCTTTTTAAAGAAAGCTACAAATCCTCGTTTTTTGAAAACTTCATATTCGCCATTTTTTTTGAGTCCGATGATTGAATCAGAGGTATGCCCAATCACTTTATCGCTATCGTTTTTAATAGGTTTTATTGTACCGGCAAAAGTTTGTAGTGCTTTATCAAATGATCGGAGCCTTGTTTTAGCGGTTTGGATCACTTTTTCTTTTAAGGCTGCAAATATAGGATCTTCCTGAGCTTTAAGGGATATCCTAAGCATTAAAGCTGCTAATTTACCTTGTCCATTGGCGGTTCTATTTGTTTCGTTGGTATTTAAACCTTGAGACATTAAATCTTCGCCTGTATATTTTATCCCTTCAAATGATAATGTTCTAATCATAATAAACTCCTAATTATAGCTACAACTATTATAACATAATTATTTGAAGAAATCAACTCATAATTAAAGAGTTAGAGTTTAAGGTTTTGTAAATCTATGATATGTAAGTGGTTAGATAAACGCTTGTTTTGAGGTAAGAGGCGCTTTTCCAGCTTTTTGGAATGATAGGCCTTCGACGCCGCGTTTGTAGATGCGGTCATATACGAAAAGAGCGCATTGGTTGAAATCCTTCTGATGGATAGCGCGATTTTCGATAATTTCATTGATTTGGTAGAATTTTTGCGTTGCTTGGACAAGTTCTTTCAAGGTCAGGTGTGCACCTTTAGCGCATTTAGGGCCCCACAGGATAGCATTTTTGTATTGAGCGATTGAAAAGCCGATTGGGTCATAGAACTCGATGACGCCTTCTCTAAGATCAATAATAAGAGTTACGAAGTGGCGAAAGAAAGAAAAGGCTGTAATCGCAATTGGGATCGCGATGATCTCAGTCTCTGACTTCTTCACTGGAATTGACTTTAAAAGCTCATCTTTAGATGTATATATTTGTTGTAAATCAACAAGCTCCGAAATCTGTAATTTTGGATTGGCTTGCTCTCTTAATGAGTGGAAAAGTGACATCAAGTTACAGTTGTTTTTAACACGCTTGTCGATAAATGACTGAAGGTGAGGGTGTTTTACTTGGCGCTTGCGTAGTTTTAGGTAGAATCGCTTGATCGAAGTCTTTATAATAGATGCCATCAGGACTGTAAAATGAAGTCCCACCGTAAAATACCTGGATAGGTGTGAAATGAATCTTTTCATATACATATTATAACATAAAATCAACTAAAAGTAAATGTATTGTATCTTGCTAACGGTCAACAGGTTGCTGCTTAAGTGTTTAATTAATAATATGTTGCAAAATCGATGTATGCAGATATAAATTAAGGTTTTAAATATAACTAGATCGCTAATAATATAGTTTTAATTATGGTGTGTAGATCATAGTTGATTATGAGATTTAGGAGAAATTTCAGATCTAATTGATTGTTAGGCGCTTGCGTAAACGCGTTAAAATAGAGTTTAAAAATAATAAGTAAATATTTGAATTATCTTGAGTTAAAATTAAATTTATAATATAATAGTTTCATAACAAAACAAAATAATAGCATAATTAAGGAGAAATATTATGGAACATTCAGCAACAAGACCAAGTGGTGTAACACCAGCGGATTTAAATGCAGCTTTAGCACAAGTGGGGCAGGAGCCTAAAGAAGCGGGGAGAAGTGAAACTTCATCACAATCTGATAATATAGTAAGAGTAGTTATTGACAGTATTGACAGATTGCCTTCCGGTAAAGCTGGTTCAAAAAAAATATTTGATGGCCGAAAAAATTTAAGTAAGCCTTTACCTAAAAGACACATTGTTTCTAGAGGAGCATCAGTAGCAGCACCATCAATTTCTCGTTCAAGCTCAAGTTCGTCTATTTCATCTAGTGTATCTAGTATATCGAATGATTCAGTTTCGGCTTCATTAACCATTGACAGAAGTACTTTGAGTCCTGAAGATTTAGCTATTTTAGATGCACAAGATGCTGAAAAAAGTCTAAAGGATCAGTTATTAGAGACGCAAAACAAAGTTAATGATTTAAGAGCGAAAGTTCAGGGTGCAAGGCTTACTACAGAACAAGCTGCAAAAGCAAAAGCAGATGCTTTATTGAAAGCCTCAGAGGCAAGATTACAACTTGAAGAAGATAGAGATGAAGCGTTTAGTGCTGTATCATCATTAGTTACAGCTGCAGAAGCAGATGCAAAACTAGCGGATAAAAAAGCATTTCGTGCTGCTGTAGAGGCAAATCAAGTTAAAATGGGTGCTGCTCTTGATAAAGCAAATAAATTAAGATTAGAGCAAACTCCTGGAACACAAGAACATTTTAATGTTTTGTCAGCTAGGTTTAATGCTTTGTCAACTAGTAAAAAAGCTGGATTTGTAAGAGGTTTGGATCTTGCTCTTATGGAGGCTTCAAAAACTTATGAGTCACCAATACCTGTAGGTGCAAGTAACAAGGAAGTGATGAATCTATATCCTAAAATGCTAGCTGATCTATCTACTGGACTTAATGATTTTGGAACTAAAGATGAGACTGAGACTGTTTTACAGCGTTTAGTTGGTGAAACACTTAGACTTGAAGTGCCAGCAGATCTTATTGATCCAGCAATCAAAAAACTTGGTGTTGATGTTTTATCTAAAGAAGATCTTGAAGGAGAAGCTGTTTTAGATAATGCTGTAGCAATTAAGCAGAATAAAGATAATACTTTTAAAGCTGCTGCTGATCAAGCTAAACAAAGCCTAGGACATTTAGGGTCTGTGAGTCGTTTGAAAGCTTTAGCTGATGCTGAGAATCAAGAAAATAAAAGAAGTGATAATTTGAAAAATAGATTAGTAGCTTCAGAAAATACTGCAGCAACAATAATTCAATCAGCTTTGAGATCTCATAATGCAAGAACAGATAAACTTCTTTTAGAAGGTCTTGAAATGGAAAGAGATGTAACAAAGCCTCACATAGATGCTTTAATTAAAGCAAAAGCTGATGCAAAAGCAGAAGCTAGAGAAGTGCAGATTGAGTTGAATACTCTGAATGGTAGAAGAAAAGCAGCAACAAAAATCAACAACTTAGCTAGGAAAGTTATGGCTAAAAGAATTGATAAGAAACATGCTGAGCTAAGAAATAGAGCTGGTTTTTTAAACTACAGCAAAACATCTGTAAAAGTTGGTGTGATTGTGGCTTCAATTCTTCTTTTCCCATTATTTATCGGAGTTGTTATTGCTGATGCGCTTGCAAAAGCTGGTGTAAGTAGACAAGATGCAAAAGATGCATTAGAGAAAGAGAAAGTCGCTGCGGATACATCTAAAACAATCATGGAAAGACTAGAAGCTATTCAAGCTCAAAATGAAAGGATTAGAGGTCATATGTCTTTACTTAATTCAGGTCTTTTAGAAGATGCGGATGATGGTCTTGATGCAGCAATTTCTAACGGTGCATTTGCCGGTTTAGGTAGAAAAACTGCGCAAGATATGTATGACATGCTTTAAATAGCTTGAAGGTAGTAAGAGGTTTAAAAAATCTATTACTATATTCCTAGGTTCATTCTTGGAGAAGGCAGAAGGTAAAACTTCTGTCTTCTTTTTGTTTAAAGCCATTTTTAATATATCTCTATTTAATAGTATATTTTTTGCAATTATCTTTACTTTAAAGTCGATTTTAATTCTTTTTTTTTGTTTTTTATTATAGTTTAGTTCTGTATAATTAATTTTGATTATAATATTAAATTGGAGAAATACTATGTCTGACGTTACAAATGTAGGTCTAGATTCATTTGAAGCTGGTCCTAATACTTTATCACCTGAAAAGCAAAAGGCTCCTGTGTTAGGAGATCGTCCTGTAATGTTATGGGATGCGATTACAAATAAGCGTGTAAGTAATATTGAAAATAATGTTCATGTAGTTGATGCTATTTTTTATGAGGGCTTAAGTAAGTTTGGTTATGTTTTGATGACTATCTTTACAGGGGCAATTTCTCTGATTATTGAATCGATCGTTCATGCGGTTCGTACTGCTGCTTATAAAGATAGGCATATTGCAGTGTTAACTTATGCAAATGAAGAGTTTAAGGTTGTAAACGAAGGCGAGTTGAAAAGCAGAGAGGTTTTACAGGCAGAGGTTGCTGATTTGCAGGCTAGAATAGCAGAAGCTGAACAGTCAGCAGAAGCAAATAAAACAGATATGGAAGATTTAAGGCTGGCGCTTGAACAAGCAGAGGGAGAGCTTGCAGAAGCGCAAGCAGAGACTGAGCATGCTCAAGCTGTAGAGACAAGAGCTAGAAATGCAGCTTTACGTATTAAAAAAAGAATTGATGAATTTAGAGGTGAATTTGTGCCATTAGCAGAAGAGCTTGCTAATGCAAATGAGAGCATAGAAAGACGTAAAAATATGTTAAAAACAGTAAGGCAAAATCTTCTTCAAAAAAATGATGAAGTAGAGGAGTTAACACATCAATTTGAAGCTGCTTGTGCGCTTCTTAATGAAGAGACACTTAAGTTAATTGAAGCGAATCGTATAATAGATAGCTATAAGGAACTTACTGAACAAAGTCAAGAGGCTCAAGAAAATTACCGAAGAGTAAATAAGGTTTCTCAAACTCAAATTCAAGCATTAACTAAAAGACTTGAGGAAAGAGAAGCGCTGTTTAGAAAGTCAAGGGATACAAATGGAGAATTAGAGAAAACCTTGAATGTTTTGGCAGATCGTCAATCTAATTTTGCTAACTCAGGGAAAGAAAATGCTCAAGCTCCAAGTAAGGGGAATAAGCAAGAGGTTGATGGAGATCAAAGTAACAGAGTTGCAGATCTTGAGACTCAAATAAAAAAATTGACAGTGGCTAATAAATGGCTTAATGAGAATAAAAATCAGTGGAAAGAGGTCAATCGACATTTGAAAGATGTTGTTTTGAATTTAAAAGCTGGTAGAAATGTGCCAGATGACACCCTTAGAGTTCTTCGTGAAGTTGTTGCTTTAAAAGGTTAGTCATTAGTTTTTACTATTAGAAGTAATCTTAAAGTACTTTGAAAGCAGAGATTTTATCTCTGCTTTTTTTTTGGAACTTTATGTTGACTTTATGAGGGTGGTAAAGATTTTGTTGCTATTTACTTTATTAAATAGTGTTTCTTTTTATCTAAATTGCGTGTATAAATTTTAAAGATTTTTTTTTAGAAAGGGTATTTGATGGATTATCATTCGATTGGAGGTGCATTGATTATGCCGGTGCGGGATGGAAGTTTTGAGGTAAATTGTTTTTGGGACAGGATCAATTTCTTAGAGGATCAAACTGTGAGGCGTATTTGCCAGTTCATATATATTATAGTGTCTATTTTGTTAGCAGGTCTTTTAGTAGGGCTTGACTTTGCGATGAAGGCTTTTGTAAGACGTATTATAGAGCCGCTTCAAAATGAATCTGTGAAGGCTGTTTCTACGATTGGGGATTTAGAGGAGCAGGTGGAAGGGTTAACTGAAGAATTGGATACATTAAATGATAGACTAAGAGAGAGGGATGATGCTATTTTACTTTTAGAAGAAAAAGTGGCGGAAATCGAGCGGCTGAAGATGGAGGATGAGGATCAGTTAGATAATTCGAGGGAAATGTTGTCTCAAGTGAGGGGTGAGTTATCTCAAGTTAATGGTGAGTTATCTCAAGTTAATGGTGAGTTATTGCAAGTGAGAGGTGATTTTGCTCGCTGTGAGGAGGAAATCGCAACTCAGAGGGAGGAAGGCAGATTATCGTTACAGGCTATTGTGAAGTGTACGGAAGTGTTAATGGTCCAACAAAATGAACTAAGAGAATTAAGGGATGAAAACTTAAATCTTCGCACAAATACGGTGACACTGTTAGAAAGTATCTCGAAAAATCTAGTTTAAGAAATGGGTTGTTAATGAGAACTTCAACTAATAGAATTAGTTAAAGTTATAGGAAAAGGCAAAAATTTGCCGATTGATTAAAGAGAACTTTTTGATATTGAGGGGCAGTAATGAATTATTAAAAGGAGGGAGAAAATTGCTTGCTTCAAGATCTGCAAAGGGTTTGTGGAGAATAATTTTAGAAGGAGCGTTTGGTTATAAAGAAATGATGTAAATTTAATCTTGTCTTAATAAAACACTTGTGCAATTATCTAGTATTCAAAAATTTAAAAGTGCATTTAGGAGATTTGTATGGCTGTTAATAATCAAAGTTCTGGTCAAGAAACTACAGTAGAAACTTTAAAAACTCTAGAAAATAGACAAAGCCAATTAGGGGAACAAATTCAAGTGATTCGAGATACTGAATCGAATTGTTTGATGGATCTTGTTTTTGGTGTAAAAAATCTTGTGGGAAAAATATTTGCCTTTTTGGGGTATCTAACCTTGGTTTTTGCAACAGGTGGCCTTGCGTTTTTAGCGGAGCTTTGTGTAAAGATTGGTCTCGATCATAAGGTTGGAAAAGAGCATGAAAAACTACCTGAACTGCAAAAAGAATTAAAGGATACAGCAGCAAAGATTGAAGATTTGAAAACTCCTGTGAGAGATGATAATGATAAAAATGATAGTCAATCTGTTGATTCGCAAAAAGATCAGGATAACGACTTTGCTGCAGATAAATATACCTCTTCTATGGGTGAAGATGATGATTCTGAGTCTGAAGGATTGGGAGAGCCGAAAGTCTCTGATGGAGATGGAGACACCGGTGCCGAACAGTCATCCCAGAGTCATTTTTTTAAGGATGAACGAAACGATTGCTTTATTCAAGCTTTAGAACAACAACATGAGTCTTCTTTAGGTAATTGTCACAATAAGCAAGGCGTGGAGAGTGAGGATGATGAATCTTTTGTTTCAGTAAAGACAGATAGTGTAGCTGATGAAGATCAAGATGATCCTCGAAAAGGATTGGGAAAATCAGCAGTAGAAGAAGCAGCTAGAGTAGCTAGTGTAAGAACAGAGGCAAAAGAGGCAGCTAAAAAAGCAGCAATACAAGCGGCTAGAGTAGCTAGTGTAAGAACAGAGGCAAAAGAGGCAGCTAAAGAAGCAGCAATACAAGCGGCTAGAGTAGCTAGTGTAAGAACAGAGGCAAAAGAGGCAGCTAAAGAAGCAGCAATACAAGCAGCTAAAGTAGCTAGTGTAAGGACAGAGGCAAAAGAGGCAGCTAAAGAAGCAGCAATACAAGCAGCTAGAGTAGCTAGTGTAAAAACAAAGGCAAAAGAACAGGGAAAATCAGCAGCAGAAGAAGCAGCTAAAGTAGCTAGTTTAAAAATAGAGGCAAAGGCTAAAGCGGAAGCAGAGGAAAAAGCTAAAGCTAAAGCGGAAGCAGAGGAAAAAGCTAAAGCGGAAGCAGAGGAAAAAGCTAAAGCGGAAGCAGAGGAAAAAGCTAAAGCTAAAGCGGAAGCAGAGGAAAAAGCTAAAGCGGAAGCAGAGGCAAAGGCTAAAGCGGACGCAGAAGCAAAGGCTAAAGCGGAAGCAGAGGAAAAAGCTAAAGCGGAAGCAGAGGAAAAAGCTAAAGCGGATGCAGAGGAAAAAGCTAAAGCGGATGCAGAAGCACAGTCAAATAAGCAACAAGCGTTTGTTGTGTCTATTAAGGATGAGTTAAAAAAATTTACAGACACATTTAAGGAGAATAACAAAAAAGCTGCTAAAGATATTAAGAAAGATAAATTGCAAACTGAGCTTAATCCGGTTATAGAAAAATTGATGAAAGATGGTAAAAGAAGGCAAATACCCGATTATGAAGAGTTAATAACCGAAACCTCTAAGTCATTCATGCAAATAGTGTTATCAACTAATAATGAAACGAAAGAAACTGTCAGAGGCGGAGGCGGAGGCGGAAGCAGAGGCAGAAGAAGTCGAAGAGGTAGAGGCAGAAAAAGATTATAGAGGCAATTGTTTTTAATTTTATTTGAAAAAACAAAGGGTTCTAAAATAGGCTTTTAAAAAGGCAATGACAAAATTTTTATTGGATAGAGAAATTGATTTAAATTTTGTTTTAAAAGCTTTTGTAAATTCGCTTTATTGGTCATGAAAATTCACCTAGAGTTATTTTGCTTTGGGTGAATTTTTGGTTTATAGGATCTTGCAAAAAAGTTGAGTTTCTGGCACACTAGAAAATTATTTTTAAGGGGTTGATTATGTTATCTTTTTTCTCTAAGCATTCCAGGGTAATGATGTCGGGTGTGATGATATGTGTTGTTTTTACGATGTTATTTTTTGGAGTGGGAGGGAAGAATCTTCCACAGAAGGCAGAGGTTAAAGATGTCGTTTATCAAATCGGTGAAAAGCAAATTAAAAGAAGAGTTTTTAAGAAACAAATTGATTCGATGAAGACTTATTTATCTTATGATTTAGGGTATGGTTTTAATGATGTGTTAGAGCGTCAGAATATTTTCTCGGATGGTTTTTTTGTTGAGTTGATTTCGTCGGCTTTAGGAAAGAAGTTGGTTTATGAGCATTATGATTTATTAAAGGATGATTTTGCAACGCAGATGAAAAAGCATCGTAGGCAGAGGATGTATAAGCATCCATCTGGGAAGGTAAGTTTAGAGGGTCAGTTAAAGATTTATGCCAAAGATTTTCATGCATCGATTAAAAAGGTAGATGATAAAAAGCGTGAGATCGATGTGTCTTTGTTAGTTGATATGATTGACATGGTGCGGCATCAGATAGATTTTACGCCGCATGATATGCGGTTATTGATGAAAATATGTTTGCGTGATTATCACAATTTAGAGGATCCGATGTTAGAGCGAAAGAACATGGCGATTTTCCAGGCAAGGAATAATGAGGATTTGTTTGGGTCGGCGTTTATGGAGCTTTTTGCACAGGTTGTTTTAGAGGGTGCGGCTTTTGCAAAGGATCACGGATTTTCTGTGTCGTACGAGGAGGCAGAGGGTGTTGTTTTAAGAAAGGCTAAGGATTTAATAGATGACAAGTTTCAGGCGATTGAAAATGAGAAGCAGTATGATGAGGTGCTTT
Organism: Chlamydiia bacterium; assembly: GCA_022601435.1. GTDB lineage: Bacteria > Chlamydiota > Chlamydiia > Chlamydiales > 2-12-FULL-49-11 > JAJACQ01. The sequence goes on from JAJACQ010000040.1 coordinate 18,518, forward strand.
CTCGTTTTGAGTATTCGCTAGGTCTTTCGCGTAAGGATTTGGTGAAAGCAGCGCAAGCCGTGATGACTTTTGAAAAGATGCTTAAGAACAATGATAACAGTTTGCTAATTGATCAAATGGCTTTATCAAAATTATTTGGCTCCAAAGTTGAGACGTTGATTGTAGACAAAGTTGAGGAAAATAGGAATTTGGCAGTAACGAGTGTGCAGGATGCTCTTGAGTTGAATGCTTACTTGACAAGCATTGGTGAGCAGGATGAGTTTTTAATGGTGCCGAAAAAAACTTATGATGAAAGTGTTATTTTAAAAAAGGCTCCGAATCTTTTTACGAAAAATTATGTATTGAAGATGGCATCGCGTTCAAAGCTACAGGTTGGAAATGATATTGCCTTGAAAAAGTTATGGAAGTTTCAAACAGGTGATGGTTGGGATGTGATTGCTGAGAAATTTTCATTAGAGAAAAACTTGTCTAAAGATGAACGATTTTATGTGTTACAAAGTTTGAGTAAAGCAAAGCAAAAAGATGTTGATGCTTTTAGCCGTCATGCTTATGTTGATTCGCAAATGGATCTTGTAAAAGAAGCATTAAAGAAGCAAGATTTGTCTAAGGTAACTTTTTATTATAATGAGAATGTAAAATCAAATCATTTTCCTGAAGGGTTTGATGAAACAAAATTAATGGAAGAAGTTGATAAGTTAAACAAAGGGGAAGAGCTAAGTTTTTATTCTCAGGATGACAAGTTATTTTTCCGTGTGATGCTTTTAAAGAAACCAGAAAAGGCTTCGTTTACTTCTTTTGCGCAGGCAAAAGAAAATGGTTTTTTAGCAAAGATGGTCGAAGATGAGGTGATGGCTGCTGCCAAAGATGTTGAGATGGATGAGGAGTTAAGAGAAAAGCTTTTATTTAGAATGCTTGAAGGAAAAGCAGGGAAAAAAGTTGCCGCTCAAATTCAAAAATGTGAGAAGAATAAAAAAGTATATGGCATTCACCAATTTCAAAGATTAGGCTTTTATAAAGAAGGAAAAGTTAAGCTTGCTACAGATGAACATTTAAAACAGTTTAATTTGGATGTATCAAAAATTGTAATTACCCGAAATGGAAAAGAATCTAAATATGCGCGTGATAGCTTTTTTAAATTGAAGATAGGAGACACTTCAAAAGCAGAGTTTTCAGATGCGATTCCTTTTTATATAACTTTGAAAGAGAAAAAAATCGATCAGGGTAAATTAAAAAAATTGTCTGAAAAATTGCGTGAAGAGATGTGTAAAGAAGCAAGAAAAAAAGTGTATGATTCATTAGCTATGCACATTACAGAAAATGGAATGCTTGAGCATTCAAGGTTTAAGGGTAGATTATGAAATTAACGGATACATATGAATGGATTGTTTTAGATGATGATCATGCAAAAATGGGTATTACAAAGAAAGCTCAGAAAGAAATAGGCGAAATTGTTCACATTCATTTTCCAAAAAAAGGTGATTTAATAAAGAAAGGCGATCCTCTTTTGGTTTTAGAGTCCACAAAGTCAGCGATTGATACATATGCGCCGATCTCAGGAGAGGTAATTGAGGTGAATTCTCCTCTAATGGATAGTCTGAGTATGCTAAATGATGATCCTGAGGGTCGTGGTTGGCTGATTTTAATTAAGCCGCATAATCTTGATGAATATCATGCCCTAGAAGATTACGTCTTTAAAACCTGAGTTCCTATTTAGCATATCAGAATGTTTCAGGCTTGTGTGAGGATATGAAGCGGCTTTTTCTTGCTCAAATTGTAATTATGGGTCTATTATACGACTTTCATAATGGCGTTAATTATGGATTTTATGAAAATCACTGGTGTTAAGATGGTTGCTTGGTTGTCTTTTTTATATTTTAATTATGATTTAATTAAGACCTTTGAAACTGTTCATAACTCAGTTAGTTTTTTGCTTAAGTCAATATGGGTATAAAGAATTTATTGTGGAAGTTTTTTTGAATTATACATAATTATGATGTAATTATAGATTTTAATTAATGTTTATAACTAATCAATTTATACTAAGAAGTTGTTTATTTTAAGTGTGATCAATTGTGGAAAATGTTTTCCTTGCGTAATCAAGAGTTAATTAATTGATTTTGATTTATAATTATAAGGTTGAAATAATTTCTGCTCTGTAATGTTTTAATCCGCTGATTGTTGTATCCTATTAATGCTTAATTTTATATAAAAATCCTTGAGTAATTTGATGAAATTCATAGTATCTAATTTATTAATAAGGGGAGATTATGACTTCAAAGAGTTTTGATTGGATGGTAATAGGGGCAGGACCTGCGGGAATTGCTGCGGTGGGTAAGCTTATTGACTCAGGTGTTTCTGCTAAAAGCATTGGATGGATGGATCCTTATTTTCAGGTGGGAGATCTAGGAAGGAAGTGGTATAAGGTATCAAGTAATACAGAAGTTGATCTTTTTTTAAAATTTCTGCTTGATTGCGAGGCTTTTCGTTATAATGAGCGCCCTAAATCCTTTCCTATTGACAAGCTGCCACCAAAAGACACCTGTCAATTACAAAATATTGCAGAGCCTTTACAATGGGTTACAGATCATTTAATTAAAAAGGTTAATCCAATAGAGGATAAAGCTTTATCTTTATCTCTTAAGGATAATAGGTGGGAAATAAAGGCTGAGAATAGTAAATGTTTTGCAAAAAACGTCATTTTAGCAAATGGATGTGCCGAAAAGCGGTTAACTTATCCAGATATTGAAGAAATTCCTATAGATGTGGCATTAAATCCAGAAAAATTACAAAAAGCATTTAATCCAGATGATACCATTGGAGTGTTTGGAGCGTCTCACTCAGCAGTAATTGTTCTGCAAAATTTAGAGAAGTTAAAAGCAAAGAATATCATCAATTTTTATAGAGCTCCTCATGTTTATGCCGTTCAGCTAGATACTTGGACCCTTTTTGATAATACAGGTTTAAAAGGAGCAGCGGCAATCTGGGCAAAAAAAAACCTAGATGGAGAACTTCCTAAGAGTATCAAGCGAACTCTTACTTCAGATCAATCTTATGAAAAAGATTTAAGTGTGTGTAATAAGGCAGTCTATGCAATTGGCTTTGAAAGACATCAAGCTCCTGTTTTAGAGCAATTTGAAAAGATCACATACAATGATAAAACTGGAATTATTGCCCCTGGATTATTTGGATTTGGGATTGCATTTCCACAAGCTCAATATGATCCTTTGATGAATCTAGAACACCGTGTAGGGCTTTGGAAGTTTATGGATTATTTAAATACAATTCTACCCATTTGGTTTCAATATGCCAATCAAGACTTCTCTAAAGAAGTAAAAAAGAAATAGTAATATGACATTTATACTGCTTTCTGTTTTCTTCTACTTTATTATTGGCGTATTAGCAGGAGTCACTGGTGCCTTGCTAGGGATTGGTGGAGGAGCTATAACTGTTCCTGCCCTCTTCTTTGTCTTTACAATTCTTGGATTCCCTAAAGATAGTATAATGCATATTGCTATTGGAACATCACTTTCTTCTATGGCGATAAATACTCTTGCCGCTACATATTTTCATAATAAAAAAAAGAGCGTTGTTTGGCTTGCAGTGGGGCGAATGCTTATAGGTATCATAATAGGTACCATTTTAGGATCTTTAGTTGCAAGAGAGCTTTCAACGAGTTTATTAAAAATAATTTTCGGTGTATTTGCCTGCTTGCTAGGTCTTACTTTAATAAAGCCAATAAAGGAAATTACTGAAGCCAAATCAATCCCAAGCTTTTTGACTTTTACAATTATAGGTCTCGGCGTGGCTTTTCTTGCCAATATATTAGGTTTGGGTGGGGGCTTTTTTATGGTTCCTATATTTTTCCTTTTTCACTTTCATGGAAGAAAGGCAATTGGAACATCATCTGCAACATCCTTTTTAATAAGCTTAGGAGGGACGATCGGTTATCTATTCTCTGCAAAAGAAAGTTTAAATATGCCAGGTTGCATTGGATATATTTACATCCCAGCTTTTGTTATTATTGGATTGACAAGCCTTGTTTTTTCTTCCTTAGGTGTAAAACTTGCTCACTCTTTGCCGATTAATTTTATCAGAAAGATTTTTGCTGTCGTAATTATTCTCGTAGGTCTTGCGATGATCTTCAACTAAACAGAGGGTCATGCCTGCAATTCTGCAATTTGCGCACTAAATTAAATTCGTAAGTTATTTTAAATTAATAGTTTTAAATTCAAATTGCAGAATTGCAGGCATGACCCTCTGGTTGTTATTTTTTTATGAGGTTGATGCCGGAGAAGGCCATGAAAGCAAGCGCTATGAGGCCTGTTGTGATGAAGGTAATTCCCATGCCTTTAAGATTTTTGGGGATTTCGCTGTAGGTAAGCTTTTCGCGGATGGAGGCGATCAGCACGATAGCAAGATACCAGCCAAGGCCGGTCCCTGCGCAGAAGACGATGTTTGGAATTAAGGGATAACTTCGAACAACGGAGAAGAGCGACGCTCCCAGGATGGCGCAGTTGACGGTAATGAGAGGAAGGTACACACCAAGTGCGCGATAAAGTGGTGGAAAAAGATTATCAAGTATCACTTCTAGTATTTGCACAAAGGCGGCGATCGTTGCAATAAAGATAATTAGTTCCAAGTATTGCATATCGATAATGGGGCGAATTGGGATCCAGGAAAGCGCGCCGTCTTTTGTAATAAATTGATGTACAAACCAATTGATCGTGCCGGAACATGTGATTACAACAAAAACCGCGATACCAAGTCCATTTGCGGTTTTTAGCTTTGTCGAGCACGCAAGATAGGAACACATTCCTAAAAAATAAAAAAGCAAAATGTTTTGTATAAAAAGTGATTGGATAAAAATCCCAATTAACGAAACAAAAGAATAATCACCGAGCCACATTCTTTTCATAATAAAAAATTTTATGAATTTGAGCAACCACAACCTTCTCTTTTAAAACTTGGCTCTAGCTTGCTATGAAAATCCTTAATAACATCATAATTAAAAAAAATAAAAACGATCCTTGTTATTTGTGGACTTTAAATCTTAGCGAGCTTATACTATTTGTTTTATAATTAGGAGTTTTTAAATGGAAAGTTTTTCAGGGGTTACCCAAAAAGTTGGAGCGGTTAGTGTAGTAGTTGATCAAGGTGATGACGTTGGAAATAGTGGTTCGACACTTTGTGAAAGTCCTGTGTCTGTTATTGGAGCGGATTTAGAGCCTTCTGCACCAAAAGAAATGGGAAAAGCTTCAGGAAAGGTTGAAGGTACATTTAAGGAGTTTAGAGAGAGTGTAGAACTACAGGCTAAAATAAGGGGTTCTTGCCCAAATTCGGAATTCTTTGATCGAGAATTAGAAAATTGGAAACAATCTTGTAAATGGCCTCCTCAACTTGATACGAAGACACAAGTTACAAAGGCCTTTAGGGTTATTTTTCAGCATATTAAGAAAGTAGAAGAAGCTTCGAAAGTAGAAGAAGCTTCACCTAAGACTAAGACTAAGACTAAGACTAAGACTAAGACTAAGACTAAGACTAAGACTAAGACTAAGACTAAGACTAAGACTAAGACTAAATCTCCCCGTAAGAAAAGTTCAGGCAAAAAATCAAGCATAGTTTTTAACGATCCAAAAAAAATTTCTGCGCGTATAGATTCTGAGGTAATGGAACAGATTCCAAGGTTTGTTAAGCAAGCGGTTTCTTATTTTGATACATTGGCCACCCGCAAAGCTAATCAATCGAATTTTTTGTACTTCTCAAATCCAGCAGAGGAGAAAGCAGCTGTAGCAAGGATTAAAGATGTTGTTCTTAAGGGTTTTGAAACTAAAATTGATCATGATATGAGAGATCGAGAAGAAAGGTTAAGATTGTCCGGCCCTAAATTCGATCGGTTAAGAGAGCTTAATCAAAATTCGTATGATATAGCTTGTGGGGTTTTGGCATCACAGTTTGATGAAGAGCTTATAAGACAACGAAATGAAGCAATTAAAGGTAAGAAACCTCCTGCAAATACAAGGGAAAATTTTGGAGGAACCGATAAATTTGAATATGTTCAAGATTTTTTTGATACGGTCTATTTTCATTTATTAGATCAATATGCAAATAAGCTAGCGTATAGATCTTTTGGTACAGTTGACAAGCATTATGCTTCGATAGCTGTCGCATATGTAAATGCAAATTTGTCTGGGAGAACTGATAACTTGATTCAATTTATTTGCAACGCTCTTGGACTAAATAATAAAGGTGATTTTACTAGAATTAAGGCTGCTTTTAACAAAATGCATGCTGAAGAAACTGAGAAGAATCCAGAGGCTAACTTGGCATCTTTTGAAGAACCTTTTCTAGCATACGTTGAAATGTTTTACTACACTAAAAATCGAAAACAGGCCCCAGCTCGAGTTAAAGAATGTCTGGCAGAAAGAAGAGAAAAAAAAAGATTAGAAGCAGTAAGAAAAACGATGGAATCGCAAGTTACAGAATTTGATAAAATCTTTTTTGATTTGTCAGTTGATGTGTTTAACGACATTATTAGTGAGTTTGTTGAAGAAAAAACTGATTTAACTCTTTCTAAGGAAAAAAAGGAAGAATTGTTATCTAGTTTTACTGATTTAATAGATATACATTTATCTAATAAAGCGACTGATATGGGATTAACACCAGATCAGATTAAAGCTTTGGATTTACCAGATTATATGGAAAAGGCAAAAGTCTACTTTGAAAAGAATATAGATAATGCAATTAAAGCTGTATCGCAATCTAGAAAGTATATGAGCTCTACAGGTCTAGATTTTTCAGAGTTAATTATTTAGAGTTAGAGTATGTCACACTTTATTTGTTTTAATGTTGTAGATCCAGATGAAGAAGCCGATGATGAAAAAAGCAGAAGGTGCTAAGGCCATCAAGTTGCAATTGACATATCTTGAAGGGTTGTCTGCTGTTGCATAGATAGTTTGTGGAAGGACTTTTAGGCCGAAGATTGTGCCGAAGCCAAAGAACTCTCTTATAAAGCTGACTGCGATTATGACTAGGCCATAGCCAAGGGCTGCGCCTGTGCCATCTAGAAAGGCAATCAACGGAGTCTGATTGCGCGCAAAGGATTCACAGCGGCCCATAACTAAGCAGTTTGTGATTATCAGTCCAATGAATACAGATAATGTTCTTGAAAGGTCAAAAAAATAGGCTTTTAAAAACTGATCAACGATGATTACAAATGTTGAGATAATGACAAGTTGTGTGATCATACGTACGCTGTCAGGCGTGACTTTACGGATGAGTGATACAAATAAACTTGATAGAGATGTCACAAAGATAACCGCTAAAGCCATCACAAAAGCCGTTTTCATTTGGATGGTGACGGCAAGCGCTGAGCAGATACCTAAAATAGCAACAAGTATTTGGTTGTCTTTCCAAATAGGTTCAAAAAATGCTTTTTTATTTGTCATCTTGGCCATAGAATCAGGATAGCTAAATTTTTGTTTTTATAAAGTAAAACTTTTTTCATTTTCAATTGTTGAATTAATATAGTCTTCAGCATAAAATTACTCGGCTTGAGTTTGGTTTTTAAAATGAAACTCATAATTAAACAAAATATTTTATGCTAACATATCTTGAATAATATAATAAACGCATAATTAACAATTAAAAATTATAAGGCAGGTGAAAAAATGGATGTAAGTGGCAGTAGAGGAGGAGGTTACGCACCAGGTACAATTGAGGCTAAGGTGACAGAAAGCGCAGGTGAGGCTAAGATGACAGAAAGCGCAGGTGAGGCTACGATGACAGAAAGCGCATGGAAAGCATTTGCTCTTAAGTGCAAATCAAAGTTAATAGAAAGAAAGCACCCTGATTATTGTATGCGCTATGAGAAAGGAGAAGTAAATGTCTTTTTTGATGAGAATGTACATACTTGGATACAATCCATTCAGACAAATTCAGACAGAGAAACACTCGGAAGACTTTTAGAAAAATTAAGACTGAAAGTTTTTGATAAGTGGACGAATTCCTTTCCTCAAGATAGTCTAGACAGTGATGAATTTGCAAGTTTCTGGAGTCAACAAGTTGAGAAAATTAAAACATTGTTAAAACAAAAGAGAAAGGAAAAGATTAAACTCTCTCTACTTCCTCCTCATGTCATTTCTAAATACATAGATTTAACTGATGATAGCATTCCTTCAAATAATGAACTGAAAAACTTAAAAAAAAGTTGGAAAAAAGAACAAAAAAGAGATGATGAAATTGCAGAAATCAACGTGAAACGTAGTTTATCAATAGAAGATAATGAAAAGCTATTAAGTCTTTATAGTTCGAAGCTTGATTATTGGAGGAATTTTCATAATCAAATTGACGTAATTACAGATATAAATAACAGAATTACTGAAATAAAAAATAGAATAGATCAATCTAAAAAACCACCTAAACAGATTTCTTCTAAAGGTAGCAAAATTCAAGAATGGGAGAAAGAACTAATAAAGTATAAAAATAAAGATTTGACTTTTACAACATTATCTCCACTTATGGATTTATGTACGACTATTAGTAAAGAGTTAGCTATAACAGAAGAGGGTCATAAAACTAAAGACCAAACGAGACTGTTAGATATAGTTAGTTATTTAGTTTCAAACATTAAACAAACTACAGAATTATACAATGAATTGTTAGATAGTTTGAGTAGTGGGAGAGCTAAAGGAATTAGATTTCCTGAAGTAGTTTGTATTGAATATACTATTAAAATTACTAGTGAATTCTGTATTTCGTTTGAAGCAGATAGTATATTGTATTTTTATTTTAACATTGTAAGGAAGTTAAAAGAAAAAGCAAATAATTTTGCAATCTCTTTAGATAAAACCAAATGCGGTAAAGAAATAGAAGCATTAATTTCAAGAGAAGTTAATGAGTATATTAAAGAGATTCTTGCTGATGGTGAATGTAAGGAATTTATTAATAATAATAAAAAAACTCTAGTTTCAAATTTCACTGCTGAATTCAATCAGGCCCTGAAGCAAGTCGTTAAAAAATAGTGCCTAATCAACTAATAAATAATATAAAGGTTATTAAATGGATGTAACAAATACAAGACCTGTAAAACTAAATGATGAGGCAAAAAAAGCGCTCGCAGGTCAATGTTTAGCTAAATTAGTTGAAAAGAAACAGCCTGATTACCTCTTACTTGAAAGAGAAGGAAAGGTCAGTGCTTTTTTTAAAGAACATCTACAAGGTTGGATAAAAAACATTCAGATAAATTTAACCCAAGAAACACTTGGAGATCTTTTAGAAAGATTAAAAAGTAGGGTTTTTGTTGAGTGGAAAAATGTTTCTTCTAAAGATAAAGAAGATGAAGCAATGTTTTTAGATTTCTGGGGTAAAAGAGTTGAGGAAATTAAAGGTATTCTAACGGAAAATAGAAATAAGAAAGTACAAGATTCTACATTACCTTTGTATGTTCGTGAAAAATATCTTGATTGTAGTGATGATAGTGTGCCATCAAAAAATAAACTAAGAAATTTAAAAAAGGCTTGGAATAAAGAACAAGCTAGGAATAAAGAAATTGAGAAGATTTGTGAAAAATCTCCATTATCTGAAAAGGATTACCGCAGATTGTTAGAATTATTTTGTTCTAAGAAAGATTATTTTGCTAATTTTTCTAATAAAGAAGAGGTAATCGCAGGAATAGAAGATAGAATTAAAAGTATTAAGACGGAAATTAGTAGGTTAAAAGAAAAGTTTGAAAAAGTTATTCCTACTGTTGAAAAAATTAGAGAATGGAATGAATTGATTGTAAGATATAAAAATAGGACAATTAATCAAGAAGAAATTGAAAGGTTTCTAGAGGAAATTTTAAAGATAAGTAAAGTTTTAGGGAAATTAAATGAAACTGACAGAACTAAAGACCAAGAAACTCTTTACCGTAGAACTTTAAATGTAATTAATGCCATTGAGAATGCTAAAAAGATTTATTCAGAAGCTTTAGCATGCTGGAACAAGGGGCTTAAGAAAGGTCTTAGGTTTCCTCAAACAAAATCATTAAATTATTCTATAACAATTGATCAGAAATATAATTTCAATATAGTTTTAAATCCTCTAATGACCTGTTGTTATCTAATGATAAATAGTTCTAGAATTAAAGCGATTAAATTTATGAAAGGAATAGAAGATAAAAGGTCTCATGATATAGCAGATAAACTTATTTCAGATCAAGTTAATGAGATTATGAAAAGGATTAAGGAGTTTTCTAAAAAAGAGAGAAAAATTCTTAAAGGCAATATAAAAGAATTGACTTCTTTTGTTACGGAAGAATTTAAACAAGCCCTGAAAAAATTTAAAAAAGATAATAATTCTTTAAAAGGTGAAAGCAATAAAAAGAAAATCGTAGATTTTATAAATCGTGAAGAGCTTTCAGCTTCTGTACAAAATAAAATTTATAATGAATATGAAGCTTTTGCAGATTCATATCCAAGTGATTTTTTATATCTAAATTGTACTCTAGCATGGGATGCCATTTTAAAGAAAATCAAAGCATACAAAAAGTTTTTTAGAGAAGCTCCTGCATTAGTCGCAACTATTAAAGATGAAATCTTTAGTTCAACAGAATGGAAAGAAGAACGTAACCAAGAGCATGCAAAAAAGCTTCTTAGAGCTGGAATAGAGTCCATCGGTAAGGAAGAGTATTTTACAAACATGCCATTTTCTGATTGGATACTTGATGAGGTAGATTTCGGAGAAATCTAATATTTAAAGTTAGTATTACCAAGATAACAGTTTCATGATACTAAAGGGTAAGGTTTTTCTTATTTATAAATGCTTTTAAATAAAGTGATCGTATGAAATAATAGCCGTCCTTTAATCATAAAATAAGTGAAATTATGGTTGTATCTAATAAAATCCAAATTAATTCGGAGGTGTTACCATCCCTGGTAAGCTCTTGCGTAAATGAGTTAGCAAACCGTTGTAATTCTAATTATATGTTACGTGTACGAGAAGAACGCCTAAATATATTTTTTACTGAAAAACTAGAAGGCTGGATTCGGGAGATTCAAAAAAATTCAGCAAGAGAAAAGCTTGGGGATCTTTTAGAAAAAGTTAAAGGTCAAGTTTTTGAAATGTGGAAAATCCTTTCTCCAGATGAAAATATAGACGAAGACAAGTTTTTAGATTTATGGACTCAAAAAGTTCAGGAAATCAAACAATTGCTAAGAGAAAAAAGGATTGAGAACATAAAGGATCATTTTTTACCTCCTCATATTTATAACAAGTATTTAGACTGTGGAAATGAAAGCACAATTTGCTCTGGAGGTTTATCTAGATTAAATGCGAGTTGGAAGAAAGAAACGATAAGAAATAATGAAATTCATGATCTTGAAACTATAGAGAGCTTAACTCTTAAAGATGCTCGAAGGTTAAAGGTTCTTTATAGTGCTCAAAAGCAATACTGGTCTAGTTTTGATGGTCAAGAAGAAAAGAGTAAACAAATAAACTACAGAATTAAAGAGTTGAGTCAGAAGATAGAGATTCTTGATAAAATTTCTAAGGGTCTTCTTCCCAATGAAAGAAAAATAACTCAATTGTTCCGAAAAACAAAAAGCTTTATGGATAAAGAAATAGGAAATCCTGAAATTGCATCTTTGCTTTCAATCTATGAATCTGTAACTCTAGAATTAGATAAATTTGATAAAAGAATTCTTTCTGATAAAATAAAGGCGTACTTAGATGAGATAATAGATATATCTAAAATGATTCAAGAAGCACAAAGACTTTATAAGGACAAATTTAGTTATTGGAGTGATGATTTTGCTTCGAACGCTGATTTGCAATTTAGCATTTTGATTACTTCTACGAGAAAAGTTATTTTGTGCCTAGATTCCTTGATGATTTTTAATTATCAGGCACAAATGAGTATAAAAATGGAGGCAATGCTTTTTGCAAAAAGTTTATTCGAAGTAAATTCCTCTAAATCTATAGATGAGCTTATAGAGACTGAAAGAAAAAAACAGTTTTCAGAACTTACAAGAGAGATTGATGATGATATTAAAGATTTTTTTTATGCTAATTTAAAAATTTTTAACTCCCTTTTTATTAAAGAGTATAAAATCGCTATTTCAGCATATAGAAAAGAGCAAAATAATTTAGATCTTCAAGCAAATAGAGATAGACTTACAAAGACGTTAGAAGAAATCAGCTTTTGCGAAGAAAAACAAAACCATGTTATAGATGAGTACAATGAACTGATAAAATCATTTCCCAATGATTTTTCTGTGATTAATGAGCAACAAGCGTGGTCAAGGTTTATTGAAAGAATAGCGATGTATAAAAAGATTTTTTCTATTATTCCTATTGTTTTAGACGGATTTAAAGCAACTTCTTATAGAGATAAAATACCTAAGGATCAGGATAAAGATCTTTTTATAGGTACCTTAAAAATAGCTTTAAGTGAGCTTTTGTCTGAAAATATGGTTATCCCTGAGTGGGTTTTTAAGTTTATACCAAAAGATCCTATTTTTGAAGGAGCTAATTTATAATGACTTAATAAAAACTAGTTTGTCGTACAAAAGAGTCATGGATTGAGTATTACAGGAGTTACCATACTTTAATTCTTTTGCATAATTCAAAG
>JAJACQ010000041.1 GCA_022601435.1 Chlamydiia bacterium
AGATCGGGTTTGAGATCGGGTTTGAGATCGGGTTTGAGATCGGGTTTGAGATCGGGTTTGAGATCGGGTTTGAGATCGGGTTTGAGATCGGGTTTGAGGTTGGGTTTGAGGTTGGGTTTGAGGTTGATCCTGAGGTTGGGTTTGAGGTTGGGTTTGAGGTTGATCCTGAGGTTGGGTTTGAGGTTGGGTTTGAGGTTGATCCTGAGGTTGGGTTTGAGGTTGATCCTGAGGTTGAGCTTGAGGTTGATCCTGAGGTTGGGCTTGAGGTTGTGTTTGGTGAGGTTGTGTTTGGTGAGATTGAGCGGGAAGTGGGAAATGTTGAGGGTGTTGTTGAAATTGTTGATGTTGAAGATGGGATGGATTTTGATAATGTTGATGTTGAGCGTGCAGTGGGAAGTGTTGAAAGTGTTGAAAGTGTTGTTGTGATCGGTGATGTTGAGAGTGAGGTGGTAAGTGTTGAAAGTGTTGTTGTGGTTGGTGATGTTGAGATTGAGTGTGAGGTGGGAAGTGTTGAGGGTGTTGTTGTGGTTGGTGATGTTGAGATTGAGTGTGAGGTGGGAAGTGTTGAGGGTGTTGTTGTGGTTGGAGATGTTGAGAGTGAGGTGGGAGGTGTTGAGGGTATTGGTGTAATTGGTGATGTTGAGGATGAGGTGGGAAGCGTTGAAGGTATTGTTGTGGTTGGTGATGTTGAGGATGAGGTGGGAAGCGTTGAAGGTATTGTTGTGGTTGGTGATGTTGAGGGTGAGGTGGGAGGTGTTGAGGGTATTGTTGTGATTGGTGATGTGGAGGTTGGGTTTGCTGATGTTGTTGAGGTAGATACTGTTGATGCTGAGTGTACGAGTGAGGGTTTGGGAAATGTGGATGTTGAGCTTGAGTTTCGACGGTAATAAAAAGATGGTTTAGTGGGGCCGGTTGTGATCTTTGTCTCTTTTGAGTCTCTAGTTGGTTATCAGCAACACGTTGATAAAAATTTGATGTGAGTGGATCTTGAACGTGAACGATCTGCTGTGCAGGTTGTCTTCGTTTCAGGGGAGTGGGTCTACTATATGATTCGGAAGGTATGTGTGGTTGAAAATAGTTGTTGGGCGGATTTTGCGATGGTAGCATAGATTTCCTTTTAAGATTTGTTAAAACCATGGTAAAGAGAAATATAGTGATTGTCTAAGTTTTTTTCAATATTAATTAGAGAAATAGATCATTTTACTAGAGCAGACATTTAATGATTCAACTTTTTAATTCATGAAAGTTCTTCTTCAAGTTTTGCTATAGCTTCGATTAAAGATTTGCTAGATTGTTTTAGAATATCCAGGTCCTTTTTGTAATTTTTTACACAATTCATATTTTCATTCTTCTTAGGAATTTTAGGGAGAATATGGTTAGTCCCTTCAAACTCCCTTAGTTTACAATAGGATTTGATAGAAGCTATAACTATATCAGGTGCTTCTATAACTTTTTCATAGTTTATACCTTTTGATAAAGTTGAAAGTTGGGTTTGTAGAGATCTTTTATGAAGCTTTTTATTACCTTGATATTGTTTAGGAAAAGTACGTAAAATGCTTCTGATTTGATCAGGATCAAATGGAGGTGGCGATAGTCCTGTCCAATTCCCTATACTAGTGATCAAATTTCTTCTTCGCATTGAAAGACGCTCTAGAGTGAGTTTAAATTCGAGAAAAAGTTGAGATATTTTTCTTGTTTGGGTAGAAATGCTTGATGAATTTGAGGTTGAAGTTGTCTTAGTTGAAGAAGAGCTGGCTGACAATCCATCTTCTATAGTTTCTTGTAATGAATCGGTATTTGATCGGGTGGTTCTTTTAACATTAGATGTTACGGCGGAAGATGATGGGTGTTTATTAAATTGAGAGTACGATGTATCTGTGAAAGAAGACGTTTCTATCTCTTTAAGACTCTTTTTTTCTGTTTGTTTTAATTCCTGGATGCTATCTTTAAACTTTTTAGATATGCGGGTCACATTAGAAGCTGAATACAATGCATTAGGTATTTGTTTTTCATAGTGGTTAGCTTCAAAAGTACACAGTTCAAAATAAAGTTTAATAATTCTTTTTAATGTTTCTTTATTGGATTCAGGCTTTCGTTGCATATATACAACATAGATTAAGTGTCTAATTTGAGTTTTTAATCTATTTTTTAATCTAGATATATCAGTTCTATCACAGGGTCTAAGGTCAATAAGTAGGCTTGGATCTATTGTATTAACCAGATTTGTAAAAGCTGTTTTACTTATTGAACAATTAGGAATATGATATTTTGTTATATGGGCTTTTAAAGTAACAATACACTGAAGGCAGCGAGTAGAGGGCAGAAGGCTTTTCAATTTAGCTTCTATGGGATTAGACGTACATGTATTAGAAGATTTTCTTTTATGGGTCGTTTTAGAAGACAATGCATCACCCGCTTCTTGTCTTGAACTAGATTGAGATTGAGATTGAGATTGAGATTGAGATTGAGATTGAGATTGAGATTGAGATTGAGATTGAGATTGAGACTGGTCAGGTTGAGTCTGAGTTTGGAAATATTGAGGATGTTGATGTTGAAGGTGAGCTTTAGGTTGATCCTGAGGTTGGGCTTGTTGATGTTGTATTTGGTTAAATTGAGGACGAGCGTGAGGTGAGAAGTGTTGAAGGTTGTAAGGTTGGTGTTGAGGATGTTGATATTGAGATCGAGACTGGTCAGGTTGAGTCTGAGTTTGGAAATATTGAAGATGTTGATGTTGGGCTTTAGGTTGATCCTGAGGTTGAGCTGGAGGTTGAGATTGTTGAGGTTGAGCGTGAGGTGAGAAGTGTTGAGAATGGTGATGTTGAGGATGGTGATATTGAGATTGGTGAGGTTGGGCTTGCTGATGTTGTGTTAGGTGAGGTTGAGATTGAGCGTGAAATGGGAAGTGTCGAGGGTGTTGTTGAAATTGTTGATGTTGAGCGTGAAGTGGGAAGTGTTGTTGAGGTTGAGGTTGAGGTTGAGGTTGAGGTTGAGGTTGAGGTTGAGGTTGAGGTGGTAAGTATTGAGGGTAGTATTGAGCATGTGATTGGTGAGGTTGAGTATGAGATTGAAGGTGGTAATTTTGGTTTTGTTGTTGAGGATGTTGAGATTGAAATTGTTGTTGAGGTTGGGTGTGTTGTGATTGTTGATGTTGAGGATGGTCATGTTGAGAATAGGTAGTAGTGTTTATAAAATTTATGGTGTTTTGTGTGGTTGAATGATGTTGAGGGTTTTGTGTATATGGAAACGAATAATTTCGAGGGTTCGCTTGTTGTGGTTGTCGTTGCAGTTGATTTTGGTTTGCGGGGAATTGCCAAGATTTAGCTTCGGTAGGATTACGCGCATTGTCAAATAGAGTTTGAATTGTTATAGTTGAAGTCATATTAGATGCTGTTTCTTGGGTATGATCATTCGGGGTGCTAGAAAAGGTCTGTCTAGGAAGTTTGTTGAAAGAGCGCCAGGTCCCATCATGCTGAGGTTGTGAAAGGTAAGGGTTTTGCGGAGTTGATGGCAGCATAAAATTCCTTTAACTTTTATTAAAAAAATAGCAAAGAGAAATATAGTGATTGTTTAAGTTTTTTTCAATGTTAATTTGTGAAATATATCATTTTTATTCAAGCTTTTTAATTTGAATGTAATTTCTCAAACAATTTGAAACTTTTTTGATAGTTCGTTAGTATACCGAATTCTTTGTAATTATTTCGTGTGTAAGTACGGTTGGATTATCTTTGTTGTTTTTGATAATGAAGTACTTGTTGAAGAGGTTCTGTATGAGGTAGAGTAGAACTTGTATTCGCACTAAGCGTTAGATTGCTCAAAATCTTTCCTTTGTTTTTTAATTTTTTAAAATAAAAGACTGTTAATTATAGAGCTTCTTAAATTTTATCGCTATATAAAATGAAGTCATTTTGGAATGAAAATGGGCTTTATTAGACTTTTTTTAAACCTTTATTTTTCTTGAAAGTTCAGTTAAGCAAAGCTTCTTTTTAAAACAGATATCTAGTGATTAAATTTTTATTTCATGAAGGTTCTTCTTCAGATGCATTTAAAGCTTTGATTAAAGACTCGCCAGCATTTTCTAGCGCAGTCAGTGCCTTTTCATAATTACCTACTGATGCTCTTTCTGTTAATCCACATTCCTGAAATTTGGGTAAAATATGTTTCTTCCATTCTAATTTCCTTAGCTTTACATAGGAAAGTACAGAAGTTATAATTATATCACGTCTGTTTCCGTCGAATATCCTAGTTGCTAAAGCTGTGCATTGGTAGCTTAAAGGTCGAGTATTAATGTGAAGATCTCTTTGATACTCTTTAGGACAAGATTGTAAAAAAGAGTTAGTTGTTTCAATTGAAATTTCAGGCATTCTTTGCTTTACTGCTCTCCTGAATACGGCTTTCAGAGTCGCTCTTCTCTTAGTATTTGTTTCGATTGATTTTTTAAAAATTTCAATAAGCTTAGATATTTTATCTATGGAAGTAGAGCTTGGTGAAACTGATGTTGTCATTGCAGAAGAGCTGGTAGGCAATTGATCTTTTTCAGTTTCTTGTAATTGATTGGTGGATGGTTGGTATGTACTAGATTGAGAAAACTGTTTGTCTGTGAAAGAAAAATCTTCTATAGCTTGCTTGCACTTTTGCTTCCTTTCTTTTAGTTCTTTGATAAATCTCGAAAATTGTTTATGTCTATCTCTTAAGTCATAGTTTTGTCCATATATTTTATCTAGTTGATTTTTAAAGTGGTTTGTTTCAAAAATACATAGATTAAAATATGATTCAATATGACAGGTTAATGTTGATTTATCATTGTCACTATCTTTTGGTTTTTCTAATTGTCTGGTTTCATTATTAATTAGCCTTCTTACTCTAGCTTTCATCTTAGATATAGAGCTATGATGACAACTGCTTATATTTTCAAGGGTTATTTTAGGTATTGTTTTAATTGCTTCTTTAATCTCTTTTATGGCTACACCGTTACAAAAACCTTTCCTCTTTAAATTATTTTTAAAAGTAGTAATAAAATCAAGGTCTTCTCGAGTTGGCAGAAACTGAATTATTATCTCTTCAAAAGATTTAGGTATACATGTACTAGAGGATTTTTTTTTAGATGTTGTTCTAGTAGATAATGATCTATGTTGAGGTTGAAGTTGATTATGTTGAGATTGAGCTTGAGGGTGTTGAGGTTGAGGATACTGAGCGTGAGGTGGAAAGTGTTGAGGTTGTTGTTGAGGTAGGTGAGATTGAGATTGTTGTTGAGGTTGGGCTTGAGAATACTGAGCGTGAGTATGAGGTTGATGTTGTCGAGGTAGGTGAGGTTGATATTGAGTTTGAGTTTGAGGGTGTTGAGGTTGAAGGTACTTAGTGTGAGGTTGAGATTGAGGTTGGGTCTGAATTTGGAAATATTGAGGATACTGAGATTGTTGTTGAGGTTGGGCGTGTTGAGGGTGGTATTGAGGTTGTGCTTGAGGTTGGGTTTGAGGTTGGGTTTGATGTTGAGGTAAGTGATGTTGATGTTGAGGTTGCTGATGTTGATGTTGTTGAGGTAGGTGCTGCTGATGTTGAGTGTAAGAGTGAGGGGTTGGGAAATGTGGATATTGAGTTTGAGTTTGGACGGTAATAGAAAAATTGTTTAGTGGAGGCGGTTGTGATCGCAGTCTCTTTTGTTCTTCTATTTGCCTCTGTATACTGGCATGAAGCACATGTTGATAAAAATCTGGTAAGGGTCCATCTTGAAGATGAACGATATGTGGTGGTTCAGGTTGTCTTCGTTTAGAAGAAGTGGGTGTGCTAGATGATTCGGAAGGTCTGTGTGGTTGAAGATAGTTGTTGGGCGAAAATTGCGATGATTGCATAAATTTCCTATAAGGTTTTTTAAGAAAAAATCAAGATATAATATAGTAAATTATTAAATTATATTGCAATGAAAAAGAGTTTTAAAAAGATTAGTTTTAAGTTGTAAGATCGATATATTCAATTGGAGGTGATGAGGCAGACGATACTTAATTATGAGCGGCTTTTTTTGCGAAGGGAAGCTCTATATAAGGTGTTTGCGGTCTTTTTTTTAGCAGATGCATAATTTAAGGGAAATAGTATTTTTTCTAATTTATTGATAGTAGTAAGTGATGCACTCTTTAGCTTATTTATTAGTTTTCGATCCTTAGAAAGCTTATCTCTAGTTTCAACATACTTGGCTTGATCTTCATGCGCAATTCTTGATACTCTAAGATAGTGTGAAGTCTCTTTATAATGTATATCAAAATAGCATTTTATTAATATTCTTAAGTTATTAATGTCAGTAGTTTTACAAACCCCAAAATTTATTATTTTAAATATCTTTTTTATTTGCGCTCGTAGATTATTTTTAATTGGGCCTGGTGTGCTTTTATTGTTATATCTTAGACTCGATTGAACTTGGGGAGGGAACGCTTTAATTATTAAGTTAATTTCTTTTGTATCTATTATGAGTTGTTTTTTATCCACAGTTCTTCTCAGGTTTCCTCGAAATAGCTCTTTTGTTTTTCGGTATTCCTTGTTATTTAAATTATTGAGTATTTTATCTACAAGCTCTTTTATCTTTGTTTTGTTAGGCATTTTAGTTTTCTTTACTCTTTTTTTGGAAGCAATTATTGAAGAAGATGAAGATCCAGTAGAGTCAGCATTTCTTTGTCGGTGCTTCAGTGTCTGTGCCTTATTTCTTGATACCCCAGGGATTTTAGAAGTTGAAGAAGTTGCTGTTAGAGGTACTGTAGAAGTGGGTGCACCTAGAGATTGATGAGCACGGCACGGATCACATGGACTGTGATTGGAAATGGCAGCTCGTGTGTGGCTTGACCGTGGTGGATGTGAATTAACAATAGAGTTTTGTTGTTGATATTGAGTTTGAGTTTGAGGGTGTTGAGATTGAGATTGTTGCTGAGGTTGCACTAAAGGTTGATGTTGTCGAGGTAGGTGAGATTGAGATTGGTGAGGTGGGGAGTGTTGAGGTTGAGATTGTTGCTGAGGTTGGGCTTGAGGATACTGAGTGTGAGTGAGAGGTTGAGATTGGTGAGATTGAGATTGGTGAGGTGGGGAGTGTTGAGGTTGAGATTGTTGCTGAGGTTGGGCTTTAGAATACTGAGCGTGAGTGTGAGGTTGAGGTTGTTGCTGAGGTTGATGTTGTCGAGGTAGGTGATGTTGATATTGAGTTTGAGCTTGAGGGTGTTGAGGTTGAGTGAGTGGCTGATATTGAGCGTGAGGTGAGAAGTGTTGAGGTTGTTGTTGAGGTTGGGCGTGTTGAGGGTGATATTGAGATTGGTGAGGTGGGAAGTTTTGAGGTTGGGCTTGAGGATACTGAGCTTGAGTGAGAGGCTGATATTGAGATTGGTGAGGTGGGAAGTGTTGAGGTTGTTGTTGAGGTAGGTGAAATTGAGATTGTTGTTGAGGCTGCGCTGGAGGTTGATGTTGTCGATGTAGGTGATATTGAAATTGTTGTTGAGGCTGCGCTGGAGGTTGATGTTGTCGAGGTAGGTGAGATTGAGATTGGTGAGGTGGGAAGTGTTGAGATTGTTGTTGAGGTAGGTGAAATTGAGATTGTTGTTGAGGCTGCGCTGGAGGTTGATGTTGTCGAGGTAGGTGAGATTGAGATTGGTGAGGTGGGAAGTGTTGAGATTGTTGCTGAGATTGGGCTTGAGGATACTGAGTGTGAGTGTGAGGTTGAGATTGTTGCTGAGGTTGGGCTTGAGGATACTGAGTGTGAGTGTGAGGTTGAGATTGTTGCTGAGGTTGGGCTTGAGGATACTGAGCGTGAGTGTGAGGTTGAGATTGTTGCTGAGGTTGGGCTTGAGGATACTGAGCGTGAGTGTGAGGTTGAGATTGAGGTTGAGTCTGAATTTGGAAATATTGAGGATATTGAGATTGTTGTTGAGGTTGGGCGTGTTGAGGGTGGTATTGAGGTTGTGCTGGAGGTTGGGGTTGAGGGTGATGTTGATGATAGTGTGTATGGTGATGTTGAGGTTGGGTTTGGTGATGTTGATATGGTGTTTGAGTGTGAGGGGTTGGAAAGTGTCGATTTTGAGTTTGGGAATGTAGAGGTTGAGCTTGAGGAGGTTGGACAGTAATAGAAAGATTGTTTAGTGGGGCCGGTTGTGATCGCGGTCTATTTTGTTCTTCTATTTGTTCTGTTAGACTGACATTAAGCACACGTTGAAAAAATTCTGATGTATGTTCATCTTGAAGATGAACGATATGTGGTGATCCAGGTTGTCGTCGTTTAACAGGACTGGGTCTACTATATGATTCGGAAGATCTTTGTGGTTGAAGATAGTTGTTGGGCGAAAAGTGTGATGATTGCATAAATTTCCTGTAAGATTTTTTAAGAAATAATCAAGATATAATATATCAATTATTAAATTATATTACAACGAAAAAGAGTTTTAAAAAGATTAGTTTTAAGTTGTAAGATCGATATATTCAATTGGAGGTGATGAAACCGATACTTTATTATGAGCGGTTTTTTTTGCGAGGGGAAGCTCTTTATAAGGTGTTTGTGGTCTTTTTTGTGCAGATGAAGACCTGAAGGGAACTATAATTTTTTGTAATTCGTCTGTAGCTGAAAGAGATTCGTTTTTTAGCCTATCCATTAGTATTAGATCCTCAGAAAACTTCTTTTGTTTTGCATCAGAGCTAGTTTGAACTTTATATGCAGTTTTTGAGATTTTAAGATAGTATGAAGTCTCTTTAGAATGTACATTAAAATAGCATCTTATTAATAATTTTAAGTCATTAATGTCATCATCTTCACAAGTGCTTTCTTCTATCTTTTTAAATATTTTTCTTATATTTGCTCGTATCCTATTTTTAATTGGGCCTAATGTGTGTTTTTTGTTATTGATTAGTTCCGACTGAAGTTTATGAGGCAACTTCTTAATTATTGAGTCAATCTCTTCTGTACTCATTATGAGGTGCTTTTTAGCCGAATTGCATGTCAGGTGTCCTCGCAATTGGTCTTTTGTTTCTCTGTATTTCTCGTTATTTAAATTATTGATTATTGTAGCTACAAGCTCTTCTTTGGTCCTTTTGTTAGGTCTTTTAGTTTTTTCTAAATGCTTTGTTTTAGAGGTAGAGCTTACTGCAGTTGATGCTCTTTTTGTGCGAGCAATTACTGAAGATGCAATAGAGCCAGCTTTTCTTCGTCGCTTCTTAAGTACCTGTACATTATTTCTTGATGCTCCAGGAATTTGAGATGTTAAAGAAGTTACTGTAGAAGATGTGGAAGATGTAGAAGATGTAGAAGATGTAGAAGATGTAGAAGATGTAGAAGATGTAGAAGATGTAGAAGATGTAGAAGGTTTAGAAGGTTTAGAAGGTTTAGAAGGTTTAGAAGGTTTAGAAGGTTTAGAAGGTTTAGAAGGTTTAGAAGGTTTAGAAGGTTTAGAAGGTGTAGTCTTTACAAGCTGCGTGATCTCATCAAGATATTTCAGGCATGTTTTATTTTGTTCTACAAGTTCTTTTATTTGTTTCTTACAAGCGTCTTTTCTTTCCTTTTTTTCTCTGGTGTATAAAGAATCTGCCATGCTGAGGAAATGTGAAGTTTCTCTAATATATAAATTAAAATGACAATTTATCCAATGCTTCAAGAAGCAAGCTTGTCTTTCATTAGGATTCCTTTTTAAACGCTTTAAAAAATCTTTTGTTTTTTCTAATATTGTTGTTTTGACTTCTGCTAATGGGGTTTCATTTATAGATTCAAATACAGCCTTAACGAACCTAGGAAAATCAGAAGTCATTTCATTAGTTTTGCCTTGATTTATAGGGCGGATCTTGAATCTATTAGTATATTGTGATGTGAAATTGCTTCTTGAAGTAGAGTTCTCTATATCTAGAGTGTTTTGAATATTAGTTATCAGATCTTTTAATGTAGGTTTTGAAGGGCTCCTTTTGCAAACTGTCGGTTTCATCTTTTTAGTTTTTCTTGAAGGAATGCTATGAGGTTTTTTTGCTCTAACTTTAGTTAAATGACCCGGTTGTTGTTGTGACCTTTGAGTTTTATGGGGATAGGATGTATGAGCAGAAGTGGATGCACCTAGAGACTGACGAGCAAGGTGCGGGTCACGATGACTGTGATTTGAAACGGTAGCTCGTGTGTGGCTTGTGCTTGGTTGATGTGAATTGGCATTAGAGTTTTGTTGTTGAAATTGAGGATGATAAAGTTGGCGAGGTTGAGGATGTTGAAGTTGAGCAAAAGGTTGGGGTTGAGCAAAAGGTTGAGATTGAGCAAAAGGTTGAGATTGATAAAGTTGGTGAAGTTGGTGAAGTTGGTGAAGTTGAGGATATTGAGATTGAGCAGAAGGTTGACGTTGATGAAGTTGAGGTTGTTGTGTTTGGGGATGTTGAGGTTGAGCAGAAGGTTGAGGATGTTGAAGTTGGCGGAATTGACGTTGATGAAGTTGAGGTTGTTGTGTTTGGGGATGTTGAGGTTGAGGATGTTGAAGTTGATGTTGAGGTTGATAAAGTTGAGGTTGTTGTGTTTGGGGATGTTGAGGTTGAGCAGAGGTTTGAGACAACTGTTGTAGTAATCCTACCGCTAATTTTACGGTTCTATATGTATCCTGGGTGACTGGGGTATGAGTAATGGTTGTAGGTATTGTAGTATCAGTATATAAGGTCGGATTAAAATTGAACATAATGTATTTGTAATTTGTGGTTTATTAAAAAAAAAGATAATAAAAGATCGTTAATTTATTTTCAATAGTTATTTGTAAATATCAGTTTCGTATTTATTAATGTGGATAGATTCTTAGTTAATCGGAGCAAGTAGCAAACTTATCCTAACATAAGGTTATAAAAAAACAAAAAAAATCTAATTATGCTTTTAAGACTTCGATGATGATATAGAAGAGTTTCTATGAGTTTACTTTTTCATGAAAAAATCAGTTAACAATCTAGTTGTCCATTTACTTGCCATGTAATCTCTACCTTTAACGGCATTGTTAAACTTGATTTTTATATATGTAAAGTTAGCTTCTTGTTTTTTTAAAGAGATGGAGTGTTTTTTCTTTTGAGCCTTATTGTATGTCATTCTAGGAAGAAAGTCAGAATAGGTCTTTGTTTCAAAAAGATATAACTCCACATAGGTAAGAACTAATTCTTGTAAATTTTGAACAATAGCTTCAAAATGCATATGATTAGAAGTTAGTAATTCTATGGAAGTGTGTATTTTTGTTTTAATAAATCTCTTAACGTTAGTTAAATTCTTTTGGCAATTTCCATCAATCATAGATTGAATTTCATGCGAAAAAGTTTTTAATTTAAGTTTGAATTGAGCTTGTTGGTATATATTAAAAGAAGCAAAAAGATTAGACTGTTCCATATCAGTGGCTATTATATCAATACATTTAGAGTTGATGACATTCTTGACAACAAAGTCAATTAGCTTTTCTATATTTATAGCTTTAATTTGGGGATGCATTTGGTGTTTAGCCGATGGCTTTAAAGATGAACAATGAGAAATTTGAGAAGTTGTAGCTTTGCCGGGGATTGTCTGATTTTGCAAATGTAAAGAATGCCCTATAGATGGGGGTGCTATAGGTCCAGTACGTTGTGTGAAAGAGCTTTGTGCATGAGGAGTCGTAACGACCGCGTTTTGACTGTTTGTTGGAAATGTTGCTACTGGTAGTTGTGGCACTTGTTGGCAAAAAGGATTATAAGGGAATCTAGAAAAATTTGAATTCCAGAGTGGATGCGCTTGGGTGAATGCAGTCACGGGAACTGCTTGCCCTTGCAACACGCTCTGAGACTGTGCTGTTCTTGGGTTTTGAGACTGTGCTGTTCTTGGGTTTTGAGATCGAACAAGTGGTATTGCTATTTGTGTGATAAATCCTGAGCTAGGGGTACTAGAAGAAGACGCGCGTAGTGTATTTTGGTATGTAGCTGGTTGAG
Source organism: Chlamydiia bacterium (assembly GCA_022601435.1). Taxonomy (GTDB): domain Bacteria; phylum Chlamydiota; class Chlamydiia; order Chlamydiales; family 2-12-FULL-49-11; genus JAJACQ01. Next base: position 11,911 of record JAJACQ010000041.1, read on the forward strand.
CTTGTCTATTTGGACTTCCATACATGTGCGGGTGTAAATAATTCATAAGTTGCCTATTGTTTTTTTAAAAAAAATTACAATAATTATACAATTATTAAGGGGTTTTTAACAATAATAAAATAGGTTTTTGTGATAATTTTATTAAAAATCTTAATTAACAATAGTGAATTGTATAATTTTTGCAGCTTAGTTTAAGTAAGTGTTAAAATGACTTTCATCCAATCTTATGATTCAAGAGAAGAATCTTTTAATTGATTATACACGTTTTCAAAATTTGCAAATGCTTTCTTATACAAATTAATACTTGGTGAAGTTGAGTCTTTTTGACTAATTATATCACAATCCAATTCTTTAATCGTATAAATGATCAGTAGATCATCTTTTAAATAAATCAAATTATCAGCAGTAAACTTTTCTTTACTATTGTATAGGTGCTTAAATTGTTGGTTTAAGGACTTAGTGATCTGAGTTAATTGTTTATCTGGAAAGTGCTTTATAGCTTCGGTATCTCGATACCACTCAGGAAAACGCTCTGAATTGTCATTCATTGCCTTTTCCAAGTCATCCCTTCTTGGTTTTAGTCCTTTTAAGTGATTTCGTGCTCTATGAAGTTCGTTATAAACTTTTTGGTACAGCTTACCAAGTCTAATAATTTTTTTTAGTGGACTACTTTTACGAGGTGCTTTTGTTAAAGCATTTTGAGAGGCTAGTATATCATTATTTAAAGTTGCTTCATCTTCAGCTGAAGAAGAGCACTTTCTTTTTTGTTTCAGTGGTTTTTTTGAAGAAGCTGAAGAAGTTGAAGAAGATTTTTTGCATTTTTTACGACACGCTTTTTTTACCTGTACTGCATTAGTTGAAGAAGACGAAGAAGACGAAGATGACGAAGATGACGAAGATGACGAAGATGACGAAGATGACGAAGATGACGAAGATGACGAAGATGACGAAGATGACGAAGATGACGAAGATGACGAAGATGACGAAGAAGACGAAGAAGACTTTTTGCCTTTTTTACGACGCTTTCTTTTTGTCTGCGGTGTCTTAGTAGTTGAAGATGTTGAAGTGCTATCATCGAGAGGTTCTTGTCCTAAATCCATTGGATTACTATCTTGTGGCAGTCGAGAGCAAAAACGAGTTTCTGGATCTATTAATGCTACAGGTATCCCATTTTCGAAAAATGTAACTCTTCTAATGCTGCAATGCGGGATAGGAAATTGAAGGTGTGTACTATGACTAACACTAGCGGTTCCTTGTCGTGTTGAAGTAGTCGCATTTAAATTGCTAGATGAAACATTGGATCTCTGCTGTTGATGAGAAGTTGGTTGTGTGTGTGTTCTAGAAGAGTTTGATTCATCAGATGTTCCTGCGAAACGATGGCTGAATGCTAATAAAGCAATTGCGGCCGCTTTTATTTGCTGAGCCTCAGATTGTTGTGTTGCAGGGGCGGTAACGTTTAAAGGGCGTGATTCATTTTGTTGCTGAGTATTTGGATTAGGCCAAGTCGGATTGGAGGTCGTATTAAAGTTTGGGGTTACATTTAAATTATACATAAATATTCCTTTAATAAAAGATAACTACTTACAAGTATAATATAATATGGTTTTTCGTTAAATGGTAAAGGTTAGTGACTGATGATATTTTTTTCAAAAAAAGTTTTTTGATCTAACTTTTTGAGGTAGAGTAAGTGTACGATGATGCAAGCTAATCAACTATTAATATAAATCATAAAGAGTCTTTATAAAAAAGCTCTCTTTATGATTTACCTATTAGTGCAAGGCTCTTAAAAATATTTTTTATAGTCGCTTAAGAATCTTTTGAAATTCTAGTTTGCAATATAATATTTCTATAGTTTCTATGAATACTTAGCTCTTTCTACGTCTTCTTCCTTGGTTAGCTGCTGAAGATCATGAGGATGTAGAGGATGATGGATCTATAATAGTTCGATATTCGCTATAATAATCAGATACTGGTCCTCTTTTAATACTAGGGGTAAGTTCTCTTAAATATTTTTCTAGAGCGTCTTTTTTTCTTTCTAACTTTCTAATTGAAGTATAGTAATAATATGATTCTGATAATTCATCATGGCTATTTTGAATTCTATCAACTGCTTGATACTCTATATCTCTTATTGTATAAAGGTCATGAATATTTTCTATGAATTGTTGCATCCTAGTTTCATTGTCTAAGGAAATTTCACCTCTACGTATTTTTTTTGCGGCTTGGAATGTTTCTTTTCCTATCTCTATTAATAGAGAGGTATGACTACGATAGAAGTGAAAAAGGTGTATTTGTAGCTTGGTTGAGATTCCCATTCTGTATTTTTTTAGATCATCTAGTATTTCTTTATTAACTACTGGTCCATTAGTTATCGTTTCTCTTACATTAGTCACAGTATTAAAAGCTTTAAAAAACTCAGATGCAAGTTTGCGGAACTTAGCTATCTCAGCTTGTGCTGAGGAAGTTGCAGATGAAGAAGAAGTTACTGCTGAAGGTGTTGCAGTTAAGGATGATGAAGATGAAGATGATGTTGAAGTGGTTGATATTGAGGGTGTTGCAGATGAAGATGATGAAGAAGAAGATGATGTTGAAGTGGTTGATGTTGAGGGTGTTGCATATGAAGGTGATGAAGAATTATCCAAAGAGGCTTTTGTGCTGCTCTGATCACTTGTAGCTGAGAATCGAGACCTTTTTGAAGATGCATCTATAGCTTGTCTTCCGCCAGATCTAGTCTTTTGTGGAGCTTTAAAAGTTGTAGCTCTTGCTCTTGAGGTGCTTTGTGAGGATATAGCTTGCTTTGGAGATGCTATTGGTATAACCTTACCAGAAGGTAGTACACGTGCGACTGCTTTAACAGAAGCTCTAAGAGGAGCTGTTCCTTTACTGCTACTAGTAGTTAAAACTATAGCTTTAGGTAAGTTTCTAACGTTTAATTGGTTGGAAAGACGTGCTGTAGTTCGAGCTTGTTGGCTCAGCTGAGTGATTTGCTGCGCTTTAACCCCTACATTACCAGTTGGATGCAATCCGCTCTGCTGAGTGGGTTGTTTTTGACCACTTGAGTCAATTGTACTAGTTCTTAGAGCTACATTATCCATAAAATTCCCTTTATTAATATTTTTATTTAAATAACTATTATATATTATATAATAACTTATATTTAATTTCAATATTAATGTTTAATTATCGATCTATAAGGTTAATAACTAAGGGGTTGTTTGATTAAGGTGTTTTTATAGGCTTTTAAAGATATATTAGGGCATTTTTGGTGGTTTTGTTGAAGTTAGGGCTAAAAAAATGATAAGTCAAGAGCCTGTAAAGGGTGCCTTTAAGGTGTAGGCGTATGGCTAGTTTGATTTGATGCTTTTGAAGTGGAGACAGATGAGGACGAGGTAGACGATGAAGATGATGAGGAAGTGCTATGAAGGGAAGGTCTTTTTATCGATATGCTATTTCCATTTGATCCTCATGATGTTCTTTGATAAGAGCATTTTTTTCTCCATCTTTGTGGTTTACTTATAGTAAAAGTAGTAGTAGAAAGGGCTTCTTCATTATTTTCTAAATACTTTAATAAGGCATTGTATGCTGATTGATACTTAGAAAAATCTTCCGAATGTTGTTTGACCTTAAATTCTTTACCATTAGCATTTTGTATAGTCAAATTATATTGAATGCTATTAACTTCAAAATAAATTCTCAAATAGTCTTTTAATTTTAGTGTTAGTTCATTCATTTTTGTGTCGGGGTAAGAAGCACTTTTTAGAAGTCTATTTATTTTTATTGTAATTGAAGATAGAATTTTATGTGCATGACAGTTTTCCAGAAGTTGATATTTATTTATATCTTTAAGTAAAGAAGGATTCGTTTTAATTTCTCTGTCAAGATCTTCACCGATGGATCTTGCTTGTAATATACTTACTCGAGATAATTGCAGGGCTTTAGTTGACTCTCTATATTTTTCATAAAGACTGTTAAAATCTTTTGATTGATCGCTTACTGAAGAAGATGTAGATGATGAATGAGTAGTTGGTTTTTCTTTAGACCCTCCACCGCCAGAAGACTGCACAGTAGTTTGACGACTAACAGAACTTGTTTGAGGGTATCCTAGGGTTAAGGTGCTCCCAGAATTAGCAGATGATGCAGATGTTGCGGATGTTGCGGATGTTGCGGATGTTGCGGATGTTGCGGATGTTGCGGATGTTGCGGATGTTGCGGATGTTGCGGATGTTGCGGATGTTGCGGATGTAGAGGATGTAGAGGATGTAGAGGATGTAGAGGATGTAGAGGATGTAGATAAGGAGGAAGTGCTATGAAGGGAAGATCTTTTTTTCGATAAGCCCTTTCCATCTGATCTTGTCGATATTCTTTGATGAGAGCTTCTTTTTCGTCTCTCTCTTTGGGGGTTTGTTTTATTACAAATAGCAGTAGAGAGATCCTCTTTATTTTCTGCTATGTATTTTAATAAGTCGTCATATCTTGATTTATATTTCGAAAAATACTGGTTACATTCTTTAACTTTGTCTGCACTATCGCGAACCATTTCTATATTTATATTTTTTTTAATCTCACAAATTTTAAAATAAATATATAAATATTCTTCTAATCTTGGAATTATTTCATTTTTTTCTTTATAGGTCTTAGGAGCATTTCTTAGAAGTTGTGTTATCTTTTTTGAAATGAGAGATAGCACTTTATTTGCTTTACAGTAATCCATAATATTATATTTATTTATGACGGTAATTAAAGAAAAATCCGCTTCAATTTTTTTTTGAATTTCATCAAAAATGGGCTTGCCTTTTCTTATGCGTTGCAGAGCTCTATGCATTTCGGAAGTCGAGGTTTTATAGTCGTAATAAACGGTGGTAAACTCTGGGGGTAGATTAGAAGCTTCTGGATATAATGGGGATGAGGAAGCGCTATGCTTAAAAAGTCTTTTTTTCGATATCCATTTTTTAACTGATTTACTTGAAATATCAGTATAAAGAGCTTCTTTCTTCTCTTCCATATACTTTAATAAGGCGCCATATGCTGATTTATATTCAGAAAATCTTTCCTGAAAGTCTTTAGAATTGATATTAGAAGAACTAGCTTTATTTATAGTTAAATCAGATTGAATAGAATTAATTTCAAAATAAATTCTTAAATAGTCTTTTAATGTTGATATTATATTATTTACTTCTGTGGCGGATTGAGGAGCTTTTCTTAGAAGACTCCTTATTTTTCCTGAAATTATAGATAGAAGGCCTTTTGTAGTGTAGTTGTCCAAAAGTTTATAATTATTTATAATGGTTATTAAAGAAGTATTCTCACTAACTTTTTCCTTGAGTTCAGTGTTGGTGGGTACGAATTTCTGCAATTTTCTTCGTGAATATTGCAAGTCTACAGTTAAGTCTTTATATTTTTTATAAAGAGTGTGAAAATTTATTTGTTGATTGCTTGTTGAAGATGAAGATGAAGAAGATGAAGATGAAGATGAAGATGAAGAATGAGTAGTTGGTTTTTCTTTAGACCCTCCACCGCCAGAAGACTGCACAGTAGCTTGACGACTAAAAGAACTTGCTGGAGGGTTTCCTAGGGTTAAGGTGCTCCCAGAATTAGCAGATGTTGCGGATGTTGCAGAAGTTTGATTAGGGAAAGTTTGAGGTAAACGACTTGTTATTGTAGTAGTTGCAGTTAACTGTGAGCTTTTTGAAGTAGAAGGTGCGCTCACTTGGTTAGGAAATGGTGAAAATCCGTTTTGATCACATGTAGCTTGTGAAGATGAGGTAAAAAGGGAAGAGCCCTGACTATTTTGGCCAGTAGTGTAATGAGTAAAAGAACATGTTTGAGTGTTTCCTAGGGTTGCAGAAGTTTGATTAAGGAAATCTCGAGAAAGATGACTTGTCCTTACAGTAGTTGTAGTTAACTGTGACCTATTTGAGGTAGAAGGTGCGCCCACTTGGTTAGGAAATGGTAAAAATCCGTTTTGATCACATGTAGCTTGTGAAGATGAGGTAAAAAGGGAAGTGCCCTGACTATTTTGGCCAGTAGTGTGATGAGTAAAAGAACATGTTTGAGTGTTTCCTAGGATTGCAGAAGTTGTAGAAGTTTGATTAAGGAAATTTTGAGATAAATGACTTGTCCTTAGAGTAGTTGCAGTTAACTGTGAGCTATTTGAAGCAGAAGGTGTGCCCGCTTCGTTCGGAAATAGCGTAAATCCGTTTTGATCACATATAGCTTGTGGAGATAAGGTACGAGATGAAGGTAATGGCAATGGGCTTAAATGGGAAGAACTCTGAGTGTATTGTCTACAGTTAGTAATTGTATTCATATCAAGAGGTAGAAGGTTCATGATTTTTCCTTTAAAAATACTTATATTAAGATATTTTATAGATTATATAATTACTTTAAACTTGTTTGCAATATTAAAGTCGGTTTTCGGTTTTTTTAGTTAACGCTAATAAAGTTAAAATTATTCAATCAGGTTTATTTTAAGTACTTTTGTAAGTGTATCAGGGCATTCTTGGTGGTTTTGTTGAAGTAGAGGGCGAAAATGATGAAAATGATGAAGATGAGGTTGATGATGTAGAGGATGATACAGATGAAGAGGATGAAGAGGATGAAGATGAAGAGGATGAGGAAGTGCTGTGAAGGGAAGATCTTCTTTTCGATAAGCTGTTTCCTGCTGATCTGGTCGATGCTCTTTGATGAGATCGTCTTTTTCGATTCTCTCTTAAGGTTTTTGCTTTATTATAAATAGCAGTAGAAAGATCCTCTTTATTTTCTTCTAGGTAGTTTAATAAGTCGTCATATTTTGATTTATATTTAGAAAAATACTCCTTACATGCATTAACGTTTTTTGCATTATGGTCAAGCATTTTAATGATTATATTTTTTTTAATCTCACAAATTTTAAAATAGATAGTTAAATATTCTTGTAATCTTGGGATTATTTGATTTTTTTCTATATAGGTAACAGTAGCACTTTCTAGAAGTTTGTTTATCAGTGTTGAAATGTTAGATAGCACTTTATTTGCAAAAGGTTTAGGCATAAGATTATGTTTATTTATGAGGGGAATTAAAGAAGAATCCGCTTTAATTTCTTCGTAAAGTTTCTCATTGATGCGCTTACTTTTTTTTATTTTTAGCAGATCTTGGTGCATTTCTTTAGTCGAGGTTCTATAGTCGGAATAAACGGTGATAAACTCTGATGGTAGATTTGAAGCTTCTTGAAATGATGGAGATGAGGAAACGCTAAAAAAAGCTTCTTCATTATCTTCTATATGCCTTAATAAGACATTATATGCTGATTTATATGTAGTAAAATCTTCCGAATGTTTTTTGCTCTTATCTCTGAGATCCTGAGCTTCTTCTATAGTTATATCATATTGCATGCTATTAAGTTCAAAATAAATCCTTATATAGTCTTTTAATTTTGGTATTATTTTATCTTTTTGTCTAGAAGGATAAGGAATTTTTTGTACAAACCCAGTTATTTTTTTTGAAATTGAAGATAGCAAATTATTTAAAAGGCAATTATTCAGAAGATTATATTTATCTATCTGTTCAAGTAAAGAAGGTTTTTCTTTAAGTTTTCTGTCAAGTTTTTCAGTGATGGATCTTGTTTGTAATATCTTTACTCGAGATTTTTGCAAGTTTTCAATTGAGGTTCTATATTCTTTATAAAGACTGTTAAAATCAATTGATTGATTGCTTGCTAAAGAGGAGGATGAGGAGGATGAAGAGGATGAGGAGGATGAGGAGGATGAGGAGGATGAGGAGGATGAGGAGGATGACCAACTAGGAAGTGCGCTCACTTTTTCGTCTATCTGTTGTGCTAATATATCCTTTTTCATCTTAACGTTCATAAATAAAGTGTTATATTTTGGAAAGTTTGCATGAGTACTATGATTCTCTTCTATTATTTGAAATTCTATTTCTTTTATTTTAAAAAAGATATCTAATAGTTCTCTTAAAAAATTATTATTTTGACTATCTTTTAGGTAATATTCGTTCTCATGTTGAAAATTAAGGCATCTCTCTATATGTTTTTTAAGGTTAAATAATTGTGTGCGTGAAACACTAGAATCTAAACGAGTCGTTCTATACCATTCAGAGAATTCGGCTTTTTTTTCGCCTATCTTTTGGTTTAGATCTTTAGAAGTCTTTTCCTTGCTTGCTATAGAAGTTTGAAATTCATTTAGATCTTTAACTGCTTCTAAAAAAGAATCATAACTGTTTTGCAAATCATTTTCCTGAGAGGATAAAGAAGGCGGTATAGTTAAAGTGTTTAAAGATGAAGTAGGTGAGCAATCAGAAGGATTAGATTTTCTATTTCCTATTACCTCTAATAATTTCTCTACCAGCGATCTAAGAGCAAAATATTTTATATGATAGACATTGAAACTTATTCGATCTTTACATATTTTTTGTATACTACGATCTTCTTCTTCTTTAAGATCCTTATAATTGTTCAGTGCTTTTATGCATTCCTTTTCAGCGTCATTAGCTGTATCTAAAGAAGTAATAGGTTTCAGTAAAGTTCTAAATTTTGTAGTTGCTAATTTTAAATTTTCTGTTGTCTTTTTATTTATAGTATAAGATCTTGAACATTTTTCCCTTAGAAGACAACCTCGAATATCAGACATTTTGCGATTTGTCTCCTTTAATTTATCAAAAAGATCACTACAAACATTTAGTGAGGATGTTGTTAGAGATGTACGAGATGAATGAGTAGTTGGTCTTTCTTTAGACCCTCCACCGCCAGAAGAATACACAGTAGTGTGATGAGTAAAAGAACCTGTTTGAGTGTTTCCTAGGGGTAAAGTGTTCCCAGAGTTAGCAGATGTTGCAGAAGTTGACCTAAGGAAATTTTGAGAAAAATGAATTGTGCTTACAGTAGTTGCAGTTAACTGTGAGCTATTTGAAGCAGAAGCTGTACTTGCTTGGTCAGTAAAGGGTAAAAAGTCGTTTGGATCAAATGTAGCTTGTGGAGATGAGGTAAGGGATGAAGGTGGTGATGGCAATGGGCTTAAATGGGAAGAACTCGGAGGGTCTTGGCTACAGAAAGTAATTGCATTCATATCAAGAGGGGGAAGGTCCATGATCTTTCCTTTAAAAATATTTATATTAAGATATTACATAGATTATATAATTACTTTAAGCTTGTTTGCAATATTAAAGTCGGATTTCGGTTTTTTTAGTTAACGTTAATAAAATTATTCAATTAGGCTTATTTTAAGTGCTTTTGTAAGTGTGTCTGGGCTTTTTTGGGGTTTAAAGAGCATGGTTTTTATTTCTTTTTTACCCATATGGAGATAGGTCACTTCGATCGTGACTGTTTTAAAATGAAGTTTTGAAATGGAGAGTGAATTGCATAAGAGTTTGATTTTAGCGATAGCAAAGAGCCATTTGACTTCAAGAGGGGCTTTTCCATATCGGTCGATGAGCTCTTTAGATAGCCGATCAATTTCTTCTTCAGTAAGACAGCCGCCTAAGCGGTTATAGATTTCAAGTCGCAGGGAAACTTCTGGAAGGTAATAAGTTGGGATATTTGCAGGGAATGAGTGTATGATTTCGGTGTCTAAAAAAGAGATAGCTTTACCTTCTTTCAGGGCTTCAATTGCTTGTTTAAGCATTTTACAATATAGATGGAAGCCAATTGTTTCCATTTGTCCAGATTGTTTGGTGCCTAAGATGTCTCCACAGCCGCGAATTTCTAAATCAACCATAGCAAGTTTATAAGCACCTCCTAATGATGATGATTCAGTAAGAGCACGTAATCTTCGAGTGGTTTCTTGAGGAAGAACGCGGTTTTTTGGAAGGAGGAGGTAGGCGTATGCTGAGCGATTCCATCGACCTACTCGTCCGCGTAGCTGGTAAAGATCTGAAATACCAAAGCGGTGAGCATTTTCAATAATAATAGTGTTTGCTGTTGGGATGTCGATACCACTTTCTACAATTGTTGTTGCAATAAGGATATCAATTTCTTGAGCTTTGAAGCTATGAAAGACTTTATCAATGCTATCAGAAGGCATTTGTCCATGGCAAATAGCGATTTTTGCTTCTGGTAATAATTTTTGTATTTGCATCGCTTTTTCTGCGATAGTTTCTACGCGATTATGTATATAAAAAGATTGTCCATCGCGTAAAAATTCTCTTTTTAAAGCATGGGCAATAACTTCTTCGTCATATTCAGCTAAAACGGTTTGAATGGGAAGTCGATCCATGGGCGGAGTTGAAATAATTGAAAGATCTTTTACTTTAACCAATGACATGTAAAGTGTTCGTGGGATGGGTGTGGCAGAAAGTGTTAAGCAGTCAATAGATGCTTTACGAGCTTTGAGTGATTCTTTAGCTTTTACCCCAAAGCGTTGTTCTTCGTCGATGATTAAGAGTCCAAGATCTTTGAAGACCACATCTTTATTGATAATACGGTGTGTGCCAATGGCTATGTCTATTTTTCCGCTGGCGATATCTTGTTTAACTTGCTTGATTTCTTTAGCTTTTTGAAACCTCGAAAGAAGGCCGATGTTTACACCAAATGGTTTCATGCGTTCAACAAAATTTTCATAATGTTGTGTAGCTAGGATTGTTGTTGGGACAAGAAGGGCTACTTGTTTGCCGCCGTCGGAGACTGCTTTAAAAGCAGCGCGCATGGCAACTTCTGTTTTTCCAAAGCCAACATCACCTAGTACTAAGCGATCCATAGCATCTGTATCCTGCATGTCAGCAAAGATGGCATCTACAGCGTTTGTTTGATCGACTGTTTCATCATAAGGGAAGTATGAGATGAACTCATTCGTAAGCTCACCATTTTCTTCAAAGCCGAAGCCACCGTGTTTATGTCGTATTGCTTGAGTTGTTAATAATTCTTTAGCATATTTTGTAATAGATGCTTGGGTTTTAGCTTTTACCATAGCCCATTTGCTTGTTCCAAGCGTAGAAAGTGATGCTTCACCGCTATGAGGGCCAATATAGCGCGTGATTAAATGACTTTGGGAGAGTGGAACAAAGAGCTTACTTTTTCCTGCGTAAGAAATTTGGATGAATTCTTCTTCTTCGCCGAGATGGTTGGATTTTTTTTCTATCCCTTCATACTTTCCGATACCATTATGCAAATGAACGATTAAATCCCCGCGTTCTAGTTCATGAAACTCAGATAGGGGAGCTCCAAATCCTCTTCGATAAGGCGATCGACGTACCTTTTTCTTATTGGTGAGCAGTGTGTATGGATAGATGATGATTTTCTTCTCTTCAAACACAAGACCTGATGATAGATAACCTTTTAGTTCATGAACGTTTTTAGGCTTTTCATATTTAAAAAGTGACTGATAGAGGATAGCCTGTTCTTTATCCTTTTCGGCGATCAAGTGAAATTCAAAACCTGATTTAATGAGGTCATTTGCTTCTTTAAAATCGTAGTGATCACAATCAGAAAAGGGAAGGGGGAAAAATGCCATCTTCTTTTTAGCATTGAAAATCTCAAAGTTGATAAACGAAGTGTTTTTTTCTTTTGAGACGCGGCAATTCTCGGAAATTTCCATCACGTTTTCTTTTGTAAAGAAAAGGTGGGGGTGATTTTCTTTAATAACTAAAGAAAGTTCTTTGATAAGGCCTTGCATGGCTGCTTTATCTTCTAGATGAGTAATCTCATCAAAAATAAGAATAGGGTTTTTAAAAAGGGATAAAAGTGATCGCTTTTGGGTATCTTGCTGAAGAAGAGTGAACTCATCGGAGATACCAACTAAAATACTTTCGATTTTGCCTGTTGAGATTTGAGAGTTGGCGTCAAAAGTTCTTATAGATTCAATAGTATCACCAAAAAATTCTACGCGAAAAGGTTCTTTATGGTGAGAGGGAAATAGATCGATAATAGATCCGCGGATAGCAAACTCACCTTTATCATTTACAATTGGAACACGGCTCATGCCAAGGGATTCAAGAGTTTCTGCAAGAGAATCAAAATCAAAGTCTTTTCCTACTTCAAACAAGAGCTTGGATTTTGCAATCATCTTTTCTGATAAAACTTTTTGGAAAAAAGAAGTGATGGGAGTGAAGATAATCTTTTTCTTTGAAGATAAGCATTTTTGTAGAATGTTAAGACGCTCGCCCATGACATCTTTTGAAGGACGCTCGCCATGCTTGCCAGAAACTTCCCAGCCAGGAAGCTGCATTAAATTGCGCTGAAAAAAGGATAGATCCTCAAATAACGCGCTGCCTGATTCTCCAGAAGTGATGATAATCATATCACCATCGTGATGATCGTATAAATAAGAGCACAAAAGGGATTTTGGTAAATCCCAGACTCGGTCAACTAGCACACCTTGATTAAGGTGCTTTTGTATCTCTTTATAGATGGGGAGTGTTGTAAGCTCTTTCATCTTGCAAAGAGTCTATCATAAATAGGTAGATATACAAAAGAAATTTACGTGCAGGATTTAAAAGGTTCCCATTTTAGTTAGATTTAACCTTGTTTGAGTAGAAAAGATTAAAGTTTAATTATTTTATAGGTAGTGTTTTAAATTTTCCTTAAAAGTTTTTGTTTGAAATTAATGAAATTTTAGATAATCCTGTATAAAGAAATAATTTATTTTGAAGAGTATAAAAGGAGAGGGTATGTCTAATTTAACACCGGCAGAGTATTTTGATTTAGGAGCTTTAGAGAGTTGGAATTTTATGGATTGGTCAATAGGAGAAATCAATGTTACAGCATTAAATACCTATTTAGATGGCTTTTGTTCTCAGTTAAAAGAGCAAGGTTTGGATAGGGTGATATTATCATTTGCGCAAGTTTGTGATATTTCCTTGATAGTGAAAAGTGAGTTTGCGAATTTAAGTACTTCTGATGCGCTTTATATGTTATATAAAAATGTCGATGGCGCAATGATTAATGATAAAACAACCTTTGAATATATTATTGATAGATTTGACTTAAACGGCGTGATTACGGGTTTGGCATTTGGTGGGGTGAGTGCTCAAGCCTCTGATTGGAAATTTGATTTTTCTTCGCAATCGCCTAAAGAGCAAGCAAAGGCGTTGGTTGATTGGGCTTTTTCTATGAAGATAGGACAACTAGATTTTGATATAGAATTAAACTCTGTGTGTGAGCAAAGTGAACCTTCTCAGATGGCAGAGTTTTTTACGACTTTGAAAATTGCAATGGGAGAAAATCCTCTGACATTAACGGTGATGGGCGATACTAACTATTGGGGACCTTTTGGATCTGTATTAAAACCTCTCTTTGAAGCAGGTAAACTTTCTGATATGTTCAATGGTATTAATTTGATGCTTTATAATGGTCAATACTATCTGAATGCGGGGCAAACCCCGATCGAAGGATGGGATTTGGAGTTGTGGATCAACCAAGTAGCTCAAGCAGGTGCAATGTCTGAAGAAGAAGCAGCCTCCTATTTGAATATTGGGTTTAATGCAAAGCTTGATTATACTAGTGCATCAACTTCTGGAGGGCCGCTTCCATATTCTGATATGCCATTGGGAATTTCAAACGGAGGTGCAGCAAGGTTTATTTTGGAAGCCTTGATTACAAGCTTGAAGGCATATACAAAAGATCAATCAATGCAGCTAGGAAAATCCTTTTTCTGGGATAGTAATGCCGTCTATACAGTTTCTGCAAATAACAACTATGAATGCACTTTTTTTAGTAAAACTGAAGACTTTGAAAAAGACTTCTTTGCATATAGTTATTCTTGTCTATGAACCTTTTGTTAAAAAAAAATTATCTGGAAATGCAATAAATTGTAAATGCAAGAACACTAAAAAAAGCCCAAAGTTTTACATATTTGGGCTTTTCAAGTTGTTTACCGATAGATTTAGCTCCAACTAAAAATAGCCAAGTCCATAATATCCCTAAGTATACACTAAAAAAGATCTCTCCAATGAATATTGATAAAGCGGTTGAAAAATACGTATTTTTATAAAAAACAAAAATTGACATATAAAATATAATTGAAACTAATGTAAGATTGCGCTTACTAAGAATTTGAATATTTTCATTTGTTGCATTTGAAAAAGTTTTGACGCCATAGACTGTAGAACATCCAAATATTGAAAAAGTAACAAAGTTTTTAAAGATGTACAGTAAAATCAAGCTATTCATTCATCTCCTCCTCGAACTTTTGTATATATTCATTTAATTTGCCTTTTTCTATGACGTTTCCGAAAAATTTATTAAATCCATCTCCTAATAAAAATAAACTTAACCCCTTAGCCAAACCACCTGGTAATAACCAACATAAAGCACCGCTTAGAATTTCACAACCTCCGATTGCGGCATCTGTCCAATCAAAGTTATCTTCACCTTTGCTTTCTATTACTTTTTGTCGAATGTAGGTATCAAATTCCTTTTTTGAGTAGCCTAATGAATTTCGATCTGATATATCAATCTGAAATGGTTCCTCTAAAATCCAATTTTTATTCCCTTTTGAATTTTTTTTAAAATTTTGATGTAGAAACATTTTTCTAAGGGGAATGCAAACTCTTTCAAATTCTGAAATTTTTGATAAATAATTAATCATTTCTTTTAGTGATGGAAGATCATAGCCTAATTGGGTAATTTCTTTGTGAAAATTGATGATATAAGTTTTCATTTCTTTTTCAGATACAGTATTTTCACGAGCATTTTTAAAAAAGATGAATGCTCTTTGTTGAATGACTTCAAATTTATTTGAATAAAGATTTGCTTGATAAATAATCAAGAAAAATAAAAATGCCTTTTTCATATTTTTTTCACATAAAGAACTTTGATGATTATCCTCTCATAAAATTAAACTTTTTTCAATAATTTTTTTTTTAAAATAAATCCAGTGAACCTTTTGTTTTTTTAAATGTTAAAGCCTTGTTTCTTTAATGTAAGAAATTGCTTGTTTATGGTAATCTCTGCTTATGGAAGATCATTTTCACTTGGGCGTAAAGGGAATTATAACCAACTCTTCTGGCGAAGTTCTGGTGTTAGAAAAGCATCCGAATAAGAGATGTGGTACAGTTTGGGATTTACCTGGCGGCCGTATTCACAAAGGCGAAACTCTAGAACAAGCCTTAAAACGGGAAGTGTTTGAAGAAACAGGCCTTCAAAACTTAACCAATATTAAATTTCTATTAATGGACCTTGTAAATTTCCGCATACCCGTTGCGCAAAGCGATGTAGGTTTGATTTTCGCTGTCCATCAATGTAAGCTTGAGCAAATAGAAACCATCACCTTGAGCGATGAACACACCTCATATAAATGGATGAGCCCATCAAAAGCTGCAAACCTACTAAAAGCATCTTACCCACGCCGTGTCATCAATCTGCTCTCTGCTTCACCTTGTTATGAGAAACCATAATAGCCTCATAATTACGTAAGAGTTTTGAGGTGAAAAATCGCCACTCCTGTTTTTTATTTTTGCGTGTACGGAAAAATACACACCTGGGTTTGCAAAGGGCCTAGCCCTTTGCCGGGGGAGTGGGGGCTTAAGCCCCCGCTGCTTTCTATTTCATCTTGTTATGAGAAATCATAATAACCCCATAATTGCGAAAGAATTCTGAGATGAAAAAGTGCTGACTTTGTTTTTTATTTTTGCGTATACGCAAAAATCATACCTGGTAGTCCAGAGGGACTTTGTTCCTTTGGCGAGTCAAGAGCGGAGCTCTTGCGGGTTGCAGGGCAGAGCCCTGCCGACCTATTGCAATAAGGCTGCGATATGGGAAAGAGCCTTTGTGAGATTTTGTGGCTTTGCAGCAGACCCGCGAGCACAAGTTTCTGATCCGCCGCCTCTACCTTCGATGAGGGGGAGGATTTCGTCGAGAAGCTTCTTTGCTGAAGGGAGGGAGGTTGCTGATTTAGTCTTTTGAATATGTATCTGACATGCGGATGGGTGATTATTGGCAAGTATTATAAGTCCGTTCTTTAATTTCCCTATAAGCTCTGTAGCAAAGATTCCGAACTCTTTTGAATCCATGGACACTTCTTTTGTGATATAGTGAATTCCGTCGATCTCTTGCTTTTCGTTGAGAAGGTGCTCTGTCATTGCTGCTATCTGTTCTTTCTTAAGCTTTTTATACTCGCTTTTTATTTCTTTGTACTCTGTCGATAATTTCTTTAGAGACTCTAGAGCCTTTGCTTCTGGTGCGCCTATTACTTTGCACATCTCTTTTAGCAAATGTTCCTTTTCATTAATAAAAGCCATAGCTTCTGATGCTGTGACTGCTTCTATCCTTCTAATCCCTCCTGCAATCGACATTTCTTTGACGATCTTGAAAAGCCCTATCTCTGAAGTGTTTTTTACATGCGTTCCACCGCAGAGCTCCTTTGAAAAATCTCCCACAGATACAAGCCTTACTGTATCTCCATACTTTTCTCCAAATAGCTGTTTGATGTCTTTGTTTTTCTTTACATCTTCATAGCTCATTTCTTCGATCTCTACTTCATAGGCGCTAAAGATTGCATCATTAATCATCTTTTCAAGGGCTTCAATTTCATTTTCTTCGAGTTTTTTATGATGCGTGAAATCGAGCCTTAGAGATTTTTCTGAAACATAAGATCCTGCTTGTTTGATATGCGGTCCCAACACTTGCTCTAAAGCGTAGTGAAGCATGTGGGTTGCTGTATGATTCTTTTCTATATGAATGCGCTTCTTAACTTCAATTTCTGCATGGATAGGCTCGCCAACTAAAAGTGTGCCTTCTTTTAAGACGCCTTCATGCATCACAACCCCCGGATAAGGTGCTTTGCAATCGGCTACATGAAAAGAAGCTTTATGATGCTTCAAAATTCCTAGATCTCCGCGCTGACCACCCATCTCTGCGTAAAAAGGCGTTTTATCTAATATGATAGCGCCGTGCTGACCTTTTTCTAATGTATTTACAAATGCGCCGTTATGCAAAATTCCTGTGATCGCTGCTTCTGGATGTGCTGACTTTTCACGTAAAAACTCTGAGAAGCCGTGCTTTTTTACAAACTCAGGAAAAATCTGCTCTTTAACTTCTTGAGAGTGCGACTTATGAGCTTTCTTGGATTTTTCACGCGCTTCTTTTTCTAAGATTTCATAGGTATCTAGATTTACTTCTAAATGGTGATCTTTTGCAAGAAGACAGATCTCTTCAATTGGAAAGCCATAGGTATCTTTTAATGTGAACGCATCTTTTCCTGAAATTTCTTTTTGATCCGATGTTTTCGACTTTTCGATAATGGCATTTAAGATATTACCACCACGAGAAAGTGTTTTGATAAAACTCTCTTCTTCAAGTGTTAATAGCTCGCAAATTCTGTGTTTGTTTTTATGTAATTCAGGATAATCATCCCCCATTTCTTCTAAAAGGGTGGGGAAAAGATCTGCCATGAAAGGTTTTGTGATGGAAAGTTGTCTTGCATAACGTGTAGCTCGTCTTAAGATCTTTCTTAAAACATAGCCCCGATCGACATTCGAAGGAGCAGCACCATCTGCGATTGCAAAACTCAAAGCTCTGAGGTGATCACAAACGACATGATAAGCAGCTTTATTTGCCGCGTAAGGAACTTTTGTCATTTTTGAGAGTCTTTGTATGAGTGCCTCAAAGATGTTCGTCTCAAAGACCGATTCCTTACCATTTAAAAGAGCTGTGATTCTTTCAAGACCCATTCCAGTATCGATGCATGGTTTTGGAAGCTTTGTTTTGGTGCCATCTTTGGATTTATTAAACTCCATAAATACTAAGTTCCAATATTCAATAAACCTATGGCCATCAGGATCGTGCGCGGGGGATGAATAATCTCCAAAAGCATCACCTTTATCAAAATAAAGTTCTGAGCAGGGACCACAAGGGCCTGTATCACCCATTGACCAATAATTATCTTCTTCTCCCATAAAGCAAATTTGAGATTCAGGAAGGAAGGCTTTCCAAAGCTCATACGACTCAAGATCTTCTTTGTAAACGCTAACAAAAATCTGCTTTGGATCAATTTTTAAAACATCACAAGAAATCTCAAAAGCCATTTGGATAGCTTCTTTCTTAAAATAGTCTCCGAAAGAAAAATTTCCAAGCATCTCAAAAAAAGTAAGATGTCGACTTGTATGACCCACATTATCAAGATCGTTGTGTTTTCCTCCGACTCGAATACATTTTTGAGAAGTTGTCATTTTTGAATGGGGCGCTTTTTCTTCATCTAAAAAATAGCTTTTAAATTGATTCATTCCAGCATTGACAAAGAGAAGGGTAGGGTCGTTGTGAGGAAGTGTTGATCCTGAAGGATAGAGTTTATGTCCCTTTTTTTCGAAGGACTCGAGAAACTTTTTTTTAATTTCTTGTATTTTCATTAGTATTTTTTCCACGTTTTAAATAGAATACATTATAAACCAAATTTGCAAGAATTGCAAGAAGAGACCATAAATCATGCTAGATAAGTATCAAAAAAAAGTATTTGAAGAAGTTGCTAACACTATTAGAGGCCTATCGATGGATGGGGTTGAAAAGGCCAATTCTGGTCACCCGGGCCTACCGCTTGGTTGTGCAGAATTAGGAGCCGTTCTCTGGGGAGAGTTTTTAAACTACAATCCAAAAGATGAGGATGCGCTTTGGCGAGATCATTTCGTGTTATCAGCAGGTCATGGGTCGATGTTTTTATATTCGGCACTTCATTTAGCGGGCTATAAAGTCTCATTAGATGATTTGAAAAATTTTAGACAGAAGGATTCTATCACTCCTGGTCACCCAGAAAAATTAGATACTGAAGGTGTTGAAGTGACAACCGGTCCTTTAGGGCAGGGAGTTGCAAATGCTGTGGGAATAGCGCTTGGGTTAAAGGTTATGGCTGCAAAGTATAATCAGGATGGCTTTGATATATTTAATAATAAAGTTGTTTGTTTAGCAGGGGATGGCTGTTTGATGGAGGGGGTGTCTCATGAAGCCTCTTCTTTGGCAGGGCATTTATGTTTAGATAACTTTATTCTTTTATATGATCGCAATAATATAACTTTAGATGGAGCCTTTTCTGATTCGTGTAGTGATGATGATATCATGAGATACAAATCTTATGGATTTGATGTTGTAGAGATTGAAAATGGAAATGATATTGAAGAAGTGTATGAGACGTTGATGAATTTACGTAATAAGCAGGAAAAACCTTTGCTTGTTGTGTGTAATACGGTGATTGGATTTGGATCGCCTCATAAGGCAGGAACTCATAAAGCACATGGTTCTCCGCTTGGTGATGAAGAAATTACAGAAACAAAACGCGCTCTTGGCATGTCAGAAGAAAAATTCTATGTACCTGCGAGTGTAAAAGACTTTTTTAAAGAGAGAGAAGAGATTCAGAAGAAGAATAAAATCCGTTTTGATGACATGATGGGTTCTTATGAGAAGAATTTTCCTAAGCTTGCAAAAGAGTTAAAGGAAATGAAGCATCATAAGATGCCAAAAGGGTTTAAAGAAGCGCTTTCAAACATTACCTTTGATGAGAAGATTTCAGGAAGAAAAGCATCAGCTGCTTGTCTTCAATTGATTGCAAAGCATGTACCGGCATTAATTGGTGGATCAGCGGATTTATCTGGATCAGATTGTACAAAGCTTGAGGATTATGGAATTATCAAAAGGGGTGATTTTTCTGGAAGAAATATCAAGTATGGTGTTCGTGAATTTTCAATGGCAGCGATTGCAAATGGAATGTCAACATTGCATCTAAGGCCTTTTATAGGAACTTTCTTTTGTTTTTCAGATTATATGAGAAATGCCATTAGGCTTGCATCATTATCAAAGCATCCGACGTTATTTGTTTTTACTCATGATTCAATTTTTTTAGGTGAAGATGGGCCTACGCACCAACCAGTAGAGCATTTGGCCTCACTGCGGGCAATGCCAGGGTTAGATGTTTTTCGTCCTGGAGATGCTAATGAAGTAGCAGGGTCGTGGTTTGTAGCGATGAACAAGCCGAGCGGGCCTTCAGCATTGATATTTACAAGACAAAATCTTCCAACACTTCAAGAAACAAAGCGTGATTTTGATGAGACTGTAGCAAAAGGTGCTTATGTTCTTGTAAAAGAAGATTCTTCTCGGAAATTAGATATGATTATTATAGGAACAGGGTCAGAGCTTCATTTGGCAAAAGAGGTCGCCGAAAGTCTTTCTTCAGATAAGTTTTCGAAAAATGTACGAGTAGTCTCTATGCCGTGTATGGATATATTCCATCGACAAGAAAAGGGTTATCAAGAAAGTGTAGTAGGTGGAGATTGCGATTTAGTTGTAAGTATTGAAGCGGGAACATCTTTTGGTTGGGAGCGTTATACAGGGCGCAATGGTTTGAATATTAGTATTGATACCTTTGGAAAATCTGAGCCAATTGATGATCTAAAGAATGATTTTGGGTTTACAGTGGATCAGGTCATAGAGCAAATCATGACAAGTACTAGTGCCAAAGTATGATATATCTGTTTTGTCTCTGTTTTATATCATTATTTGCAGAGGTAACGCTTATACAGAACCCTGCGCAGCAGTTTAACTCGTCTGATAATTTTGCTAATCGTGTTGTGTATTTTTTTGTAGAGAAGGCAACAGACGGATCAGTAACACTTCAGCTGCAGCCACCTCCCTTTTATCCTTTTGATCAAAACTATATAAATGCCGGATTTGCTTATATAGATAGTGATAAGGTTGTAAAGACCTACACAAAGGATGAGGTTGCAAATCTTAAAAATGTAGATATTAGTTTTACTGTCAAAGCGTTTGCAAATACTCAGTCGGCAAATGGGTATAATTTTTATGCAACGGCCTATCAATGGTTTTTTAATCTCGACCAAAGAAGTGATCATTATTATCAATTGCAGCAGTTTAATAATGCTTATGGAACAAATCCATCGATAGGGGGTCATGCATTATATTCAGATGTATTGAATATGAAGCATTGGGTATCGACTTCTGATGGGGTCTTTTTAACAACTAGTGATATAGATAATGTTCTTGTGCAGGTAAATAAAGCTGCTACAAATACTTCGTATACTTTTACTGTAAGGATTGATCTCTCCCAGCTAACAGCCGCGCCATCAAGGACAGATCCTTCTGTATTGGTAGAGGCACCTCCAGGAATCTATTCGCTATTTTTCTTTTTTGAAATGCAGGCTCTTGATTTAAATCAACCTTTTGAGGATACACTCACAAATTATGCTTCCATACAGACAACTCAGATGAATTATCTATACAATAATGTGATTTGGATGGATGGGATGTTAGATGGCTCAAGTGCTCTTTATGATCCCAGCATTGCTGATCAAGTTATCATAAGGGTCAATCGCGCTTCCATTATCTCTCAGTATAATCGTACCCTCGCAGCAATAACAACTCAGTGGAATGGCTATGCTGAGCTTCCCAATCTCTCTACACAGTCCTCCTCTCTTATTAATGATATGCTCGCCACCATCGCAACCTATGAAGCCAACAAGGCAAACTTCTAGTGAGGCAGGGCTCTGCCCTGCACCCGCAAGAGCTCTGCTCTTGACTCGCCAAAGGGACATAGTCCCTTTGGAAACCCAAAGCTGATTTTTTGTGCACGCACAAAAAATAAAGTATAAATGTATCTCTTTTGTTTTATTTTGTAATTATGAGTTTATTATGACTTTTCGTAAAAAATAAAGGGAAAGCGTGTGTGAATGTGCTCGTAAAATTTAAATATGAAAAATCGTCAAAAAGACATTCAGATTTTATTAAGTGGTTTGGAAAATGGGAGTAAAAGTGTTATTGAATGCATCAATAAGGGCTTTTTCGGTGATATGCTCGATAGGCTCTAGCTCAAAGATATTTTTTATGCGGCAGTAATCGGCTATATTTCTTTTTATAACTTCGTCTTTGGGACCGTTTAGAACGATACCGAAGAGAGGAATATTTTTACTTTTGAGTTTATCTAATGAAAGAAGTGCCTGGTTAATGGCGCCTTTTTTATTTTCTATTACTAGGAGGGTAGGGATTTTTAAGTCTGCGATGTAGTCGACTTGAAAATAATCTCCGTAGATAGGAACCATCACGCCACCTGTGCTTTCCATAATCAAGTGGCCATGAATGTTAGGAAGCTCTTCGTTTAGTAAGCGAGATATGTTAATGTCGGTGTGTTGTGTATTTGGATCGTGAGTGTCTGGAAAACGATAGATTTCTTTTAAAAAGTGATCTTTATGAAGTCCTGTCATGTCATGAACCCATTCGGTATCTGTACAAGGAGCAACTCCGCATTGGATAGGTTTTATATATGAACCTTTAAGACCGAGGGTAAGAATTGCCGATACAAGAGTCTTTCCAACTCCTGAATCGCTACCAATAATGAATAGTTTTTCTGGGAAATCAATCATATCTTCTCCTTTTTGTATCAATGATATCAGTAAAAGGAATTCTTAAGAAGTATGAATTTTACTTTTCAAAAAAAAAAAAAATTCTACAAAGTGGTGAGTATGCAAAAGTTATTTCTATTGTTATCTATCTTCTTTTTTTTATGTGGTGAGCTTTCTTTGGAAGGTGAATTTGTAATGTATACTACAGAGGTTTTTTCTATTACGATAGAAGACATAGCTACTGGTGATCCATTTAGAACAATGGCGCATGCATTTTCTAATATTCAAGAGACTTCGGGTCTTCCTGTAGAGATGGGGCAGTTCAATGTTGTAATCATAGATTCAACAAGTCGAGGGTCGTCAAATTTTGTTAGAATTCAATCGACGGTGTTTGACGGAACGATCATGCAAATTCAGAACATTGATTCTGTATGGAATAATACAGATGCAGATCCTATTATAATTGATTTGTATGTGACAGATGATAAAAATACTGATGGAACAAATGCTACTCCTCCCAGAGAGCTTGTTGTAAATGGTATATTAAGAGAAATTACAACCGGTGAAGGTTCTATTAATGAAACTCATGAAATAACGGTAAATGCCGCAGGAGATGATTTTTCAGATGTCGCGGCAGGAAATTATCGAACCACATTATTTTTTACTTTAGAAACTTGAAGCATTTAAATTGTTAATCGCCCCAAACCAGTGTGAAATGTGCTTCATAAGCAACAGAGGCTAAAACATTACTAGTACTATCAAGAGCGTAAAATTCTAGAATTGTCTTTTCATTTAAAGGAGTTCCGGTTGTGTCAGGATCTCGAATGACAGCAGGGTCAGCAGGGGTTATTGTTCTATAGGGAGATGCAATAGAGCCATCTTCTTCTCGATTCGATTTAACACGTAAAAGAATTTGATTGTCTGTATCTAATTCTCCAACACTCATAAACAAATCATCTTTGTACTCTAGGTTTTGAATGTAAACAGTGCCGGTATCTACATTGTTGAAGGTGATAATCTCAATGCTTCCGATAAGGTGTTCTCCAGACCCTGTATCTAGTACATCATCTCCGAGTGCCGACAATGTATTTTCTGACAGCATCACAAATCGAGAGGTGTCAACAGTACCATCAACTGTAACAGATTGATCTTCTGAAGAGATCTTAGAAAAAAGAAGTATAATAAAAATTATGCGCCACATCTTTTTACTATGTAAAGAATAATTTTATCTGTAAAGAAAAAAACTTACTGCAGTATGTGTTTGTAGTTTGATTGAACAATCAGTTTTATATGTAAAAAAAAGCCTGGAAAAATTTCCAGGCTTTTTAGATTAAAATATCTTAAAAATTAAGGTGCCGCAATCGTAAATGTATAGTAAGCAGCATACGTTCCAGATTCTAATGAGTTATTAGGATCATCTGTTACGAGGAATCTTAAAATACCCATTTGGTTAGCATATGTGCCTGTTGTAACAGCTGTTAAGTTGGCATTTAAAAGGCCGGCTACATTGACAACTGCAGTATCTGCAAAAGCTTGTACAACATATGAAGTTGTAGATGTTGGATCAATATTAGATTGGATACGCATAGCAAGCCAAGGGCCTGTTAAAGCATCACTTTCATCTGTATTACCAGATGCACCTGATTTATATACTGGCCAGTTAGCATTTGCAGGCATGTTTAAAGCATCACCTAATGAAAGCTGAGTGATAACAAGCGGAGCAGGGTTAGTTGTAGTTTTTGTAGCATTAAATTCAATAAAACCAATCAACTGAGATTCAGTTTCTGAAGCTTGAGTAGAGATATCTACGTCAACGCTCATTGATAGTGTGTTTGTACTTAATGTTACACCGTTTGTTGATCCGCGATACAAGTTAATCGCTAGCAAACTTGGCATTGTTGAGACCGCTTCTAGTTTTACATGTGTAAAACCTACAAAAGATGCTACGCAAAATAGCATCATCAGCATTTTATTTCTCATTTTTCCTCCTGAGGTTTATAAAATAGTTTTATAACTTCCCAATACACAATTAGAGGATAACTTGCCAATTAAAAATTTTTTTTATGTATTTGAAGTCAGAAGGAATTACAATCCCTGTTTTTTT
This sequence comes from Chlamydiia bacterium, assembly GCA_022601435.1. Lineage (GTDB taxonomy): Bacteria > Chlamydiota > Chlamydiia > Chlamydiales > 2-12-FULL-49-11 > JAJACQ01. The sequence goes on from JAJACQ010000041.1 coordinate 36,275, forward strand.
ACGGAGTATAAAAGAAAAGGGTAAATGAAGCTGTGTAGGTACCATTTACAAAGTTATTTATAGGATCCTGTAAAATACAAAATCGCAGTAAATGGGTTTCTTGAATGGTATTATTACTTGTTCGTAACACTATGGGGTTTGTGGTAGGTTCTATAAGAGTAAACCCTGTTTGAGTGCCTGCATTATTAAAGTCGCGATAAACACCTATTTTTAATTTATTAGTACTATTATAAGCAACATAAGATTGATTCGAGCTGTCATAAGTTGAAGATGTAAGCTCAAGAGTGTGAGGAATGAGGTTGGTAGTGCTATAAAGAACAATATATAACTCTCCAAGACACATTTTATTTGAACCTGATCCAATAAGAAGTTGGGATTGATTAAAGTTAACAGACTGTGTAACGCTATAGGCATTCATGATAACAGAACTGGCAGGGTCTCTATATAATACCACAACACATTGGTTTGCAGGATTAATGGCATGGCAATTTAAGAAGAAGAGAAAGAAAGGGATCAAAAAAAAGTATTTTTTCATAATTAAATTGTCTCCACTCTAATTTGAAAAGGTAAAAAGCAAGTGGAGGCAAATATATCAGCAAATTGAGAAGACAGAACATAGACATTGACCCCTAATGTTCTTGTCAGAAGGGAAGGGTCAGCTGTATTTGTAATAATAACTGAATCATTAAACATTTCAGTTCCTTGAGAAGCTCCTGTTGGGGTTTTATTTCCGAAGATAGAGAATTTACACGCCCTTCCAGAGGATTCAACAAGACCTCTAAATTGATTGATGTCATCTACAAAGGCTGCAGCTGCATAAGAGATTACATTATACAGAGTTGAAGAAGTGGCAGTTACCGTAATAATAAAGCCACCTACCAACACATCTTTAGGTCGATCATTGATATGTTGTTGAACTTGTTCTTGAGAAAATTCTTTTTGAAGAACAGTTTTATTTGTAACAATTGAAATTGTTCCACTTTCTGAATAGACAATATTTACGGTAAAATCTGCCTCGATACCGTCTACAGCAGAATGAAGATAGATAGCGGATAGAAAAAATAAGGTGTAGAAAACTTTACGGAGCATGATAGTTCACCTCCATAGGAAGGGTGTAGTGATTAAAATTGACAGTGTCACCTGATACCCTTTTTTTCATTGGTATGATGACAAAAAGACTTTTGCCTTCTAATCGCTCTATAGGATATTTTTCATCAAACTTTACTTGGATAACTTTTTGAAATTGAGCTGGTTTGGAGGTATCAATAAGATATACTTCAATAGGGATTGATTTGTCTTTATCACTTAAAGGTAACAGTACAAAAGTTTTAGAGTTTTTTTCTGAGAATGAAATTTGAATGTCTTTTTTTGAGTTACTTTCTGGGATGGTAAAGTTAAGAGTTAAGAGTTTACCTCTTGGTACATTTCCGAATAAACTACTGTTTTTATGCAAGATAGCAAAAGCTTCTTGTGAGGAAAAAATAGGTTTTTCTGTGGCGATCTTTTTTATTTCGTCTGGTGTAAGGGGATAGGATTGGTTATTGGGCGTAAAGTAACTCCCAATACGAATATCTTCGTCTTGGTAGAACTCAGAATTTGGTGTAGAGACATAAATATCAACACCACCTTCGGTGGCTGCATATAGAGACAATGCCACTAACGACAACACTAAGCTTTTTAATAAAATCATAATTAACGCGCGTATATTATTATAATTATACTATAAGATGAAAAACGAAAAAAACTACAAGTGATTTTTACTAAAAGATCTAAAGATAATTAGTATTGGTTTAAAAGTTAGATACTTTCGCAGATTACTTGTTTAGGGAAAGAATCAAAAGCTTTTTGGAAATGATGAATGCATGTTTCATCAAGCTCATGATTGATAAAGAAGATAAGTTTTGCTTCATTACTAGAAAAGCTGGAAGGAAGTAAAAACCCATTATCAACGAGTGATTTATAAAAGTGCTCTTTCTCATCATTTGAGTTAAACGTAAAAATAATCAATGGTTTATAAACCTTACATTGATTAGGAAACGTTTTTTCTACTTTTTGTGCAAAAGAATCAATATTATCTCTTTGAATTTTTAATGAATCTAGAAGGGTTAAAGCCTTAGAAAACATTCCAATATAAGCAGCAGGTGGAAAAAGAGCTGATTTAGAAAAACTATACTCGAGTAATCGATCTAAAAGATTTATATCTCCAGAAATTAAAGTGAGCATCTTGCCAAAATTTTTAGGGATATGGGTGATATTTAAATTAATTAGTGAAGATTCTCTTTTTGTACCAACTCCAGTAAGGCCTTCTAAGCCAAATGTGTAGTGATCCTCTACGATTAAAAAGATATCGATTGATTGTTTTAAGGTTTCAATTTGCTTATAGTCGATTCTTCCATGAGTGGGGCAAATTTTTGGTAGATATAAGATAGGTGTATGATCAAGATTTTTATTATTGATGATGTCAATGATAGAAAAAAGATTGTCATATGAAAAATAAATGGTTTTGGATTGTGAAATTGGTGAAGTAATCGTATCAGGTACTAAAAACACTTGAGATGATAAAAAACTATTTTCTAACGAAGAAAGAACATCTTCTTGATGAGATAGAATCAGTGTATTTTCTACATGGGTTTTTTTACTATAAAGAGTTTCTAGTGTTTTTTTTTGGTTTAGAAATTCAGCGGCCTTTTGTGAGAGGGGGGAATTACTAGCAAAAGTGCGGGTACAAGAAAGTCCTTCTTGTTGAACAGCTTCGTTTGATACGAGTAAAAGAGGATCTTCAATAGCTAAGTTAACTTTGGGATTAAAGGGCTTATAAAAAAGAGTGCGATTAATTGCTCGGGGATCAGTATTTGAAGTGCGCAGCTTAAGGTTCATTAATTAACTCCTTATTTGTAAATTAATGGATACTCAGAAGATTTGAGTTTATCTCCTCCGGCATACCCTTTTGTAATTAAATAGCCCATGTCAGGATCGTGCTCTTTCTGCATATAGCGAGCGCGAGCATCTCCGTATAGAGCAACTAGCCCATCTGTTTCAAAATCAGGTAAATGATCAGGCATGAAAAACATAGTCCCAGATCCATCAAATGGAAAAAAGACTCCGATATAAACAGTTTCTATAGAAATGTCTTTTATAGAAAAAACTTCACCTTTATGAACTTTTTTTGACATCACAAGCTTAATCGGTTTTTCCTCTATAATTTCATAGATAAGCTTACCAAGAGCTCTGTTAGCAAGAATTTTTTTTGTTAAAGGGCAAATTTGAAAGCTATCACGCTCATCTGCATGATGAGATAAAATTTGAATTTGTGTTTCTGTGATGAAGTCTGCAAAGACTACTTTTCCAGTTTTTTTGATCTCTATAAGAAGACTTGCAGAAATTTCATATGTCATAATAAATTTATCCCGTAATAAATGGTTTGTTAGTTTATCACTTTGTTACATTTATGTCTAACGACAAGCATTTTAAAGCTTTATTTAAAATGTCCTCATTAATAAACCCAGAGAGCCTTAAAAAGCCTTCCATTCCAAATCCAACTCCTGGAACTGTGACTAAAAGTCTAGACTCTAAGTAGTGTAAAAACTTTTCTTTAGAAGAGCCGCCCACATGCCAAAATAAATAGGGGGCATGGTCTCCGCCAATCACAGTTTCGCCTGAAGAGATTAAATGATCCTTTAATTTTTCTGTCATTTCCATATAGGAGTTAGTAAGTTGTTTTGAGGCTCTTAAACCTTCAACAGATAAAGCAGCTAGGCCACCTTCTTGAATGAGGTAAGAAACCCCATTTGTTTTTGCGCTGATTAAATTTTTACATTGAGCAAGTGAAAAGCCTTTCCATTTAAGTGTCTTTGGAAATACAAAGTATCCAAGTCTTAATCCAGTAAAACCTATAGATTTAGAAAAGCTTCTTATCTCAATACAACACTCTTGAGCCTCTTTAATCTCATAAATAGATCGAGGGAACTTTGGATCCTGAATAAAAGCTTCATAAGCACCATCAAATAAGATTAAAGTGTTATTTTGTTTTGCCCACTGTACCCATGCCTCAAGTTGATTTTTAGAAAAAGCCTTTCCTGTAGGATTGTTTGGAGAGCAAATGATCATCCCATCTAATTTTTGATTTGGAGGTGAAAAATTTAATTCTTGATCAGCAGGGATCTCAACAATACTCATGCCACAAGTGCTTAAAAGCGATTTATAAACAGGATAGGTAGGAGATAAAACTCCAATAGTGCTTCCTTCTTTGAATATACTCATTAAAATAGATAAAGAATTTGCGATTCCTTCGGTAATAAAAATTTCATCCTCGGAAAATCTATTTTCATAAATAACTGTGCTTATCTTTGATCGCAGATCAAGACGTCCTTGTTCAGGGCCGTAACCAATAGCCTCTTTTCCCATTTTATCAATACCTTTATGCAAGGCTTTTATAATGCACTCAGGAAGTGGGTGACAAACATCACCAATGCCCAGATTAATCAAATCACTTTGTTTAAGATTTTGAGATTTTATAACTTCAGCTTTTTTCTTAGAAATCCATGGAAATAGCATTTGATCTTGATCGGTTTCTAAAATAGTGCTCATACAGTGTTTTCCTCAATAGTTTTTTTGATCCAATCAATATGGAAATAGGGGTTTAAATATAATTTGTAGTTTTTCTGTAGTTTTTTGGAATTATAATTTCCTGTGAGAACTCCAAGTATAGTTGGATTTTGTTCAAAACTTAGTAGCGGAGAGCCGCTATCTCCTTTTTTCGCAGTGACAAACATATCAATGTTTTTTGAGTTTTCTGTTTCTGCAAGTACAAACTTTTTATCCCTTTTAATCACAAATGTTTTCCCTGCAATTTTTTTATTCATAAGAGACAATGAACAGATGCGCTTCCACTTACCGTATCCGACAGCATGAAATTGGTCTTCTAAATTGAGAAGTTTTTCTTCGATTTTAGGGAAGGATGGCAAATCAATTGGTTCTTCTAAAATAAATAAAGCAATATCATAAAGGCATTGATTTACTTTAAGACCTTTTTTATTAGGAAATGTAAATTGAGGATGACAAATAGATCGTCCTTTAACTTTAATGTGCTTGCCGTTTATTTTTATATTAAAGATCGCTTTTTGAGTATGACAAAAAAGGTGAGCCGCAGTGATAGCTATATTTGGATGAATAAGTGTTCCTGTAGCGTATTCGCCAAATTTGTTTTTAATATACCCGACACTATCAAAGTCATGATGCCATGCTAAATCTATATGCTTTTGGAGGTTGTTATAATTCTCGACATAAATAGAGAAAAGAGAAGAAGCAATAAACAAAAGAATTAAGATTTTTTTCATGAAGAAATTATAAAAAAAAACCTTTTAAAGGTAAAGTGAATTTCTAGTATTCACCTTCATAATCAAGATCATGAGAGAAGGCTGAGATGAGGGGCTTTTTAAAGCGAATTTGGATATATAAAAGGTAAATGCCAAGGATAGGTTGAAAGAAAAAGGGCTTTAAATCTTTTGAATGATAAACTATATCTTTTGCTTTAAATGTTGTTAAAATAAATGGTTTAATAGACCCGTTTTTAATTGAGGGGACTGTGCGGTATAAAATTGATGCAATAGCATATTGAACTTGTGTTTCTTTCTTTGGAAAAAGGGGTCTGTCAACTTCATTAAAGTAAGCGCTTGCTAAATTATTTTGTTGTGAGACTAAAGATACTCCTGCTGTTAATCTAGGATTACATTCTAGTATTTTTAGTACCCCGTCGTCTTCGAAGATATCAAATGCAATAGATCCTGTGAATTTAGTTTTATCCACAAAATCTTCTACGAATTTATAAATTCCAACATGCTCAACTTCCTCAAACGAAAGACAATAGCCAGTTCTAGATTTAGATGGATCGCATTTTAGGTAGTTATATGGATATGTTGCATGAGCAGTGACTTTTCCGTTATGACAGATTGAATAAGTTGAGTATTGATTTCCAAAGATGGGTTCTTGAGCAATAATAGGTGAAGATTCATCAAAATCGATTTTTGGAATTTTACTTTTATCCTTTATGAAAATTGTACCATTTGAGGCTCTTGAATAACAATATTTAAGATAAAAGGAAGAAAAAGGTATGTTTTGTAAATCCTTTTGAGAATTGATAATAAAAGTAGTAGGCGTTGAATAGCCAAGTCGTGTTAAAAGTTTAGAAAACTCCCACTTGTTGTGTAGGGAGTTGACTAATGCAAAATCAGATGTAAATACTTTATTGCTTGGGAATTGATCAAGATGTTTTGATACAATTAAAACATCTTCCCATCCAGGAATAAATAGATCTACTTGTTCTTCTTTCATAATCTCTAAAAGTCGTTGAATAAAACCGGCTTCGCACTTTCTTGGTGAAGGGATTAAAAAATTCTTGGCATTGGCATTTGAGTAGGCACATAAATGGAATTTAGTGGTTTCGGCAACAATAACTCTGACTCCGTTTTCTGATAAATTACGAATAAGATCAAGTGTTCCGAAAAATCGGCCATTAGTAATTAATACCGTTTTTTGCATATTAGTCCATCATTAACTCTATAAAAGACAAATAAACTCTTTATCTTTTATTTACAATTCTTTTTTCTATTCAATTAAATTCTAAAGTTTTATTCTGATTCTAAAAAATGAGGTTAAGAGATGGCAAAGTTGCAAACTAAGTGGTTATGTAAAGAGTGTGGAAATACTCAAAGTCAATGGTCAGGAAATTGTAGCGGGTGTAAAGCTTGGAATACTATTGAAAAATTTTTAGAATCAAAGACTTCTAGTTCCAGATCATCATTTGGCTTTTCTCAGACGAACCAAAAGCCTATTTCAATTCTTGAAGTAGAGATTGGAGCAGAGGAAAGATTTACTTCTGGTTTTACAGAAGTGGATAAAGTTTTTGGTGGAGGCATCGTCAGGGGTTCTTTTACTTTAATCGGAGGCGAGCCGGGGATTGGAAAATCAACCTTGATGATTCAATGTGCTAAAAACTTAGCAGATCGAGGTAAAAAAGTTTTATATGTTACTGGAGAAGAGTCCCTTTCTCAAGCTGCTATGCGGGCAAAAAGGGTGAAAGCAGAGCATAAAGACCTTTATCTTTACCAAGAAACAAGCTTTTCACGCATCGTTCATCAAATTGAAGAATTAAAACCAGATTTTATGATTTTGGACTCTATTCAAATCTGTCATAAAGAAGAGATTACATCACCCCCTGGATCGGTGGCTCAGGTAAAAGAAATAGCAATTTCTTTGATGAAGATTGCAAAAGAGTTAAGCGTCACAACACTTGCTGTGGGTCATGTAACTAAAGGTGGGGATGTTGCAGGTCCAAAAGTACTTGAGCATATAGTAGATACGGTTTTAGAGTTTGAGGGTGATCGGGATTTAGAGATTAGAATGCTTCGATCAAAAAAGAATCGTTTTGGAAAAAGTGAAGAGATGGCGATTTTTTCCATGCATGAAGAAGGTTTAAAAGAAGAAGAGAATCCCTCGATGATCTTTTTAGAAAAAAGAAAAAGCGCGCAGACTGGAAGCGCTATTGGAACAATTTTAGAAGGCTCAAGGCCTATTTTTATTGATATAGAATCGTTGGTTGTACCAACAAATGCAATGACTCCTACAAGAAAGGCCTCAGGATTTGATCCTGTCAGGTTGGCAATTATTTTAGCTGTGCTCGAAAAAAAGGTGGGGATGCATTTTTCTAGTTATGATGTGTTTTTATCTATTGCAGGCGGCATTAAAGTGAAGGACCCTGCTGTTGATTTAGCTTTGTCGTTGTCTATTGCTTCTTCTTTTACAAATAAAAAGATCGATTCAGATATAGTTGTCATAGGGGAAGTCGGTCTAGGCGGTGAGGTCCGTAATGTACAAAAGATTCAAAATCGCTTGAAAGAGGTGGCGTCGCACGGATTTAAAAAGGTTGTCGTTCCAAAGGGGAATAAAAAAATAGAAGATTTTGAGGGATTGGAAATTATAGAAGTATCATTTGTGGATGAAGCAATACAGAAGTTACTGGTTTAAGAAACTATATACTTTGAAATAAAATCTTTCCTTTGCTAAGGTAGTTAACAAAATTTTAACAATTGGATTTTTGTAAGCATGGAAAAGAAAATTATTTATACAGGGATTGATCCGACAGGTTATGTACAAGACTCGAACGTACTGCACTTTCCTTTAATTTCACTTGAGATGAGATGTCTTCAAACAAGTGAAATTAAAGAGATCTTCTCAAAGATTTTTAGTTACACACACATTTTATTTACTTCAAAATATGCTGTGCAGGCATTCTTTTTCTTTATGAAGGAGTTAAATATACCTAAAGAGCATCTTGATCCTGTGTTTTTGCTTGCAATTGGCAGAACGACTTTAAAGGCACTTGAGAATGAAGGTGTTTATGTAGGATATGTAGGCTCTGATGAAACAGAAGAAGGAGTGATTAGATTATTAGAGACATTTGATTTAGAAGATTCGAAAATTTTACTTCCTCAGGCTGCAATGGCAAAGCCAAAGCTTATTCACTATTTAGTGGAAAAGGGAATTGGATATGAAGTTGTTATACTTTATGATCTTTTAAAAGAGGCGCCTTATTCAAAGATCAATTTAAAGGATTTTGATGAAATCATTTTTACATCTCCTGTAGCTGTTGATGCCTTTTTTGAAGTCTATGAAGATTTACCAACTACGATGGAGGTTCACTGTTTGGGTTTGATGACAAGGTGTCGGTTAAAAAGTTATCTTGATGAGACACTAAAAATTGATAAAAAGATTTCAGTATGATACTCTTGATCGAAAAAAAGGAGATCAAATGGATTGGAATTTTAAAGAATTAGGATATGATTTTGATGCGCTCGAGCCGTTTTTCGATGCAAAAACAATGGAAGTTCATTATTCTAAACACTATAAGGCTTATCACACAAAAGCAATGGCTGCATTATCAGACGATACTTCAAAATCTGTTGAAGAAGTTTTATTAACAGATCTTCGTCCTGCTATTCAAAATAATGGTGGCGGATTTTATAACCACTCAATTTTTTGGGAGGTTTTAGGAAAAAATAATGGCATTAAACCAGAAGGCGAGTTAGGGGAATTAATTAATAAAAGCTTTGGAAGCTTTGATTCTTTTAAAGAAAAGTTTGCAGATGCTGCAACAACTTTATTTGGAAGTGGCTGGGTA
>JAJACQ010000005.1 GCA_022601435.1 Chlamydiia bacterium
AAAAGGATCAGAGATGGTCTCAATTGTAGTTTTTGCTCCATCGAAATCACCAGCCTTTACTTGTATTTCTGCAATTTCTACGAGAACTTGTGCTTTTTTAAAAGGATCAGAGATGGTCTCAATTGTAGTTTTTGCTCCATCGAAATCACCAGCCTTTACTTGTATTTCTGCAATTTCTACGAGAACTTGTGCTTTTTTAAAAGGATCAGAGATGGTCTTAATTGTAGTTTTTGCTCCATCGATATCACCAACTCTTGCTTGTGCTTTGGCAATTTCTATAAGAGCTTCTTTTTCATAAAAAGGGTCAGGGATGGTAGCAGCTGTGGCTTTTGCTCCATCGATATCACCAACTCTTGCTTGTAGTTTTACAATTTCCTCAAAAGCTGAGAACTGCTCAGCTTCCTGACTAGGGGTTCTAGTTTTAATGTTTGCAGCTGCGGCTTTTGCTTGTGGTATGATTAAATTATATTGTAGTCTCGGTATTTGTTGGATCCTTTTGCAAAATATTTTATTAACATTTATTATTTGTGTTAATTCTTCTTCTGTTAAGAATGAAAATGTATTGTCTAATGTGTCATCAGGTAGTTGCATTAGCATGCTTGATTGTATTGATGTTGGTTTCATAAGTTCTCTTATCTTGTAACTTTACGTTAATTTAATGTTAATAATTAACTAAATTGCAGATTAACTCAATAGCTAAGTTTAGAAATAGAGTACTTAAGATCGAAGTTTATGTTATGATTACCCTTAAAATAATCTTTCAAAAGATTTTACAATATAGATCATACTAAGTATGATATCACCAATTTATTTCACTCGGAGGTAATATGAAATCAAAAGCTAATGTGAATGTTTATCTATTGTTAATGAAGGAAGGTAAGCTTCTTTTATCACTAAGGGAAAACACTGGTTATGAAGATAATAAGTGGTCCCTTGTTTCAGGGCATCAAGAAGAGGAAGAATCTGCACTATATGCAATGATTCGCGAAGCAAAAGAAGAAATTAATATAGATGTTAAAGAAAGCGATCTTCAAGTGGTGCATACTATGCATAGAAGAACAGATCGAGAAAATATTGATATATTTATCAAGTGTTCCAATTGGCAAGGAGAAATTAATAATAATGAACCTGAAAAGTGTGGTGGATTAGAATTTCACTCTATTGATGTATTACCAACAAATATTATTGGTTACATAAAAGAAGCTATTCAAATGATAAATTCTAAGATGATCTATAGTGAATTTGGTTGGAAAAAACAACTACAACCTACCTAAAAAATCAACTTTGGGTTTTTTAGAAGGACTTTGTCTCTTTAGTGGGGCAAAGCTCCTACTTGAGTTTGACACGCTCAAACTTGTTTGATACAATGGAATAATATGGAATACACAAATGAACAGGACTTTTTTAAGGAAGTAAAAGCTAAGAATTTACTGCTTGCTGATGATAAAGACCAAGCGCATCTGATAAGTCGAATTAAAAATTCAAATGTAGGGGAGTGTTTCTTTTTTGATGAAGAGAGAACTTTTGCGGACTTAATGAATGAGATTATGCAGCCTTCTTTATTTGGGGGAAAGAAGATAATGATCGTTTTAGATTGCTCAAGTTATAGCGGTGAGCAATGGGATGAGATTTTTAAGCAAGAAGGAAGTATTTGTTTTTTCTTTAAAAAAACTAGCTCTAAATCATTAGAAGAACGGTTTAAAAGGTGTGGTAGTATCTTAAGATTGACTGCTGAAAAACCTTGGGATCGTAAAAACCGATTGGTTAAAGAAGTTGTTTATACAATTCATAAAGATGGTGTTACAATCTCTCAACCGACAGCTTATCGTTTTGTTGAGCGTGTTCATAATAATCTACAACTCTTCCATACAGAGCTTAATAAATTACGTGCTTATGCCAAAGGTAAGTCTAAGATTGAAGATACAGATATTGATGCTATTGTTAAACCTTTACCTGAAGAAAATCTCTTTAAAGTCTCCGAAGAGGTTGTTTGGAAAGGGGTCTTTTTTCCAAACTTTACTTTAGATGGGATTTCCAATCTTTTACAAATTATCGGTTCCTTTAGATTTCAGGCATATTTAGGGCTAAAAATACTTTCTCATGAAGAAGTGAAATTACCACCTTGGCAAGAAAAAAAATATAAACAAAAAGCCAAATCAATGGGTGATTCTTTTTTCAAAGAAATCCTTATGATAGCTTTTAGAGCAGAAAGACGCGCTAAGCAATCATCTATTACTGCTACAGCTATCTTTAACCTCCTTTCTTTGGAGCTTATAAGGGCTTTTACACGTTCTTCTATAAATCAAAGTGCTTTTTTAAAGAGATAAATTCATGGTTATGTTAACCTCTTTGCATGACTTTATATCTTTTACCAAATTTACTTTCCGAAGCCGGTGATATATCAATGAATATCCCTGCCGGTTTAGAAAATCTTTTATATTCCTTAGACGGCTTTTTTGTTGAAACTCCTAAGGAAATACGAAAATTTTTTAAAAATTTTGATTTTGAGCGCTTAAGAGATAAACCAATGGAAATTGTTGATAAACACACTGATGATTTCTCTAATCATATCAATTTCCTTAAAAAAGGTGAGAGGTGGGGCCTTGTTTCAGATTGCGGTCTTCCTTGTATAGCCGATCCAGGTGCTCGTTTAGTCCTTTTAGCAAAAAAAGAGAATGTTGATGTTGAAGCAGTTGCTGGCCCATCAAGTATTTTTTTAGCAATTATGTTATCTGGTCTTTATTCCCAACGATTTACTTTTTACGGGTATATGCCTCGAAAAATTGATAAAAAAATTCGTAAAGATAAATATCTACAGGTCTATATTCAAACTCCCTATAAAACAGAATATACCCTCCAGGATTTAATAGAAGTTTTAGATTCAAGAGATATGCTATCTGTTGCTTTAGATATTGGAGCACCTACTCAAGAAGTGATTACTGATTCTGTAAAAAATTGGCAGAATATGAAATGGCCAGAGCTTAGAAAACGCCCTGCTGTCTTTTTAATTCAATGTCGCTAGATTAATTCACAAGCAACATCATCAAAAAAGAGCTGACCTTTTTTAGTTAGAAGAAGCCTTTGTTCAGTCTCTTTTAAAAATCCGTCGTTAATAAGAGATTTAATCTCTTCATCTTTACTCTTTAAAACCTTTTTAAATCGAGACTTTTCCACACCTTTAACCATACGAATCCCTGTCATTAAAAGCTCTCTTTGAGCAGCTTGTGCTTCTAACTTCTCATAAAAATCTCTTGGATCAATACCTTGTAGAACTTTGTCTTCATATTTTTTCATATTACAAACATTTTGAAAGCGTGCTCCATCTATATAACTAAAAGCAGAAGGCCCTACACCATGAAAAGGTATTCCCTCCCAATAACCGGTATTATGTAAAGATTCAAATCCTGGTTTTGCAAAAGCTGATATCTCATAACGGTTAAGTCCCATCTCTTCTAAAGCATTAATTGCATCAGATAACATCTCGGTACTTTCCCTTGAAGAGGGTCTTAAAATTTCTAGTGACTTTTGCTTTTTATGAAAGGGGGTAAATGGCTCAATCGTGAGATTATATAAAGAAAGGTGTGTGATCGGCATTTGCTTGCAGATCTCTAATGTCTTTTGAAAAGTAGCTCTTGTTTGAGTGGGGACATCATACATAAGATCTATTGTGATATTATCAATCCCTGCTTTTACTGTATCTAAAATAGCTTGGCGAGCTTTTTGAGATGAATGATTACGTCCTAATAACTTTAAAAGATCATCATCAAAACTTTGTATCCCAATACTAACTCTATTAATACCTGCTTTTTTAAAAGCTTTCATTGACTCAAAAGTGACATCTTCAGGGTTGGCCTCTAAGGTCACTTCTGTTGCTTTTGGGCAATGTTTTAATATCTTAAAAATATTCTCAGGCCCCAATAAATAAGGAGTACCACCACCAAAATAGATTGATCTTAAGGAATTTTCAAATTCTTTGTTTTGGATTTCTTTAACGATTAAATCACTAAAATGATCAATTCTATTTTCATCAAACTTTATCACATAAAAGTGACAATAAGGACATTTTTTTCGACAAAAGGGTGTGTGTATATAAAGGCTTTTACCACGCATCATCAAAGTCATCTTCAGGAAGATCTTTTGTTCTCTTCCATCTATTCTTATCACTAAATGGATCATCTTCTGCTTCAAATTCTGCTGTTGCTCGATCTTTTCCACCAGCCATTTCTATATCAAATAAAGTGGTGTGGTCTGCTTCAAAGGTAGTTGAGTTGTCCATATCAAAATTGGAGTTATCAGAATTTTTATCAAACTCTATATCAGGCATAGATTGAGGTTCGTAGGCTTGTTTTGCAGCACCACGCTTTGGCATGACAAAATCTTCAACATCACTATTAGGTTTTAGATAGTCAAGACGCTTTTTCTCTTCATCAATTTTATTTTGGAGAGTCTGCATTTCCACTGTATGTTTTTCCTTATCCTTCTTAGGAACAAGGTCTAAGTCAAGCCACTTCTTTAGTTCGGCTAACTCTTTCTCTAGCTTTTTTAATCTTTCACTCTTCATAGACTCTCTCTTAACAGTTTTGTAGTTAAAATAATTTTTTATTGTGAAGCAAAAGTATAGCTATTTTAGATCTCCATAGCAAGAGAATTTTGTTATTGAAAGGAATCTTTAAATCACTAAGGTGAGCTACAGAGGGGTAATCTAAGTTTTATGCAGGAAAATGAGTTTTTACATTTTGAAAATCAGGGATATATCTATGAGATGTATGAGCGCTTCCAAAAGCAGGATAAAGATCTTCCAGCTCAGTGGTTATATTTTTTTCAAGGAATGGAATTAAATCAAGAAACACCAACCTCAAATCAATCTACAGATACACAACGAGTTATAGATTATTTCAAAAAATTTGGTCATCTATATGCTAAGACAAATTCTTTGTTTGGAAAAAAAGTTTTTGATTTAGAGCGATTCTTTAAGGATTTATCTCTTACAAAAGAAGATTTAACAAAAGTCATTCTTACTCCAGGGTTTAAGAAAGATCAAATGCCTCTTTCTGAATTTATAGAAGAATTGAAGTCTATTTACTGTGAGGGAATTGGTATTGAATTTATCACAAGTAATAAGGAAAAAGAAGACTTTCTTCATCAAGAGGTAACTCAAAGACATGTCTCTAAAGATGAGATTATTAATGGTTTAAAAGAGGTGGGAAAAGCAAAACTTTTAGAAGACTTTCTTCAGAAAAAGTTTTTAGGAGCAAAAAGATTCTCTGTTGAAGGGGGAGAAAGTGTATTAACTCTTTTAAAATCAGTAATAGATGAAGCCTCAAAACTTGGGTTTAAAGAAGGTTATATTGGAATGTCTCATAGGGGCCGTGTAAATACATTATGCCATATTATGGAAAAGCCTTATGGGGAGCTTTTCGAAGAGTTTAAAACAGATCGTTTCCCTGAAAAACCAGGTTTAGGGGATGTTAAATATCACAACGGCTATAAAAACAAAGTAAAGACATATTCAGATAAAGAAATTTATCTGGAAATGGCTGCAAATCCAAGTCATTTAGAAGCTGTAGATGCTGTTTTACCAGGAATGATTAGAGCACGTCTTGATGATGGTTTAGATAAAGCTTTGGGAATAGTTGTTCATGGAGATGCTGCTGTTTCTGGACAGGGTGTTGTTTACGAGACAATACAATTTAATAATTTAGATGGTTACAAAACAGGCGGGACAATTCATGTAGTCATTGATAATCATATTGGATTTACAACAGATCCAAGAGATTCTCGCTCAACTTTATATCCTACAGATGTTGCAAAAGTCTTTTCTAGTCCTGTATTACATGTTGATGCGGGTAATATCGCTGATGTTATCGCTGTTTCAAAAATTGCTGTTAAATACCGAGATAAATTTGATTCTGACATTTTTATCCACTATAACTGCCATAGACTTTATGGTCATAATGAAGGTGATGAACCAATTTTCACCAACCCAAAACTCTATAAGATCATTCGTTCATCTACTGATTTATACACTGAATTAAAATCTCAAAATATAAAAAAGGGATTAATTTCAGAAGCTGAAATAGAAGCCTTTGAAAGCCAAGTAAGAGCAAGTCTTACTTCTGGATTAGAGGGTATAAAAGAAGGTGGTAAAAAACCTATAGAGGATTTAGTTGCAATAGATAACTCTTTAGAAAGTGAACTTCAAGCATATCCAGAAATAGAAACAAAAGTTTCTCAAAAGATTTTTGATGAGGTAAAAGAGGTGATAGGTGTTGTTCCACAAGAAGTAAATATTCACCCGAAGGTCAAAAAGATCATAGAATCAAGATATAAAGCCCTTTCTAACAGTGATGACTATTTAGTTGATTGGGGATGTGCAGAGTTAATGGCCTATGGATCTTTACTAAAAGAGGGTAAAAAAGTAAGACTTTCAGGACAAGATTCACGAAGAGGAACTTTTTCACATAGACATAGTATTTATGTAGATCAAGAGCATGATGAAAAACCATTTAATCCTTTAGATAAAATAAAAGAAGGGGCTTTTTCGGTTTTTAACTCTCCACTATCAGAATATGGAGTAATGGGTTTTGATTACGGTTATAGTATAAAAACTAAAGAAACACTCACAATTTGGGAAGCGCAATTTGGAGATTTTTATAATGGTGCGACAATCATTGTAGATCAATATATTACTTCTACACGATCAAAATGGCAGATGGATTCATCTTTAGTTCTTTATTTACCGCATGGGATGGAGGGAATGGGATCAGAGCATAGTAGTGCACGCATCGAAAGATTTTTACAGCTTGCAGGGCGAAAGAATTTAAGGGTCTTTTACCCGACAACACCAGGACAGATATTTCATTTAATTAGAGCGCAAGCTTTATGTGAAGATAAAATTCCTTTGATTGTATTTACTCCAAAAAGTTTATTGAGGCATCCAGGTTCTAAAGCAAGTGAGTTATTAAAAGGAAAGTTAGAGCCTGTGCTCGTAAGAGGTAAGGGCGATGAAAAAAGAGTGATTTTTTGTAGTGGAAAGATCTCTTTAGAATTAGAAAAAGCAGATCCTAATCAATCCTGTGCAATTATTAGGTTAGAGCAACTTTATCCATTTCCTGAAAAGCAAATAAAAGAAGTTGTAAATAAATTTCCTCAAGCAGAAAGCTTTGTCTATGTGCAAGAAGAGGCAATGAATCAAGGAGCTTATTCCTTTGTGAGAGATTATTTATTAGAGATTATAGATAAAAAAGATGGTTTACAGTATGTAGGGGGCATAAGGCTTGAGTCAACCGCAACAGGATTTTCATCAGTGTTTAAATATAACCAAGCAAGAATCATTAAAAAGGCAATAGAGGGATAATGGCAAAAGAAGAAGTGAAAGTTCCTTCCGTAGGTGAATCTGTTACCGAAGTAACTTTAGGAACACTTATTGCGCCTTCGGGAGCATTTGTAAAAGAAGATGCGTCATTATGTGAATTAGAATCCGACAAAGCCTCTGTAGAAGTTCCTGCTCCTGTTTCAGGTGTGATCACGTATACAAAAAAAGAAGGTGATACTCTAGCTGTTGGTGAGACGTTTGCTATCATTGATACTGAAGGAAAAGGCGAAGAGGTAAAGCAAGTAAAAGAACCTGTCCAGAAAAAAGAGCCTAAAAAAGAAGAAACTCCCGTATCATTTAAAGGTGGTATAAGAGAATTTTTGGATGAGCATATTTCAAACGTTCAACAAGAAGTTGAAATAAAGACTCCTAAAGTTGTTGAAGAGGTAAAATCAGAAACTCCTCAAGATTCCTATAGAAAGAAGATGCCTAAAATCCGTTCAGTGATTGCAAAGAAGCTTGTTCAGGTGAAAAATGAAACAGCAATGCTTACAACGTTTAATGAAGTGGATATGTCTGCTGTAATGAGGATTCGAGGGGCTAAAAAAGATGGTTTTTTAAAAAAGCATGGAGTGAAGCTTACTTTTATGCCATTTTTTATGAAGGCAGCAACGCAAGCTTTAATGGAATTTGATGAAGTGAATGCTTATATTGATGGGAATGAAATCGTATACAATAACAATGTACACATGGGGATTGCTGTAAGCACTAAGAAGGGGTTAGTTGTTCCAGTGATTAAGAAGATTGATCAAATGAGTATGGCGCAAATGAGCAAAGCGATGACAGACCTTGCTTTGAAAGGACGAGATGGAAAATTGCAGATAAGTGATATGTCAGGCGGTACCTTTACAATTACAAATGGAGGGGTGTTTGGGTCAATGTTATCAACGCCAATACTAAATCCTCCACAGAGCGCTATTCTTGGTTTACATAACATCGTTGAAAGGGCGGTTGTAGTAGATGGAAAGGTTGAGGTTCGTCCAATTATGTATTTAGCACTTAGCTATGATCATAGAATTATCGATGGGAAGGATTCAGTGCAGTTTTTAGTGCGAATTAAAGAATTGATTGAAGATCCTGCTTTGTTTATTTTAGGAGATTGATGGCTGATTTTGATATAGTGATTATTGGAAGTGGACCAGCGGGTTATGTGGGTGCAATTCATGCTGCTCAAAGAGGTCTTAAGACAGCTTGTGTTGTTGTAGAGAATGAATTAGGTGGTACATGTTTAAATGTAGGATGTATTCCTTCAAAAGCTCTACTGCATGCATCAGAAGTTTTAGCAGCTTTTAAAGAAGAAGGTAAAGAGTGGGGGTTATCTCAGCCTAACGTAGAAATTGACTTTCCCACAATGATCAAAAGAAAAGATGAAATAGTTAAAAAACTGACAACTGGCATTGGTTATTTATTTAAAAAAAACAAAATAGAAACCCTGTCGGGATTTGGAACCTTTATTGATAAAGAGACTCTTCAAGTTGGTGATCGAAAAGTAACTGCTAAGAACTTTATCATCGCAACAGGTTCTACTCCTACACCTCTTCCAGGACTTAACTTTGATGGAAGCAAAGTGATCTCATCTACAGAAGCTTTATCTCTACCAAACCTTCCAAAAAAACTCCTTGTTGTGGGAGCAGGCGTGATTGGCTTGGAGCTTGGGTCATTTTATAGTAGGCTTGGTGTAGAAATTGAAGTGATAGAATTTTTAAATCGCATTACACCTGAATATGACGATGATATATCTTCTGTATTTATGCGCATCCTAGAAAAACAAGGCCTTAAATTTAACTTAAACTCAAAAGTTATTTCCGGATCAGTTAAAGCAGATGGTGTCATTCTTCAAGTAGAAACAAAAGAGGGAATCAAAGAATTTTCTGGGGATCATGCCTTAGTTTCTATCGGTCGAAAACCCTTTACCGATGGGCTTGGACTAGAAAAAGCAGGTGTGAGAGTTTCAAATCAGGGATTTGTAGAAGTTGATGGGATCTTTAAAACATCAAACTCAAATATCTACGCTGTAGGGGATGTTATTGGTGGGGCAATGCTTGCTCACAAAGGCTCTCATGAAGCAACAGTTGCGATCGATCATATCCTTGGAAAGAAAAGCACTATGAAATATGGAGCTGTTCCTGGTGTGATATATACATCTCCAGAGGTGGCCTCAGTAGGCGCCTCAGAAAAAGATCTTAAAGCAAAAGGTGTAGATTATAAAGTAGTGAAGTTTCCTTTAGCGGCAAACTCTCGCTATGTTGCAATTGGTGGTAAAGACCCATGTTTTGTTAAATACCTTGTCTGTAAAAAAACTAAGCGCTTATTTGGAGCCTCTATGATTGCCCCACATGCCGGTGAATTGATAGGGGAGCCCACACTTGCTATCTCGCAAAATCTAACCCTTGATGCACTAGCGCATACAATCCATGCTCATCCAACATTCTTAGAAGCTCTTCACGAAGCAGCTATGGGTAGTATCTTCGATTTTTATCACCTCTAAAATATATATACTGTTTTATGTTTTACTTACTAAAAGATAAATTTATAGCATCTATAACGGATTGAGGTTTATTTAAAATATGTGCTTTTTCTAACAGTTGTCTTTTTGCAGCTTTACGATATGAAGCACGTATTATTTTCTTTCCAAAAATGAGCGCTTCATCAACATTGTTTATAGCTAAGCATTTTTTAAAAATTTGATAATTTGTATTATCCCTTATTTGAAAAGTAACGGTTTTAGCAAAATTTATTCCCTCAGGAGTGACTGGGATTGTAATTTTAGGTTGATTTGTGTCAGTTTCTCTTACTTTTTTTTAAGGAGGGGGAGAAGTTAAATCTAAAGGGAGCATTTTAACTCTTTTTTTGGTTAATTAGTTATAAATAATATAACACCACATAATTTATAACCGTGTAATTATAGGGTTATTTATACATTAAAAAGTGTTGATTTAAAATACTAATTATGATATAATTAAAGATGTTCCACAAGGAGTGATCTATGAATAAGGAAAAGCAATTATTACAGAATCTAGCGAGACTGGAATCTCAGGTAGATGCCTTAGAATCAGAGGTTTCCCACTTAGATGTCTTGTTGAGGCAAGCAGGCTTTCCTGAGGGTTTAGATACACTGAGATCGACAGTAGAAGAGCTACTTACAGAAGTAGAGGATAATGGCTCTGATGATGATTTAAGCAGTTTTTTTGCTTAAAATCTCTTGAGAAATAGTAAAATATATGATTAAATAATCCCTTTATATTTTAAATGTAGGGGAGAAAGTGGCAAAACTCATATTAAACGATGATGAGATTGATTTAGAAGATGGATCAAGGATCAAAGATGCCTGTGAAGAAGCAGGTGTTCCTTTTGCCTGTGAAGAGGGTATTTGTGGCACTTGCGTAATAGAGGTCGAAGAAGGGATGGAAAATCTTTCAGATTTTACAGAAGAAGAAGAAGACTTTTTAGGTGATGAATGCGATGAAAGGCTTGCTTGCCAATGTAAGATTAAGGGTGGTTGTGTAAAGGTTTCATTTTAAGGGGTTTATGAATGGGTGAAATTGATAGATCTATGACTGTAGGAGAAATCTTTGAGAATCATCCTATGCATGCTCAAAAAATAGCCAATGAATTGATGAAGATAGGCCTTAATTGTGTTGGATGTGGGGCTTCTACTCATGAAACATTAGAGGCTGGGATGTATTTACATGGTAAAGAAGAATCTGAAATTGAGGATTTAGTAGACGTTCTAAATCAAATCATTAAGCAGAAAGTGGATACGTCTACTATTACCCTTACAAAGAGAGCTGCAGACAAATTCTTAGCTATTTGTGAAACAGAGGATAAGAAAGGCTCATTTCTTAGATTTGGGGATAAACTAGGTGGATGTAGTGGATTTGAGTACTATTTAGATTTTACACTAGAAAAAGATGATAAAGATCAACTTTTTCATCAGCATGGGGTAGATATAGTAGTGGATAAAACCTCACTTTCAAGGCTTATAGGGTGTGAAATTGACTACTTAGATGGCTTAAATGCTTCAGGTTTTAAGATTTCGAACCCAAATGCAAAATCTTCTTGTTCGTGTGGAAATTCCCAAAGCTACTAAAAATCAATAGATTAGATGTTAATTAAATATTTAAAATCATTGCTTTTTATTTTAAAATATTGTATAATACTTTTAGTAAGATAACGGATCTTACATATAAAGTTAATAATAAATAGAGATAAAAAATGTCACATTCTATTGGTAGTAAGCGAGTTAGGGGTAATATACAGAGAAAGTCAATTCCTGTAAAAGACAAGCCTATGAAAGATCTAAAAAGGATCTATACTTCTCCTGATGGAGGAATGGCTACTGCTACGTCTATGGGTGATGTTACGGGTATTACTAGTTTAGGAAGGACTATTATATCAGATGTTGAAGCTGTTATTCATCCAAAAATTTCACCCCCTGCTTTTCCAACATTTCAAGATGCTTTAGGTCTTGTTAGTGCGTCAGCAGCTGTTTCGAATGCTTATAAAATAGAGTTGGGTGTAGAAATGTTAAATACTGCCAATAAAGCAAATAATGAGAAAGAAAAAGTATTAGCAGGTGTTACAATTGCAAGAGGTGTGGTGGGTGTTTTATCAAGCATAGAGACAACTACAGTATCAGCTTTAAAGCTAGATGCTATAAAAACAGCAGCAAATGTGAGTGCAAAAGCTCTTTCTGTATTAAAATGGGTTTCTGGTATCTTAGGTTTTATTGCGTATGCATTAGCTGTAATTCCCAATGGTTTTACATTTATAAAAGCAACAGAAGTTCAAAGCTACTTCAAGGAGCATAAGAGCTCTTCTGCTTTGGATGATCTATTTAATGAGGCTTCTGGAAAATTAGAATTAAGGGATGATATATCATTTAGTGAGTCTGAAGATATTAGTGAATCTGAAGAAGATATTGATGAGTTAGATGATAGTATTTCAGTAACTGAAGAATTGATGAAAGGTAAAAAACCTAAATTAAAAGCTTCTCAAAACTTAATACAGAAGATTAAGTTGGTAGCACCAAATACATATGCAAAACTTATGAAAGGAGAGCGTGGGCCTCACTTACTTGAAGAATTAAAGCAAGAGTGTAAAAAATCAGCAATATTTGCAGGATTACAAGCTGCTGCTTCTATAACAATCATTATTACCTCAATACTTTCGATCTTTTTTAGTTCTGGAGTAGCGGTAATGATTCTTGGTTTAGTTACAATATTAGTAGGATTAGGTGGAACTGTAGTCGATGGTGTAACTTTAATTGAAACCTTAAAAGCGGCAACAAAACTAGGAAAAAGAGATCTTATTATTAAAGTTCTTTGTATTATTATTGGTGTGATTTCATTAACAGTTTCAGTGTTATTTGCTCCAAGTTTAGCAATAGCGATTGCCGGAGCTATCGCAGGAGCTGCTATTTTAGCTGTTCCAGTAGGTTCATTAGCATATTTAGCAGAAAAAGAAAGACGGTTAAATAAAGAAAAAGCTGATCAGTTAGCAGAAGATCAAGAAGCGAAGAAAGAAGAAGAGGAAAGGCAAGCTCGAATACAAGAAATGGCGCGTAAAACAGAGTTGGGTGATGATGTGGTAAAAACAGAGTTAAATAGAATTGATGATTTTATTGAAATGTTAAACGCTATGTGTAGCTCTGAAGAAGAAGAGATTGCCGAAGAAGCTTAATAAAGAGTCCTCTTTTTAATTATCCTGTTATTTAGTAGACTTTGGGTATGTCCCAATTTAAATTATTTAGCCTTTACTTGGTTGTGGAAAAAGGGCTCTCTAAGCACACAGCAAATTCATATATTAGCGATTTAAATCTATACGAAGAAGTAAGTTTAAAATCATGCGAAGAAATTACATTTAATACGCTTTCTCAATTCTTAAAAATCCTAAGACAGAAAGGCTATGCACCAAGTTCAATTACTCGAGCAGTCATATCTCTTCGTGTTTATCAAAAGTACCTATTTTTAACAGGTAAACGAAAATCAGGATCTGATTTGTTCTTAGAAACCCCTAAATGTTGGCAGCTCATCCCGGAAGTTCTTTCCCAGAAGGAAGTTAATCAACTATTAAGTGGTAGTGATAATACCTATGATCAAGTGATAGCAGAATTGATCTATGCATGCGGCTTGCGTGTCTCTGAAGTGTGCGGCTTAGATATCATTGATCTAGGGAAAGATACACTCTTTGTTAAAGGAAAAGGTGAGAAAAATAGAATTGTCCCAATTGCAAAACAAACAAAAGAAAAAATTTTGCGTTACCTTAAATTAGAAGGTCGAAAGCAAAAAGCTGATACTCCATTATTCCTATCAAAACGTGGGAAGAGAATATCTAGACAAGAGATTTGGTCAGCGATTAAGAGCCTTGCAAAAGAAAAAGGGATAACAAAGAATGTTTTTCCACACACACTGCGCCACAGCTATGCAACTCATATGCTAGAGCAGGGCGCAGATTTACGAGTCATACAGGAATTGCTGGGTCATAGTAGTATTACCACAACAGAAAGGTATGTGCATATATCTAAGAAAGCTCTTAAGGAGGGTTTTCTTAAATATCACCCCCTCGAATAAACAGAAGGGGGGTGTGTCTTTTGGCGACCTTTTTCAGAAACCAGGCCTCCGAGTACCACCATGTACACTGTTGGCCTGGTTTATAAAAAACTTCATCCAAAATACTTCCCTTCTTCCCAGAAATTTAATAAAGTCTTTTTTCTCATTCGTTAGTAAAATTAGCGCTCATAGAGAATAATTCATCATGTGGGACATTAGGCTTCTTTCTGCAATTATGATATTATTATGATTGTTCATAACAAATCATTGTCAATTGAGTTTATTCAGTCCTAGCGGTTTTAGGTGAGGCTTGCCTCCACACTTTCACTAAAGGAATATGCACATGAGTGTTAACTGCGCACCGCAAATAACAAACAAACCAGTGGAAGTTTTACGTAATTATATGGTTATTATGGGATTAAAAATAGAGTAGACTTTTATATGTTGAAAGGGTCTTTTGGAGGTAACGTTCAATAAAGGGATTGATCTATGAAGGTGTTAGTTGTTGGTGGTACGGGAGATATCGGGAAGGCGGTTGTGAAAAGTTTAAAGACTCATGATTGTGAAGTGATTGTTGCGGGGCATTCTTCAGGGGATATACAGGTTGATATAACTAATAGTGAATCTATTAAGGAGATGTATAAGTCGGTGCCTTCATTAGATGCACTAATTTGTACTCCAGGAGGGAAAATTCCTTTAAAGACTGTAGATGAGATGACTAAGCAGGATTTTTTAGATGGGATGGCTTCAAAGTTATTTGGTCAATTAGATCTTGTTCTTACGGGTATGCATTATTTAAATGATGGTGGTTCCTTTACATTAACAACAGGTATATTAAACATAGAGCTAATTCCTAAAGGTAGTTGTATAGCGACAATTAACAGTGGTATTGAGGGGTTTGTAAGTAGTGCATCATTAGAGCTTCCTAAAAATCTACGCGTAAATGCAGTTAGTCCAAAGCTTCTTGAGTCTTCTGCAGAAAAGTACAAAACTGCTCTTAAAGGATTTGAGGCTGTACCAGATAGTTCAATTGCAAATCTCTATCTAAAATCAATTTTCGGAATTTTAAATGGCAAGACTATTTATTTAAGTTAAGTGCTCATATATTTAAGAGACCCTATAGATTGCTTAAAGGGTGGTCTTGAGAAGGTGGATGAATACGATTTCAGATGGTGAGAGGAGTGTAGTGTTGATCTGGCAGCGCATGGCAAAGAGGCCTTTTGGTGCTTTAACGTAATGATCAACTTCCACTTCTTGGGTTGTAATCGGGGAGTCTTTTGGAAAAGGGATTGAAAGAGTGAGTTTATTTTGAGCAAGAAGGGCAAGAATCTCTCTTTTTAAAGAAAGGGGTAGAAGAAATTTAATAGTAAGCGGGCCTGAAGAAGATTTCTTCATGATATGAGTATCAGATTTAAGTCTATCAGAGATGTGACGTTTATGGATTGGAGTGAGAAGGTTTCTGGTAAGGCGTCTTACGCATCCTGGCTTTAGGTTTAAGGTGTCCTTTTCTTTATAGGCTTCAATTTGAGCAACCGTTTTATGGAATACTTTATCATCGCTTTTAGCAAAAAGAGAACAAAGAACAAAGCAGGATGTAAAAAAGAATCTCATATGATAGCCAAATATGGGGAGTTTGACTATAGAATAACTAGCTTTGATTTATATGAAAAGTCTTAACTGATTTTTTTTAGTATAATCTCTCTAACAAGAGGAGGGGGGGCTGTTCCTTTAGTTTTTTTCATAACTTGACCCACTAAGAAGGCAAATGCTTTTTCTTTACCATTTTTATAATCAGCAATTGAATCTGGATTGTTTGAAACTATTTCTTCAATTATTTTTTCTAAAGCATCAGTATCACCCATAGGTTTAAAGCGATCATCGCTATCTGCAATTTTTAATGGGTCCATTTGATGATTTTCACACATGATATCAGCAATTTCTTTTGCCATTTTGCCTGTAACTCTTCCTTTTTCGATCATATTAACTAAAATTGCGATATTTTTCGCGGGAACATTTAGGTCTTTAAGATGTTTGTTAAGTTCATTTGCACGAGCAGCAAATTCGACAACAACCCAATTGCATAGTGCTTTAGGATTTTTACAATGTTCAATTCCTTCTTCAAAAAAGTCACATAAATTTTTGTCTGCAATAAGAAGATTTGTGAAGTATTCACTCAATCCAATTTTTGACATAAAGCGCTTATGTTTTGCTTTTGGTAGTTCTGGAAGGTTATTTTTAATCTCTTCTATATATTCAGGATTAAGTACAAGGGGTGGTAAATCCGGTTCTGGAAAATATCGATAATCATCAGCTGTTTCCTTAGCGCGCATTAAGATGGTCTTTTGCTTTTCTAAATCAAAGCGATAAGTTCCTGTTTTAATTCGGCTATCTGGATTTCCCCTATAAAAAGCTATCTGACTGTGGATTTCGGATTCTATAGCCATTTCCATATTAGAAAAAGAGTTCATATTCTTAATCTCAGCCTTAGGTCTTAATTCAGTTTCACCTTTTAATCTAACAGAGATATTAGCATCCATTCGAAAATGGCCTTCTTGCATGTTACAATCAGAGCAATCCATGTATTCGAGAATTGATTTAACGCAACTTGCATAAGCAGATGCTTCTTGTGGAGTTTTCATACAAGGATCAGAGACAATCTCAATGAGAGGAGCGCCACTTCTATTGTAATCAACACCTGTAAAATCTGGAAAGTGAATAAGTTTACCTGCATCATTTTCCATATGCGTATGTTCGATAGTAAATATTTTTTCTTCACCATCTACTTCAGTTACGACTTGTCCACCAGTAATAATTGGATGATAGAATTGAGTGATTTGATAGTTAAAAGGGCAATCTGGGTAAAAGTAAGATTTTCTATCAAAAGTGCTTACTTCATTAATTTTTCCACCAACAGCAAGACCAAATGCAATAGCTTTTTTTACAGCTTCTCTGTTAACAACAGGAAGAGCTCCTGGTTGCCCAGTATCAACAAATCCAATATTTGAATTAGGCTCTGCTCCGAAATTGTTAGGCTCTCGCCCAAATAATTTAGACTTCGTGTTCAATTGGCAGTGGATTTCTAAACCAATGACTACTTCAAATTCACCGTAATCAGAACTCATGCTTCCACCTCCTCTGCATAAGCAGGAATTTTTGAGTAGGAGTCATTTTTTGTTTCAAAGGCTTTTGCTACATTCATAAGTCTTTGATCATCCATTTGTTTTGATTGAATCTGAATACCAATAGGCAAACCCTCTTTTGTAAATCCAGAAGGAATAGAAAGAGCAGGTAGACCTGCCATATTAGCAGAGATTGTATAGATGTCTTGTTTATACATTGTCAATGGATCCGTGATCGATCCTCGTTTAAATGATGGGATGGTGGTGGTTGGAAAAGCCACAATATCACAATCATTAAAGGCATTATCATAATCTTCAAAAATCTTGCGTCTTACTTTCTGTGCTTTTGTATAGTAGGCATCTTGAAAGCCTGCAGATAATACATAAGTACCTAGAAGAATTCGTTGAACAACTTCTTTTCCAAATCCATCAGTCCTTGACATCTCATAGACTTCAGATAAGCTTTTAGCTTTTGCGCTTCTTTTGCCATATCTAATACCATCAAAGCGAGCAAGGTTTGTAGAAGCTTCTGCAGGAGCTAAGATATAATAAATAGGAACAGAATACTTGTTATTAGGAAGGCAAATCTCTGTTGTAGTTGCTCCGCATGATTTTAGCGTTTGAATAAATTCATCAAAACTTTCTAATATTTCAGGATCTGTGCCCTCTAGTAGGTGAGTGGGGATTCCAATTCTCAACCCTTTAATATCATCACTTAAGGCTTCATGGTACTTTTCAGCAGGTGTATGAATAGAAGTAGAGTCTTTATTACAAGGTCTATTAATCACGCTAGAAAGAAGGGCTATATCATCGATGTTGTGAGCAAATGGCCCAACTTGATCAAGGGAAGAAGCAAAAGCAACAACACCATATCTAGAAACACGTCCATATGTGGGCTTTAATCCATATAATCCACAAAAAGCAGCAGGTTGCCTGACAGAGCCACCTGTGTCTGTGCCAAGTGAGATAGGAGCAAGTCTTGCTGCAACGCTTGCAGCTGATCCACCAGACGAACCGCCAGGTGAGAATCCTTTTTTCCAAGGGTTATCACATGGCTTATAAGCAGATGTTTCATTTGAGGATCCCATTGCAAATTCATCCATATTAGCCTTTGCTATGATGATGGCATCTTCTTTTTCTAATTCTTTTACAACAGAGGCGTCAAAAGAAGAATGGTAATCTTCTAAAAATTTAGATCCACAGGTACAAACTTCTCCTTCAATCATGATGTTATCTTTAACAATCACAGGAACAGCAGCTAAAAGTCCAAGGGGCTCGCTCGCTTTTAATTTTTCATCTAGAGATTTAGCTTTGTTTAAGGCACGCTTTTCTAAAATAGAAAGTAAAGCGCCTAAATTTTCACCTTTTGCTCTTTCTAAAAATCTTTTAGTAATTTCAACGGCAGATAATTCTTTATTTTTGAATTTTTTAGTTAACTCACAGGCAGACAAGGTAAACATTAAATCTCCTCCTTATCTTCTATAACTACAGGAACTTTTAAAAATTGACCAACTTTATCAGGTGCGCTATTTAAAAATTTTTGAGTTCCTAATTTATCCATAATCTCATCGTTTGCAAGAGGGGCTTTCATATCCTGAATGACATGTGATAAGGGAGTTACGTTTTCGGTATCTGCTTCATTAAGCAATTCCATATAATCCAATATTTTCTGGATATTTTCTAAAAGGCTCTCTTCTTGCTCATGATCAAGCTTTAGTCGAGAGAGTTTTTCCAGTAGTTTAAGATCTTCTTTATTAAATGATGACATGGCAAGCAGTATAGACCAATAAAGATTTTTTCGTCAAATGGATCGTTTACTCTTTACTTATGAAATTATTTTTTGTAGAGTGAAAAATTAGATTTTTAATTACTATTGGAGGTAAAATGTACATCTTAAATATAATTTGTTTTATTTTAGTAGAAGTTGCTGGAATAAATGCAGGCCTAATTGGTTTTTTTAATTATGATTTCTTAAACATGATATTCGGTGGAACCTCAACAGGTGTTTACTCAGCAGTTTGTCGTATTTTCTTTTGTGTTGTTGGTGTAGCTGCTGTTTGGTGTCTTAACTTCTTCGGTAGATCTTCCTGTTTTGGAGGTACTTCTAACACTGGTAGTTAACTCTTTAATACTTTTTACAAAGTGCAGTAAAAAAGCTCCTTTATATAAAGGGGTTTTTTTTATGTTTGATAAATTTAATAATATTTTAGTTGTTTTATAATTAATTTATAATTATTGTCCGAATAATAGACAGTATTATTTTATAACCCGTTGTTTTTGTATGAAGAAAAGTATTTTTAAAGTTATGTCAGACCCAAGAGGCTTTATAAGAAGTCTACCAAAAGAGAAGATGGGAAAAGTACCTCTTTATCTTGCTTGGGTGATTGGGATGGTGTATTTAATGCGCCAGGCAGCTGGTTTTAATTTAAGTTTTCAGTATCCCTTTGGAGCTATTTTAATTGCAGCTGCAATTTTAGCGATTCCTTTTGGTTATATCATTCTTTATTTGTTTACATTCTTTGTTTATTGGGCAGGGAAATTATTCAAAGGAAAAGCAACATACTCAGATATCTTCTCTGCAGCAGGTTATGCAAGAGTTCCTGAGGTTTTTATTGTAATTTCATGGCTTATATTAGCATTAGTAATTGGGCAAGCGACATTTACACAAGTATATCTATTACCAGACCTTCCTCCATTTATAACAGCCATGCTTTATATGCAGATTGTATTCTATATATGGGAGTTTATAATCACACTTCATACGATAGGAGAAGTTCAAGGTTTTTCTGCATGGATGAGTTTATGGAATTGTATTTTAGCAGGAGTCATTGTTGTGATTATCTCCTTAGTAGCGCAACTACTTATTGCAATGATTTTTTCTTTCAAACTTTACGGAACACCTTCAAATGCTGATGCAGAAGCTGTTTCTTTACTCTTTAACTTAATAACATAATAAAAAGGATAAAATGATGAATAGTATAAAAAAATGGGTTTTTGTAGCCGCTTTGTTTTTGCCAACACTAAACCAAGTGTTTGCATATAAAGTTCCATCAGATACCACAAAAGGGGATTTTCAAAGTTGGATCGAAGTATATTCATCAGAAGGGTCTTGTAAGGCATCTTTCCCAAGAAAACCAGATCATATGCAGCAAGATATGAAAATGCGTGGTAGTGATGAAAAGCTTCGTTATGATGTATATGTGGCCGATCATCAAAGAAAAGAAGTATTCATGGTTTTAATCGCTAAATATCCCGGTGAAGTAAAAACAGAAGATGCAAAACATAATCTTGAGCATTTTTTAAATACATTAATATCACAGAATTCTAAAAATAGATTATTATTTGCAGATCTAATTGAGGTAGATGGAAAACCAGCGCTGGATTTCTTTATTAAAACAGATGCAGTTTATTTCAAAGGAAGAGCAATCCAAGCAAATAACTCACTCTACCTTCTTGCTATGGAATGCGAGATAAAAAATTATCAAGAGCATCACTTTAATTTCTTTATTAAGTCGTTTTCTTTAGACAAATAAATCTTTGTAAGTTTTAAAGTGCATCTTTGAGACAAGTTCTAAATTTCCTCTCCCATGTCTGGAGAGGAATTTTTTTCCGGCAGAAATAACCCGTTGAGAGGCTCCTTTTGGAATCTCCATTTCAAACTCCGAAGAAAGCTTATCCATACCTGTGACAAAGGCATCACGTGCTAAAATAGAGGCACAAGCAACTGCTACATCACTTTCTGCTTTTGTGCGCTCTGTAAGGTTTAAATGCTTATACCCAGATCGATTCAAAAGGTTCTGCATAAATGGAGGCTTTGCAAACTGATCGAGTAAAACATCATTACATTGAACTTGATCAGAAAGCTGGCTCATAGCCTTAATATGCGCCCACCCAAGTAAGACATTGAGATTTTGAAACTTACTGTAGAGCTCATTGTATTTTTTAGGAAAGATTGTTACAATCTCATAATTACAATTTGCCTTTAACTTTTGAGCGATTTGAGCAATTTTTTTATCATTGATTGTTTTGGAATCATTAACCTTTAGATCGAGTAAAAAATCAAGTTGAGCTGGGTCAAAGTAAAAGCTTGCGCAACAAAGTGGACCAAAAAAATCACCTTTTCCAGCTTCATCACATCCAATTCGTGCTGTTTGATCAATGGCTGTTTTAGGATTTGAATAATTAAAATTCTTTAAAACCTCTGGCTCTAAATAAAAAATGATGAAATCATCTTTATCTTTTCCTTGGACAGTAAATTTTCCAGATGTGTAGAAACAACAAGAGACCCCAGGCTTCTTAGCAGCAAAAAGGGTGTATGGCGGGGTAGTTATTGTAAACCCCTTTTCGATAAGATCAATCTCTATCTTTTCAGCATATGAAGGATCTATCTGCGTAACAAAACAATGACTCATAAATATAATAATACCTGTGATTGAAGTAATTGTCTATATCGGTTACTCTAATTTTTTAATCAATCAATGAGGGAGAAGATGGATTCTCAAGTTTTAAGTTTAGGTGAGGTCTTTAAATCCAAGCGAGAAGAGCTAAACCTTTCAGTAAAAGAAGTAGAAAGTGCAACTTCAATTAGAGGCGCCTACATCGAAGCTATCGAAACAGGTAGCGGAGCAGAGATGATCTCATTAGTCTATTTACAAGGTTTCATGAGACAATATGCTATTTTTTTAGGTCTAGATGTCACAGAATTAGAAAATCAATTTAAAGATAGTTTTTCTCAAGAAGTGAATCAAGAGCCCCCAAAAGAGTTTGCTTACGGATTAGGAAGTATTGAAATGCGCCAAGGAACACTTTCAAATTCTATTTGGAAATCTAACAACATAGTTATGACAGCAGCTTTTATAGCAGTCTTTGCAGCTGCCTTTTTATTAATTAAACTCCTTGGAATTTTTTAGAGCCTAACTACTACTTTAGATAAACATCTTATTTATATTGCAGATCTAAATACTTTATATACAACAATCCAACTTAAGCGCTTTAAAATTAACCACATAAGTGTAGTTTGTTGTTTTTTTTGTTTTCATAAAACAAAATAATGTTATAATTATTGTTAAAAAAAGGAATTGATTATGAGTGGTGGTATAAAAGTAGGTAGCGAACCTTTTCCAGAAATTCCAAAAGAACTTCATCCCTGGCAAGAGGGAACTGCAGATTTAGGAAAGAAATTTTCAGGAGAGATTTTGACATCTCTTTGGTCTTTTTTAGATGATGCTTCTGCTGCAAAAGTATCTTGTATATCAACATCTGTATTTAGGCATGTGCATATATATAGTAAGATGATGATACGCTTTATTGATCAAATTACTAGTAAATTAGATCCAAAAATTCATAATGGGGCAATTAGTAAATTAAATAATATTAAGCAGCAATCAAAGTTAGTAGATAAGCATTCAGTACCGTCTCAGAATCGAATAGAAGGGGTAAAGAATGAGATAATTGAGATTTTGACTTCACTAGATCCTTCTTTAATAAACCAACTACAAGAGATTCAGCCTCCAACTTTTTTTGGACCTTCGCTCGTAGAATTTGTAAAGATTAAGCGTGAGTGGAAAAGTAACAAAGGAAGTATTTTAAGGGATTATTATTTACGGGATAAAATAGAGACTAATCAAGGTAACAATCAATTGAGTAGGTTTGTACTTGGGTTGATGAAAAACCTTCGTATAAGATTTATGTGCGCTCTTGAACATGGAGATATTCTAGTCGCAAAAGAAACTTTAAGGAACCTCCAACAAGACTCAGTAGATAGAGGTGTACCACATTTTAAATATTTAGAAAATCAACAAATTTATCTTGTAGAGTACGCTGATAAATGTTGTGAATTTGGAGAGCTTAAAGAGGCTTTAGCTGTAATAGATAGTATAGAAACAATGTCGCAAATTCAAAAAGTTAAACATAAATTACAATGTCTGGAAACTGTTCTTGAAAACAACAAGAGAGAAAATGCAAGTGCTTGTGTTGAGGAAATGGAAGATTCTATTTTTAAGGCAGAGTGCTGCCTTAAGCTTGGAAATCTTAAAAAAGCTAAAAATGTTTTACTGAAACTTCCTAAGATAAAGAATCAGGATCATGCTTTATATAATTGCTGTGAAATACTTTTAGGAGACATCAGATATATCAGTGGCTTTATAGAAGACCGAAGATGTAAACTTGAGGCTACAAAACTTCAAAAACTCCTATATTTAAATGCGTGGATAAACATTGAGGATGATAGGATTAGAGCTTCTTTGATGACTAAATACATGGATAAAATATATGATATGGACTTTTTTATGGGATTTTTGAGAGAGGTTCCCATGTCTGAAAAGAAAGTAATTGCATTCATTGATTTAAGACTTTTTGATGTAGCTATTATGCTTGCGAACTCGTTTCCAGAAGAAGACCCTAACTTTATACAAAGCAAATTATTATGCAAGTGCGTGGTTCCATATTATGAATATCTCATAAGAAGGGGTTCTCCAGAAGCAGAAAAAATAGCTAGAGAGCTATTAAATACTATTAAACATGAAGGGATTCGAAATCTTGAAAAAAAGGACTTAGAGAATCGAATAAATTCAGATGAAACCAATGATCAAACTATATATGAGTCGTTTCCCATAATATACAGTTAAATTCATAATTTCTATAGCAATGACTATCATATTTATATAACCTTTAAAAACTATCCAAAGAGTGTGTTATAAAATAGCTTTTGCTTGTTGTTTGGAGCGCACAATTTTAACAGCTTTATTGTATGTTTCTCTTAATATATTTTTTGAAAAATGTTCTTTTGGTTCTAAAATCGAGTAATATACTTCGTCCTTATCATTAACTCCAACTTTTGCAATGGTTTTACCATCTTTATAAATATTGTTCTTTTTATCGCAATAATTAATATAAATATGAGCTCTAGATGGAGGCATTGGATATTCCCTTAAATAGGGGCGTAGCTTTTCATGTTGGTTGATGATTCGAGTGAATTTTTCTTTTAAGCTTACAATCAATTCTCTTGCTTCCTCTATTGATGATTTTTTACAAAGATTTAATCGAACTCCGATGTTTTCTACATCAAAAGGCATGCTTCCTCCTGAACCCCAGCAGGTCATCCCAAGCTTTTTGTAAGCAAAATTTAAAAATTCATTTGTTGCTTCATCAACGTATTTTCCATATGGTGCAGGTTTTAGTCGTCCTCTTTTTTCTGGAGGAATGGGGGGCTCTTTTTGTAAAATCCCATTTTTATATTGAGCGCAAACTAAATATTTTTTATCAAGCCCCCAACTTTCTAAAGGTCCATTTGCTTTTCCATTTTCATATTCGATTGCAAACCATAAACGTCCTGTAGGGTGATACACTCTTATATCACCATTCAACATACCTTTTTTATTAAAAATAAGAAGACGAGATTTTCTTTGATGTTCATCTGGTTCTTTATGAAAGAAAGTGATATGGATGCCTTGCTTCATTCCATTTTCAAAAAAACCTTTAAAAGCATCACAACCATTATCATACCAACCGTGTAAATGACCATGAGCTTTTCCATCTTTATAGGGGAGTCTTGCTTTCAGGGTGCCATTATTCCAGTATTCAAGGTATTCACCTTCACCAGTGGGATTCTTTTTTAACTCCGCGCTAACTCTATCAAAAAAATCCTTCTTGAAATATGAATCAATTAATCCATCTACTATTTCATGAACAGCATTATCTAATGTTGTGACTTGATATTTAATCCCTAAAAAATTTTTTTCCCATTCAGAAGTTATTTCTTTAGGGCTCTCCACTATAGGTTCACCTCCAAATAAACAAGTCATCGCTAATAGAAAACTACCTGCTATTACCCACATGAGAACCTCCCTTTTTAGTTTTTACTAAGGAAGCTTTTGCCTGTTGTTTAGAGCGCACAATTTTAACAGCTTTATTGTATGGTTCTACTAATAAATCAGTCAAGGGTTTCTTTGGCCTTGCTTCGCAATAACAAATATCTTTTTCATTGCCTGCAAGAACATACGCTACACTTCCATCTTTATTCTTTTGTCCTTTTTTATCACAAAAACTAAGATAAACT
>JAJACQ010000006.1 GCA_022601435.1 Chlamydiia bacterium
GTCCCATACCCTGGTCAAGGACTACGTCCTTAACAAACCTATGCTTGATTTTTTGCAATGCAAAAAATTGGAAAATAAATAATTCTAATTTTAATATTATTGATTTTAATTATGAATTTTTTAGTTATTACCTATCTACGCTTACCATTTTGATTTGAGGCATGAAGCTGAATTATTTAAAAACCTGTGGGTACTAAGATGGGTATAGCCCTTTGGAAACCCAAACTTAATTTTTTGCATTTCAAAAAATAAAAAAAAGCCAATCCAAAAAGATTAGCTTTCATAAATATTCTAAAAATAGAAGTGGACTTATTTTAGAAACAACTTTGTAGTTTGGAGGATAGTTTTTCTATTTTGCCCCGATAGTGTACAAGTAGTACTCGGAGGGGCAAAATAGGAAAAATAGACCCAAAATCCAAAGTTGTCCCTAAATTCTAGATTTTGATGTAGGAATCGCCTGGACCCTTAGACCCACCAGATGGTGGCCCATTTGGAGGAGTTCCTCCAGGAGGTTTATTTCCACCTAGACCCATTCCACCAGGACCCATTCCTGGACGTCCACCAGCTGTTGGAAGTTTTGGACCATCACGCTCTTTATCATATGTACCGTTAAAGATCTTTTCAGCAATTCCTCTCCACGATTCAACCGCTTCAACAAAAACTGGTGCAAACTTCTTTAGTGCATCAGGTGCTGCATGAGCCATCTCAAGCACAGCGTGCATCAAGATTAATTCTTCTTTTGTAGCAACTCCTACACCACCACCGGCCATAAGACCACCAAGCATAGATCCTTCTAGCATTGTTTCGTATAAAAGTAGCTTTGACTTCACGTCTCCTGGAAGACCATCTAGTATCGGCGAATACAAATAAAGACGATCAGAGTGTGGTTCATATGTCAGGTGTAAGGAAAAAGTATTATCTATACCTAGAATACAAGTTTGATTTTCATCAAATACAAGACCCTCTAAGTTCAATTCCTTACCGAATTCTTTCAAGTTTTGTTCGGCGTTATCTAGTGACATTTGTCCTCCTTAAGCGAGATTTTCTGTTATCTATAGTTTCTTGGTTCATCTATTTAACGAACTTTCGAAACAATATAACATCTTTTCCCATTTTTTCCTATATTTTTTCTAAATATTTCCTTCAAATTAAAATTGACAAATCCTCAAACAGAAAATAGCTTCTTTCTATTCAAAAAAATCCAGTCTTAATCCTTTAATCTATCATAAAACACTTAGATTTCTAACCTCTATTCCACTCAAATCTACATTAACTTCAAGTAAAAAAGAAAAAAAATTCCCTTCTTTGAATTCACTAAAAATCAAGCGGTTATAAAAGTTAATGTTCCTAACTTTACTATGTCCATTAATCTCTTGCTTCCACCAAATAAATGTGATACGATTATTGATTTCTCGAAGAAGGGTCTCATGAAAAAATCATTGTATTTAATTCTTTTACTTTTAATAAGTTGCAACAAAACAAGTAACTCTAGTGAACAAGTCCTCTTTCATGACGATGGCCTTGCAAAACCTAAGCTGGCTGTTGTCAAGGTGATAGACAACTCATCTCACAATTTAGAATGGGATTTATCTACTGAATTAACAGACTTTTTGGTTGAACAACTTTTTTCTTCTTCAAGATTTTATCTTACCGATGACTTTCATCTTATTGGCAGCAATCAACTTAAAAGCATGGAGCTTTCCCCTTATTCAGACGATATGCGCTGGCTTCTAGAGATGAATAGCTCCTCTGAGTTTGTATTATTTACAGAAATACTTAATCACCATATTGAAACACCAATTTCTACTTCATATAACCCTCTATCGCATATTAAAACACTGCACCTATCTCTAAGAATCTGCGTCTTAGATATTAGACGACAGTCTCCTAAAGTTATTTTACAAGAAACAATCAACAAAACATACTCTATTCCTTTTGCCTTTGGTAAATATGAAGAAGACGGCTCACCTCTTACTAAAAACACTTTTGCTTTATCACCAATTGGTATTGCTCACAAAAGCATCCTTTCAGAAGCAACAAAAGAAATAGAGGATTATATTCTCATAGCACAATCTAACATGTATGAATGATCCACAAACACAAATAGCTATAACTCCGCTTTTACTAGGTTCGTTGTTTTACTTTCTTGGATTTTTAGTCACAACCTATTTTGCAAAAGCCAAAGGCTTTTTGACTCTTCCTTTCAAGAACTATAAAGGCGTTTTTTGCTCTTTTAGCCAGGTCTTCATAGTCCTTATTCTATTTATCTTCTTCTATGCTTTTTTTACACCCTTTGTCTTTTCTTTTATTCTAAAAAACTATGCAACAGAAATAAGGCTTGCTCTTATCCCGATCTTTTCTTTCTTTCTTACAATCATAGCAATCTATGTCTTTGCAAAAACACAAAATTTTCCATTAGACCTTATCTGGAAAGATAAACTCTTTCCGGGATCAAAATCATATATTCAAGATATCTATGTAGGATTAATCGCATTTGTCTTATCTTTATTTCCTTTATTTACAGTTATGGCTCTTTTTGAAGCCTTATTTATCTGGATGAATATTGATCTATCCACTCAGCAAAGCGCCATCCAATACTTTTTAAGTATGAAAGAAAGCCTTATTACTTTTCTTCCCGCTATTTTTACTATTGTAATAGCGGCTCCTATTATTGAAGAATTCATCTTTCGCGGTCTTTTACAAACATACCTAAGAAAAAAATATGGCTCAATCTTATCTATTATCTACGCCTCAATTCTTTTTTCTGTTTTCCACTTTTCTATTTCTCAAGGAATCCAAAATATTGCAATTATCGTAAGCCTATTTACTCTCAGTCTTTACCTAGGCTTTGCCTACGAAAAAACACGCTCGTTAATTTCTTCTATCACTTTGCACGTGACATTCAATCTTATTAATGTTATAAAAATAATATTTTACACAACATAATCTAAGGTGGTTTTTTGCATTCTGTTTTCAATATTGAAAGTTATGCAACCTCAGATGTTGGCTTAGTAAGAAGCAATAACGAAGATGTTGTTAAAACCCTTGATAAACTCCACTTTTATATCTTAGCAGACGGCATGGGCGGCCATAATGCAGGAGAAGTTGCCGCTGATAAAGCTTGTGAATATATGTGCCACTTAATTGAATCATTACCTTTAGAAACTCTCACCTCTAAGGACATCCATGCCCTCGGAGAAAAAATCCTTTCGCTTATGCACCAAACAAACCTTTGGGTTCATCATTTAAGCAAACAAAACAGTGATCTTTCAGGGATGGGAACAACACTTTGTACCCTTTTGTTTTTTGGTAATCATATAATCACCTCTCATGTTGGAGATAGCCGTATCTATCGTATGCGGCAAGGAAAGCTTTCTCAAATTACCGATGATCATCTTACGTATAAAAAACACCTCACTGCAGAAGGTGTGGAAAAACAAAAGAAACGCGCCCTTACACAAGCAATAGGAACAAGCGTTAAAATCAAACCATCACTTTCTATCTCTACTGCCCAGCCGAATGATCTCTTATTGATGTGTAGCGATGGACTCTCTGATCTTGTAAAAGATGAAGAAATAGAAAAGATCCTCTCTACACACCTAGACCTAAAAGATGCTAGCAACTTTTTAATTACTCTTGCAAAAACTCGCGGTGGCCACGATAATATCACTCTACTACTTACTAAACTAAATACAAAATAAATTATTCATCTGCCCAAGAAAGCCCATTATGATGAACCATAAAACAAATATCTAAATTATCTGACTCTCTCCATGAAATTTTTGCCTTGCTCTGATAATCAATTGGCTGAAAATATTCTGCAGGAAAAACAACCTCCAACCTGTTATTATTCTGTAAAATTAAGGACTTCACAAAATGAGTCAAGAAAAACGGTCCTGTTAATTTTTGAATAGCCATACAATCAATCGTTGAAAGACAAACTCTCTTAAAATCCTTTTTTAATGCATCAATTAATTGCTCAAAAAATTGACTTCCCGGAACTGACGCAAATAAATGATTTCCTATAACTTTTGAAGTCTTTCCATTATAACCAGTATAAAACTCTAGACGCTTATGAATTGGATCAATCGATCGCTTGCACTCAATATCACAATCTGCATAAACACCTCCATATCTATAAATAATCTCATATCGCCAAATATCTGATTTCATCCCTGGATTGCTGACTGCATCAAAATACTCCCTATTGATCCAATCAAATCCCTCAATATCACTATCAGTCCAAAGCTTGTACTCCCAATCAGGGTGTAACTTCTTCCATGTCTCCATGTACTCTTTATACTTCTCTGGTATCGGCTTGCTTCCTACCCAAACCTGATGTATTATCTTAGGAATTTTGTTTATCACAGGAAGCGTATAAATCTGCTCTTTTAAAAATGGAGTATGCGCATGCAAACAACTTGCAATGCCAAATATTAATACAAAAAATTTTTCCTTCACTTTTTACCTCTTTTAATAATAAAACTGCAATCTTTTACTCCTAGGAGGCCAGCTATTATTTAAATCACCAAAATCATTACCTGTAAAATCCATCAACACCTTCTTTTTTAATTCAAGGCCCGTATTCTCCAAAATTCTACGGTGCTGACTTATAGAAGGAGCCCACTCTTGGGGATATCCGATCACAACTTTTTCAGCTTGTTCTAGTAAATTTAATAAAGAATCCCAATCAGATTCAGTAAATCCATATAACTCCATCCCTATTAAGACTACACCATATTTTTCAACTATTGGCATCTTAAAATCTCTAGGATAATAACCACTAATGACTTTTTTATTATCAAACTCTTTTGATCTTGATCTTGGATCAATATTAATTGCTGCTACACTAGCCGGCAAAAAGTTTGTAATGGGTGTTTTGTATCCACCAATCTCTATAACTAAATCCATGTCTTTCATATAGTCTGCAGCTACTACATAACGCATCTTAAACGCTTCTGATTCCAAATATCTCCATTCTTTTGCAAAAATCAATTGTGAATAAAAACAAAGACAAACTAATAAATTTTTCAAAATCACTCCTTTATTACTCTAAAATTTCATTATTATCACCCAACATAATCAATGATAGCCCAGCCCCAATGTCATAAAAATTCACAACATTATAACCCCTTTCTCTCAATTCTTTAACCGCAAATCTACAGCCTAATCTAAATTGCTTAACTCCGGTATCATGAATAGTAATAACACCCTTTGGATTCATCATTGGCAAATAATCCCAAAAATCTGCTAAACATCCTTCTAAACTATGATCGGCATCAATATGCAGATAATCGATCTTCCATTCATCTTTTTTTTCCTTAGCTACATTTGCTGTCAGATCAATGATAAGTTGAATATCAGGATAATTTTTCCTAAACTTAGACCCTTTATCTAACCAATCTGGATACCCATAGGTTCCTGTAGTTCCATCAACTAAAACAGTCATAGAATCAACAAGATTCAAGTCCCTTTGAGCCTGCTTCATCAACATTGGAACAAACCCTCCTCCTGAACCAAGACAAACACACAGCCTTGCTTCCAGCATATGAGGTATGCTATAATATAAAATCCCTGCTCCTAAATTCCTACGACTACATCCATGACTTTTTGAATAAGCAGTTTTTCTATACAATGCTATTGTATTCATATTGATAAGAGCTCTTTTATTTCCAACCCTTATCGTTCCCTCTTGTAAGACGTTACTACATTCAATCGAGTTTAAAGCTAAAATAGCTCCCAACAAACAATATATATATTTTCTTTTCATTCTTACCTGATTTAAAGTTCTAACCCTGATTCTCTTTTTTAGTCCAAGCTTCACCATTATGATGTGTTGAAAAACATTTATTCTCTATATTATCTTTTTCCCAATCATCACTAGGAACCCCTCTACTTGCACAACTGGTTGGATGAAAATATTCAGGGGTAAACAAAACCGTCCTTGGATTTTTATCATTTTTTATTCTTGGAATAATAAATCTTGAGAAAAAAGTAGGCCCTGATATCCTTTGTACCGCATTAGGAGAAGCTCTTTCAATTCGATACCTCTTTCCATTTTTAGTTAGTGCTTTAATTAAATCACTTAAGATCTCCGACCCTGGAGGGGCTGCAAACAAATGACATCCCAATATATTGTACCTTCTCTGTCCCGGAAGAACAAATAAGTAACTTGCATAAAATTCAAGCCGTGAATGCATCGGATCCAAAGGTCTTTGACTTTCCATGTCACAATCTACATAAACACCGCCATACTTATGAACGATCTCATATCTCCAAATATCAGCCTTCATCCCCGGATTCTTAGCTCTTAAAAACATATCCTTGTTTATCCAATCAAAATCCTCAACATCCTTATTCGTCCATAACTTATACTCCCAACCAGGATGCATCGCCTTCCATGTTTTTGTATACTCTTTGTATTCATCTGGCATTGGGTTAGGCCCGACCCAAACTTGATGTATAATCTTAGGGATCTTATTTATTACTGATAAATTATAAATAGTCTCTTTTAGAAATGGAGTGTGGGCAAACATCAAACACCCTACCAACAAAAACCAAATCAACCTCTTCAAATCAAGACCCTTCATAAAATTTAATGTGCAATATTAAAATATTTCAAATTTAAACTCAACTATTTACATTAATTTTCTTTATGAAACCAACAAAGACCCTTAACACTAAAACAACTGAGTGATATTGTTTTTATACAAGAAAGATCGTGAAGTATTGCTTTACTTAGCATTACGAATTCTTTCCATCCAATAGTCAATAGAAAGAGCATCGAGATTAAACTCTTTTTGCTTTAATTTTTCATAGTCTTCTTCTAAATCTTTTATTGTTACTTTGGTTAAATCCTTAACGATAATAACAGGCAAGCCCTCATAGACAGAATCAATGCCCCATGATTCGACTACAGGTATAGCTCCTGCATATAAACTCTCCCAAGTCCTGAAACAATCTATTTCATACCCTCTTGGGCTTATCACAAATCTAGATCTTTTAAGATTACGAAAATATGATCTGAATGAAACTCTTTCTATATATGTAACCTCAGAAACTAACTTCCAATAATCAAAAATAAGCCTCCTGCTTCTATGCGTTCCATTTGATCCATTTAAATATACATGAATATCCTTATTCGAAAAATATGAGTTCCTAGAGCAGCTTTTTTTAAACTTGTTTATTATTCTAGCTTGCCTTGGAAACCAATGACAAGCCCCAATTGGCAGACAAAAACACTTAGGGTGTTTATAAATCATATTCGTTGTATAAAAAGCCAAAATATTGGGATGATTAGCCATTTTAGGAGTCAAGTATTCATCTGACAAGTAATATTCAGCCCAATTTAACTGTGAATGCTTAAAAGGCTCTCCACCATGTGAAACTACGATTATGTTATTTTTTATGTGAGGTAAAACTTCATAATAAAAATCCCTTAATGACCTAAGACCTACAAAAACAACCGCACCATCAAACAAATCGTTGGTTTCAATTTCTGTGATAGTTTCATCAAGAATAAAATCTGCATGCGCTCTAAAAGACTCCGTTGAAATTATAGGAGAAGAATCTTTTCTAGTTTCTCTCTTTTTTAGAAAATCTGGATGATAATCTTCCCTTAAATTTCTTGGAATATTTATTATTCTTGAACATAAAAAAGTTTGAGTTAACAAGAGTATAATAAATATTAATTTCATTATGATTCACCTGCAACCCAAGAGGCGCCATTGTGATGAATTGCAAAACACTTATTCATGATATTATTTCTATCTTTGTTACTCTGAGCTTGACCACCATATAAACACTCTATAGGCTGAAAATAAATAGAAGGCATTG
Source organism: Chlamydiia bacterium (assembly GCA_022601435.1). Lineage (GTDB taxonomy): Bacteria > Chlamydiota > Chlamydiia > Chlamydiales > 2-12-FULL-49-11 > JAJACQ01. The sequence goes on from JAJACQ010000006.1 coordinate 7,837, forward strand.
CAACTTCACGAGGATTTCCATTGTATAAAAACTCATCTTTCAAAATCTTTGAAAAAAAATAAGGCCCTGTTGCTTTTTGAACATCGTTTAAATCCATTGTATTTAAATTTAATCTTCTGAAATCTTGTTTCAAAAAATGCAACAATCTTTTTAAATGAACAGAGTTGGGTATCGCTGCAAAGAAATGATTACCCAAAGTCTTTGAATCCGTACCATTAAAACCTGTATAGAATTCAAGCCTGTCATTAATCAAATCTAAAGGTTTTATACACTCCATATCACAATCAACATAAACACCTCCATATTTACAGACAATCTCATATCTCCAGATATCTGATTTCATTCCTGGATTCGTTACAGCCAAAAAATAATCTTTATTAGTCCAATCAAAACCCTCTACATCATCATCAGTCCAAAGCTTATACTCCCACTCAGGATGCTTATCCCTCCATGTCTGCATATATCGTACATACTTTTTAGGAATTGGCTTTTTTCCCACCCAAACCTGATGAATAATCTTTGGAATTTTGTTTATCTCAGAAAGAGAATAAATGTTTTTTTTTAAATACTCTGTGTGGGAAAATAAACTGATAAACATAATCCCCAAAAACAAGAACTTCTTCATACTTTTTCCTTATAAATCTTTTCTCTTCTTATTAACATACACTTCATCCCTGTGAAGAGTTGTCACATACTCAAATCCCTTTTCATCCAAATACTTCTTGAAAAACGGATTAAAATAATTGTTCTCCAATACAATGACATCAAAATATACCTCATCAAAATCTATCGATGCTATAATATCTTCTTCTGCTCCTTCTGTGTCAATGCTTAAAAAATCCACATGCTTAATCCCATGCTTTTTTAAAATGTCATTTAATCTTACCACCTGAACAGGAATGAAATATCTTGACCCATCTTTAACTCGAAATACCTTCCTATGTTGTTTTTCGTACGTTCTATCTAACCCAGAAACAAAAGAACAAGGGTGTTGAATAAAATTTTCTACTTTCTCTTCGCTGCCTACTGCAAAATTATACAATATACAATTTCTTACCTTCTTTAGCTCTGCAAAACTTCGTGGGTCTGGCTCAAAGCAAATCCCATCCCATCCTAATTTTTCAAAGTAATAACTGTTACTATTAAAAACCCCTTCATGTGCACCAATATCTATAAAAAAGCCTTTCTTTCTATCTTTAAAAAAATGCTCATTTACAAACTTGTCCTGCCCAATCTCTTTCTCCGCATAATACCCCGCAAATAAACTCACGCTACACACTATAAATAACAAATACATCTTTTTTAGCATTTCATGACCCTTCGTCGCTAGCAAACAATTAACCAATTCATTTTTAATCTTTTTGGAAAATAAAATATTATCAAATCATTATTTTGTCTATAAAAAACATTTAAATTTTTAGAACCAAAGTCTTGAATAAAATCCCCAATCCCTTGATAATACCAAGATAACCAAATCTCATTCATATGCATAAAAAAAACATATATTTCGACAACAACTCAAGCACACCCATCTCAGAAAATGTTCTTTCTGAAATGACAAACGCCCACATCTCCTTATTCGGTAACCCATCAAGCATCACAAAGCCTGGTCGAAACTCAAAAAATCATTTGAACAATGCCCGCAAAACCGTCGCATCTTTTTTTAGCTGCCAAAGCTCCGAAATCACCTTTACCTCCTCAGGCACTGAAGCTATTAATTCCCTTATCTGTGGAATCTGTAAAAACAGTCCCGGACAAATCATTACCACGAAAATCGAGCACAAATCCATCCTAGAATGCATAAAATCCCTACCTCACAAAAAAAACTACCTCCAAGTTGATAAAAATGGCATTTTCTCAACAGAAGAATTAAAAGAAAAACTAAACATCCAAACATCAGCTATCGTCCTTTCTTTAGTCAATAATGAAATTGGATCCATTCTACCCATCAAAGAAATCGCCAATATCGCGCAATCCTTCAACACCCCTTTAATCATTGATGGCGTCGCAGCTCTTGGAAAAATGCCTATCATTCTTCATCCAGGAATTACCGCTATGGCCTTTTCAGGACACAAAATTCACGGACCAAAAGGGACTGGTTTTTTCTACCTAAAAAAGAACACTCCATTTTCGCCCCTTCTTCTCGGCGGCATGCAAGAACACAACAAACGCGCAGGCACCGAAAACACCCCTGGCATCCTAGGGCTTGCAAAAGCCATCGAAGAAATCTCATTTAACGATGCTGAAAACATAAAAACCCTAAGAAACACTTTCGAACAAGAGATAAAAAAACTTTTCCCAGACTCTGAAATCAATTGCGAGGAAAATAGAGTCTGCAACGTATCTAACATACATTTCAAAGATGTCGACGGCGACCACCTCCTAATCTTTTTAGATACACACAACATCTCAGCCTCACTTGGCTCAGCCTGCACCTCCGGCTCACTAGAACCATCACACGTCCTACTCGGCCTCGGGCATTCTCCGAAATACACAAACTCCTGCCTTCGCTTCTCCTTCTCCAAATTCAACACACTCGAAGACATTCATGCATGCCTCAAAACCCTTGCTCAATATAAAATATTCCTTACAGAACAAACAGCCCTATATTTTTAACTTCACTCACAATTTATAAATTGATAATATGATCCTTCTTTTAGAAAGGAGCGTCATGCTTAAAACTCTGTACAATAAAGATAAAACAAGATTACAACTTGTGAAATCAATCCCAGGTAACAACAATAACTACCTCTTCCTTCCCGGAGGTCCTGGAGTTGATTCTGACTCACTAATGGGACTTGTAAATGAACTAAATATAGCTGGAAATTACTGGCTTATTGATCTAATCCTTAACGGAACAAATGATGAACATTTTTCAGAACACGAAGAGATCTACTTAAAGTGGCCACAATTTCTAGTTAATGCTATCAAAGACTTTGAAAACCCTATTTTAATTGGTCACTCCTTCGGAGGCTACCTACCACTCTTTATACCTGAGCTAGACAACCTTTTAAAAGGCTTTATCATGATTGGTTCCACCCCTACTTTAAAATCAAAGCTCTTTCAATCTACTGCTGAAAAACACAACCTCCCTCCTCTTTCAAAAGAACAAAATAAATTTATCGAAACCCCAAACCTTCAAAACTTAAAAGCTCTCTACGAAAAAGAAACCTTCTACTTCTTTTCCAAAGATTATCAAAAGCAAGGCTTAGAAGATATTGTAAAAAAACTCATCTACTGCCTTAAAACAGAACATTGGTGGTACTCAGGCGGATACAAAACCTTTTCTGAAATCACCTGGATCCCACAAAATACTCCCACTTTAGTTCTAGGAGGAACCGATGACCACATCACCCCATTCCAAATATTTCGCGAAGATAAACGATTTGAAAGACCAAACATCAAACTATGTGAAATAGAAAACTGCGGCCATTTTCCATGGCTTGAACAACCAAAAGCAATAGAACAATCAATCGAACAATTTATCAAAAATCTTTTATAAAGGTATACAGAAAAATCCCACCCGTTTATCCAAATAAACTTCGTCAGACTTCAATTTTAGATTGCAAACCCTTCCTTTCTATGATATAATATCAACCGTTCTTTTGGAGGAATGTCCGAGTGGCCGAAGGAGCACGCTTGGAAAGCGTGTATATGTCATAAGCGTATCGTGTGGTTCGTGGCGAAGCGCAGCGAAGACTTGAAGCGGCACGAAAGTGACGCGTACAAAATCCCACCCGTTTATCCAAATAAACTTCGTCAGACTTCAATTTTAGATTGCAAACCCTTCCTTTCTATGATATAATCTCAACCGTTCTTTTGGAGGAATGTCCGAGTGGCCGAAGGAGCACGCTTGGAAAGCGTGTATATGTGA
>JAJACQ010000007.1 GCA_022601435.1 Chlamydiia bacterium
AAAGCGATAAAAGTGTTCAGCACAAAATAAATATTTATAAAAAACGATCATCTAAACAAATAGAAGAAAATTCACTACCTTTTTATTAATAGCACTAAGAAATTTACGGCTTAAGAACAACTGTATCAATAATGTGTATGCTTAATAAGCAAGGGCCCCTAAAGGATCCCATGGTTCTAATTCTTGAGGTTCTGCTCTGTATTGATCGCATAATGCTTTTGTTAGATATTTTTTATGAATAGCTATTTCAAACATATATTCATCAAACCACTTATCAGTCATTAAACAATATCCTTTATCTGCGGTTTTATCACCCCAGCTATTTTCTACACGCCATTTGTTAGGCTTACCATTTACTAGATTTACACCAGTAAAAAGCATTGCATGTGTCATTTGACTTTCACCGAAATTCATGCGCGTTTCTTTGTTCATTCCAAATTTTGTATTGTAAATTTGCTCGTAGTCATAAAAATCAGTGTCCATGATTCCCATGTCTCTATGGAAGCATTTACCTACATCACAACCAAACCAAACAGGGGTGTTATCTTTAATAGAAGCAATAGCGGCTTTTTTCATAACATCAATCTTAACGTTTAAATAGCGCACTTCTTGCCCTTCTACTACGTTTCCTAGATATTTTACTGTGTAAGTTTCATTATACGGTGTAGACTTTCTAGGGCTATCAACTAAACAAATCATATCATCAAGTGGAAAGCTTACAAATTTGTCGAAGAAATTTTTAGGACTTAAGTTTCTATGTGCATGGAACTTTTTGTTTTTATCGGTAAATTCCCAATCAAATTTGGTTGGTGGCGCGCCAAAATGCGTAATCATAATACGATATGCTTCTGCCATCATTTGATTTTTTGCATCTTGCACTTTTTGAGGGGATGTCTTTTTATGAATTAACTTGCGAAGATCATGAGCCCATTCTCTTAACTTAAGTGTTAGGATATAATTTACATTTGTAGAGTTTAATGAAGCTTGAGAGTCTGGAAAAACAGATTTTGGAACTACTCCATATTTTTTAATAATATTTACGAGCATATCCCACTGACCACCATCAGAAAGAGGGTCTGTGACAAGAAATGAAACAAGTCTTCCATCGTGTGGTTCATCTGCTGTTTTAATGATATTTTCTAAAAAGTAATTAGATTTTTCAAGCTTATCATAAAAGAAAAGGTAACTTTGTGAAAACTCAAACTTTTCAAGTTTATATTTTTTTGCAAAGGGGATACGCATTAAATTCATAGCAGCAAAAAGCCAGCAACGACCACTTCTATGTTGACTTGTAGCTTTTAATTCAGGTTGAACACGCTCTGAATAAGTGTGATCAACAACAGAAAATCGATCCCAATTCATCGCTACATCTTGAAGATTCCCACGTGCAACGGCATTTCTTGCTAAGCAAAAGGATGGATCTTTTGATAAACTAGTTCTTAACTTACTTAATTCTTTATCAGCAATTTTGCCTTTACTCATTGTATATCCTTTATTTCCCATATAACTTTTTAGTTTATCCATTTTAGAGTTATCAATAAAGGATTTTTTTATTTCATCATTGAATTTAATCCACACTTTAGACGAAACTTTCTCCAAAGTTTATTTAACTACAAAGAGAATATAAAAATGAGTTTTACATTACCGCCCATGTCTGCGCAAACTACTATAAATAATATATGTGAAAGCGAGGTTCAGGATTTGAGAGTTGCAATAGGAGAAGCTTTGACTAAATTAGCTAATTCTATTGATAAGATTATAAAAGGTTATTTTGAAACATTTAAGATAGTAAAAGAAGTTAGTTCTATTAGCATAATGATAACAAGAATGAAAATTACAACGACAGCTAAAGAACAAGTAAAAGCATTAAATGATGAACTAGAGAAAATTTCAGAACCTTACAATAAAAACTATATTGAAAGAAAATATACGTTAGATCCCTTAGATACTAGATTGTATCCTCATCAAGATGCAATAGATGCCTTATTAGATGAAACTCAAGAAAAATTAAATGCTTTAATAAAAGAGAAAAGGGGACTTCTGCCAAATAATAACACAACTTCAAAAAGAGGAGTTTCAAAAGAATCGAAAACTGGTGGTGTAAGGTTAGATATAGCTAGAGCAATGGTAAATACTTAATTCTGATTATGAAAACTATTATAAAATCTTAATACGAAATAATCTGTTGATTTTATTTTTCGATGAGCATAGAGTGGTATAAATCAAAAGAGAAAATGAGGTTCTTATGAGACATGGTCTAGAAACAGGAGAGATTGCTCCAGAATTTTCACTAATTGGCGCCGACGGCATGATCCACACCCTAGTTGACTATAGAGGTTTTAAAGGGATATGCTTTTGTTTTTTCACATTAGAAGGTGAAGAATCAAAAAAAGCACTAGATGAATTAAAGATTTTACAACAGCAATATAAGCAAAAATCCATTGCTATTGTGGGCATTTGTATTAAGCAAGAAGAATCGTTCAGAGAGACGCTAAAAGCTTTAAAAGGTTTAAATCTGGGTATTGATTTATTAGTAGATGCTACAGGAGATTTAAGCTCAAAATTTGATATAGCTACAACTCCACATACATTTATTTTTAATCAGAGTCATTGTCTAATTTATAGCGGAGCTATTTCAAATGGATCGGATAACTATCTGTCTAATGCTTTAGATCAATTAATTGGAGGTCTTCCAATTAAGACGCCTTGGACTGAACCTTTAGGAAGAGAAGTTAAACCTCTTGCTTATGTATAATATTGAAAGTGTCATATGACGCTTTTTTTTTGGATCAAAAAAAAGCAGACTCAAATTATAAGAGTCTGTTTTTTAGTATAAAACGTCTTTTTTCATATATTTTAGAAAGAGAATCACTTTACTCTTTTTATATAGATCAAACGTCTGATAATTTACATTATGTCATTTCTATATTGGAAGTCTATTGTCATTTTCTAAAGCTCAATGCACATTTTAAAGTGCTATTGCTTTTTCGAAACATAACGTATATTTTCTTGGGCCTACCATTGAGCTCTTTTTGTACTCAACTTTGACTCTTAATAGATGTGTTGTTGAAATGATTAAGTATCCACCTTCAACTTTTGTGATTTCAGTAATCTGAGCTGCTGATGGTAGATATTCTGGCAATTGTGGACTTGTTAAAATAGAGTCAATTTCTTTTACGCTTTGATGCAAAGGAGCAAGTATTGCAAAAGCTGGGCTTATTGCGATAATTAGAAGAGCTATTATTTTTTTCATTTAGTCTGTTCCTTTTGTTATATTAATGTGCATCTTTATCATTTTCTTGAAAAACACAGGATGGTTATTAAAAAATTTAAACATTTTCAACATAAGTCTATTTCCTTGTGAAACAGACTTTGCCAATAGATGGGTTTCTAGAATAACGCGCCTTGCTTTTTTTCGTCTAGCTTTTGCTGTTTGATGTATTTGGCCTTTTAAGATTGCCTTTGTATAGTGATTTGTATCTTCAATGGATAGATTTAAGGCTCTGCCTCCAAAGGGAGTCATATGGTGTGCTGCATCGCCAAGAAGTAAAACTCTATCTTTATAAAAAGTCTTGGCAAGTGATTTATCTAGATTTAAAACAAAAACGCTTTCATTCTCTCCTATATTTGTTTTCTCATCAGAGATTGGTTCTTTTTTATCGCTTAAAACACGTATAACTTGAACATGATCTTTCGAATAAGGAAATCTAAGCATACAAGTCTTTCCTTTTTCAAAGTACATTTGAGCTCTTTCCTCCCGTACCCTCACCTTCTGATTAGCTATCTCTAAGCGAAATGGATAGTTATATTTCGTTGTGGGAATCTTTACGGTTTTTCTCACAAAGCTATTAGGACCATCTGCCCCAATAACCAAATCAAATTCCTCGCTTTCTCCATTATCTAATTTAATAACTTTTTTATTTCCTTTGCTATCAATCCCATTTACATTGACACCTTTCCTAATATTCTTAACTTTTGACTCTAGGTAGATCTCAAGATCCGACAAAGAAATATTAAGCAAAAAAGGAAAATCCTCACAAATCTCACCGAGGTTTAATGTTGCTATTAATTGATCATCTTGAAAGATATAACTACCCGGAAGTTTATAGCCGATCTCGATTATATCTTTAACAATTTTTAAGCGCTTCAACGTATACAAAGAACGAAAGTCAAGACCCACTATTCGTTTAAAACTTGGACGTTCAAGTAATTTTTCATAGACCGTTACTTCTATATCTTTTGCTTGCAATTGCAGTGCTTGAATAAGCCCTACTGCTCCCCCACCAATGATTGCAACTTTCATAACGTCCCCTTCAATTACCTTTATATAGAAAAAAGTTATTTTTTACTACCTCTCTTGTTTTTAAGAAATCTTAACATAAGAAGTTAGCTATATAATTTAAGGGTTTTTTGTTTGCTAATTATTTATTTAAACGATAGTGTGCAGTTTGGGTGGGAATTAATTAAATGCATATAAAGTCGTGTTTTATTTTGCTTTTATTATCGCTTTCTTCGTGTAAGACAGCATCGTTAACTGATGCCTATAGCAATACCTCTTCATCTCACACAACTACCTTTTCTTCAGACGATAAAGAGATAGTCAATTTATATAAACTTAAGGTTGAAGAAGAGCTTGTGCTTCCAATATTAGGAGAAGATAATTCACTAGGTGATTTATTTGACATTGCTCTTCATAACAATCCTGCTACAAAGATATCTTGGTCCGATGCAAAAGCTGCGGCCGCCACTTACGGGGAGAACCTTTCCACCTATCTCCCCGCATTTGGTTTTGATGCAGAATTTAATGCAAATCGAGAAGGATTTGTTTTTAATAGCCAAGGAGCCTCTGGTCAAGAAGCTTTTTTAATGAATACTCAAATTCAATATGGACCTATTATTTCCTTAAGTTATCTTCTCTTTGATGGCGGTACACGGAAAGCAAAAGCTGGAAAGTATTTCTGGCTACTTCAACAAAGTAATTTCCTTCACAATGAAAGCATTCAAAGTGTTATGAAAACAGTAGCGGATTCTTATTATACATATATTTCTGATCAAGCCCAATATAAAGCAGACATCGAAGATTTAGAGAATGCAGAAGAAGCTTTTAAAGCAGCAACAGATAAATATAAAGCTGGGGTTTACTCTATCACTGATATGCTTCAAGCAAAGACCAATTATCTACAGAAAAAAGTGACACTGACAAACCAAAAAAACACTACCGACAATAGTTATGTAAAGTTAATAACCACCTTAAGCATTCCTGCAAATTCAGAGGAAGTAGAATTAAAAGAGTTTCCTGAGAAGATCGCCCCCTGCCCTTTTACAGGTGATTTAGCTCAGCTTATCAACATAGCAAAAGAAAGTCGCGGAGAATTTTTAGCAGCAAAAGCAAATGTTTTATCGGCTCAAAATGATGTTAAAATAGCAGAAACAGAAATTCTTCCGAAGCTTAACTTAACAGCAAATGCTGGTGAATATTGGTACCAGGATAACTATAGAGATAGAGGTAATTATAATATATTACTTGATTTATCCTTCCCTATCTTTTCAGGTTTTTATTATAGAAACCTTATAAAAAATAAAAAAGCCATTCTTGAAGAAGCAAAATCTAAACTATATTCAACAGAGCTTACAATCATTGAGGAAATAAAATTTGCTTTGAATGATTTAAACGCTTCTAAAGAAAAAATTGAGGATACAAAAAGCTACTTAGAAGCAGCAGAAATAGAAAATGATGCCATGTTGAAAAAGTATAAATTAGGTATTGTGTCAATTCTCGATCTACTAAGTGCTCAGGCTTATTTAGCGGATGCTAAATCTCAATATATCTTAGCTCAAAAAGACTATTATACCTCTATTATAGATCTTTCATTTGCAACAGGAATGTTATCAACCCAACAAGCGGAGATCCATTATGCAAAGTAAACCCATTTTAGTTATTTCAATGGTCTTTCTCTTATTTAGTTGTAATAAGAAAGTTGAAACCAAGGTTTTAACTCCCAGAGTTGAAGTAGGAACTGTTAAACAAGAAACTATTCCCATTGGTTTAAAAGCTATCGGTCATTGCACAGCTAATAAATCCGCAAATATTCAAGCACAAGTTGAAGGACGGTTAAGAACCATTCATTATAATGAAGGAAGCTTTGTCAATGAAGGAGAGCTTCTAATCACTATTGATCCTGATCCTTATGTCGCCGATTTAGAAAAAAACATAGCTATTAGAGCTGAAAATTTTGCAAAACTCAAATATTCTGCAGAAGTTGTCTATCGATATAAAGGCCTTTTAAAAGAAGATTATGTATCAAGACTAGAATATGACGGTTTTGTCAGGGATCTTGCTGAATATGAAGCAACAGTTATGCAAAATGATGCTTCGATTCGTTTATCTCAAATTAATCTGGACTACTGCTTTATCAGAGCTCCCTTTTCTGGAATAGTAGGAAAGAAACTTGTAGATGAAGGAAACCTTATCACAAATGATGGAAGTACAATGGTTGTGATCAATCAAGTAGATCCAATATTTATTGACTTTTCACTTCCCGAAAAAGACTTTAAAATGATTATGAAATATAGAAAAGGAAACGCTAATTTAGAAGTGGATATTAAAATTCCAGATGAAGAGCCCTATAAAGCAAATCTTATCTTGGTTGATAATACAATCGATCCAAATACAGGAATGGTTCCTCTGCGCGCTCAAACATGTAATGAAAATAACAATTTTTGGCCTGGTCAATATGTAGAAGCGAATCTGATTCTCACCTATGAAGAAAATGCTCTTCTTATTCCGTCAAAAGCTATTACAACCGGTTCAAAAGGAGCTTTTGTTTATGTGATTGAGGATGATAATCACGCAAGATACGTGCCTGTAAAAGCGTTTAATATTTATGGCCAATACACCCATGTAAAAGCAAACCTTAAGAAGGGTGATCGCATCATTACAAGAGGGCAAATAAATGTAAGACCTAACAATAAAGTAGAAGTAGTCAAAACTGGAGAGTCTCAATGAATCTTTCTAGACCTTTTATTCAACGACCGGTTTTTACAACTCTTTTAATGGTTACATTGATTACGTTTGGATTAATTGCGTATCAAAAACTTCCTGTATCATCTATTCCACAAGTTGAATATCCTGTTATAGAAGTAAGTGCTGTATACCCAGGAGCAAGCCCTGATGACATTGCTAATTTAGTAGCGGGACCTTTAGAAAGAGAGTTTATTATCATGCAAGGTATTGATGTTGTAAGCTCTCAAAGTTATTATGGAAATTGTACTATCATCTTACAATTTCACCTCGGAGTAAATATTGATATTGCTGCTCAAGAAGTTGAACAGGCAATACAAAAAGCACTTGCTCAATTACCAAAAGATATTCCTCAAAATCCAACCTATACAAAAGTAAATCCTGCTGATACGCCGATCATGTATTTAGCTATTCACTCACCTCTTGTTAGTCCTTGGGAAGTTTATGAATATGGCTATAGCTACTTAGGACAACAACTAGGAACTGTTGATGGTATTGCAGAAATAAATACCTTCGGATATCCCTATGCTGTAAGATGCCATGTTAATCCTCAAAAACTTGCTGCTAAAAATATCTCTTTTAAAGAACTAACAACAGCTATTGATAATGCAAATGTTCAGCAACCAACTGGTAAGATCTATGGACCTGAAACAAGTGTTGTTATTCAATCAAACGGTCAACTTACAAAAGCAGAAGAGTATAAAGACCTGATCGTAAAATATAATAATGGAGCTCCTGTTCGCCTTAAAGATGTAGCAACCGTTGAAGATGGACTTGAAAATGATAAGTCTACTTTTAGGTGGTATACTAAAGAAACTCCTGATGGGGAAAATATTTGCTTTTTGGCAATCTTTAGACAACTTGGATATAACACTGTAGAAGCTTGTACTCATGTAGAAAACCTTGTAGCTAAATTAGAACCTCAAATCCCAAAGAACATCACTCTTACTGTTCCCTTCTCATTAAAAAAGTGGATTCTTGAATCTTTAGATGATGTAAAAAACACTCTCTATATTGCTTTTGCTCTCATTGTTATTGTGATCTATCTTTATCTGGGTCGCATAAGAAATAGCCTGATTCCCCTTTTATCCCTTCCAATTACTATTGTAACCTCTTTTATCTTTATGAAAATTTTTGGCTATAGTATTGACATCATCTCTCTTTCTGCTATCACTATAGCAATTGGTTTCTTGGTTGATGACGCTATAATCGTTATGGAAAATATTGTCCGCGTAGGGCAAACAGATTCTTTGAATGCGTATGAGGCTTCCATCAAAGGATCAAAACAAATTGTCTTGGTTATTGTAGCAATGAGTTTAAGTCTTTGCGCTGTTTTTATCCCTATGCTCTTTTTAGAAGGGGTAGTTGGTCAAATTTTTCATGAAATGTCTGCAGTGATCATCATCACAGTTCTTGTTTCAGGATTTATTTCTTTATCCCTCACTCCTATGTTATGCTCTCGTTTCTTAGTGAACTTTAAAGATGAGAAAAAAACAAAAATTGAGCTTTTATCTGAAAGGCTTAATAATTTTTGTGAAGGAAAGTATGAAACAGCATTACATTATGCTTTAAAACATAAAATTTTAGTCCTAGGTATTTCAGCTTTATCGATGCTCTTATCTGGTTATTTATTTGTTGTTATTCCTAAAGACTATCTTCCAGAAAATGATCTTGGAGTCATTCAAGGATTTCCACAAATGCCTGAAGGGACTTCTCCGGAGGCTTTTAAAGAAGAATTTAAACAATTGACTAAAGTAGGCCTTGAAAATCCATATGTTGAATTTATGGCAGCTGTAGAAAGCTTTCCTACCGATAACCAGGGGCTTCTTTTTTATAATTTAGTCGACGCTAACAAAAGACCAAGTGTCTGGGAATTGATTAAAGGTTTCAATGAAAAAAATTATATGAATTGTTTTGGTACAAGAACAATTTTAAAAGCAATGCCTTTGATCAATCTCCAAGTTGGTTCTGTTACAGCGGGAAAGGCTGCTCAGCAATATATCTTAAGAAGCTTTGATCAAAACGCTTTAACTCAAAGCTCTGAAAAACTCATTTCATCTTTAAGAAGCTCTCCATATGTAAAAGATGTTAGTACTGACTATTTACCTAATGCGCCTCAGCTCAAGCTTAATTTTTTAAGAAATCAATCTCATAGCTACGGAAATATCAACGGTCAAATTATTGAAGATACCTTAAAATATGCTTACGGAGAAACTTATATCTCAAAAATCAACGTTCCACAAAACATGTACTACGTTATTATGGATATGGAACAAGAATTTAACCTCTCTGCACAAAATTTCTCATCTCTTTATATGGCAAATAACCCAAAAGGAGCAATGGTCTCATTAAATTCAGTCACAGAAAGTAAAATCTCATCAGGAACAGAACTTGCAACCCGAGTAAATGCCCTTCCATCTGTCACCATTTCTTTTAATACAGAAGAAAATGTACCTCTTTCAACAGCTGTTGAAGAAGTTAATAAACTAGCCAAAGAAGTTTTACCAGATAATGTTACTTTTGAGCCTGCAGGAAATACAGCTGCTTTCGCCCAAGCAATCGCTCAATTTGTAGGTTTAATTCTTCTAGCAATTTTTGTTATCTATATAATACTCGGTATTCTCTACGAAAACTTTATTCACCCCCTAACTGCCATCTCAAATGTTCCAGTGGCACTTCTAGGAGGAATTTTATCCTTGATGATTACAGGTAATGATCTTTCTATCTATGCTCTCATCGGCATCTTAATGCTTCTTGGTATTGTCATGAAAAACGGTATCTTAATTATCGACTTTACCCTAGAGATCATCGAAGGTGAAAAACTTTCAGCCAAAGACGCCGTCTTTAAAGCCTGTACCTTAAGATTCCGCCCCATCGTGATGACTACAATCGCAGCTATGATGGGGGCTGTCCCTATTGCCCTCGGCATCGGCGGAAGTGTTGCAAGAAGCCGTGCTCCCCTCGGAATAGCCATCGTCGGAGGCCTCATCTTCGCACAAATCGTCACCCTCTTTGTTACCCCAATCGTCTTCATCTACATCCACAAATTAAATACCTACTTAACTCAGAATGTGAATCTATTCAAAACTTCAAAATAACTTTGTATAATAAACATATTTTTATTTATTTTTATTGTTTGAGTTAAATTAACATTTTGTTAAAATACCTTTTTAATCAAGGAGATAATATGGAGATTTCACAACCTTTGCCTCAGGCTTTACCCTGCCCACTTCCTCTAGAGATAGAAAATGATCTTCCTCCTAAAGATCCGCCTGTACATTTTTTATTTGAGCCAATTCGTTATTGCGGGCGTAAATGGACATGGGCGCTTGAAGATACATCTAAAGATTTTTTGAAAATGATCACAATTCCATTTCTAGCACTACTTACTTTTTTTGCCGGTATTCTCGCATTTATAGGAACACTTATTACCCCACCAGAACAGCCAGTACTAACTCAAACATATATGGAGGAAACATTTTTCCCTCTTAATGACAATAACTTAGACATAACCAATAAAATGAGATCCTGGGTGCAAGAAGATGATGGTACTCATCAGCTTGATGAAGAAATCAAGCAACAGCTGTCTCAGTATGATGGTTGTCAAGAGATAGTAATTCGAACATATGCAAGACCAAATACCAGCATACAAAAAACTTATTATAATGATTTAACTACTAGTGCAGGGCATGAATTAGTAAATAGATGTATTACTTTGAGTATGCCTTCAGAAGAAAGTCCAGGAGCAAATTATGAGGATAATGCTAATAATATCTTTGATAGAATCAAATATCACTTTGAAAATAGACAACCTGAAATAACTGAGATACCTGGAAATCTTAGAGATGTGTATCTACTTTTAACAGGTCAAGATGAAAGTTCTGACAAAATTACAAATCTAATAAACATTTTATCACATTGCAATTACCTAAATATTGTATCTACTCTTGATTTAGCATACGTGAGAGTAGGGGTATCGGATAGTCCAGGAGACGATGATTATTCATAGACGTTTATTTTACTGAAGGACTATCAACTACAAGCTCATTTCCAAATAAACACCCCATCATCAATATTAAACTACCTCTGATTACCCACATAAAAACCTTTTCTGTTTATTTTTTTGTTGCTGCCAAAGCCCTTTCTTGCTCACGCACTATTTTTACAGCTTCCTCATAAGGCTCTTCGTATAAATTTTCATGCTTATTCCCTAATTTATTTAGACACATATAGTAAATTTTTTTTCCTTTTCCCAAAAGCACGAAACAGGGACTTCCATCTTTATACTGATAGCCATTTTTATCACAAAAACTAAGAATAACCTTTGCTCTATCAATTGTAAAAGGATAGATTCTTAAATAGGGACGAAGCTTTTCATGATCATTT
>JAJACQ010000008.1 GCA_022601435.1 Chlamydiia bacterium
TCTCCGAGTACCACCTGTACACTATCGACCAAAAATAGAAAAACTATCCTCCAAAACTAAAAGCCCTACTCTTAACAATTTTTTCAAGTTGATTTTCTGAGCCATTACCAAATCCTTTCCTCTTTATCTTCTGAATTCTTTCCGTAATTATGACGTAACTATGATTTTCCATAATCGACTAGATTTTCCTTGTTTTTGGTCTCCGAGTACCACCTGTACACTATCGACCAAAAATAGAAAAACTATCCTCCAAAACTAAAAGCCCTACTCTTAACAATTTTTTCAATTTGATTTTCTGAATCATTTCAGTAATTATGAAGTAACTATGATTTTCCATAGCCAGTCATAACCAGTCAATTTTTTTCGTTTTCTTTGCTGCGGCCATGGTTTTTGCTTGGTTATTTTTTGTTATGAATAATTATAGTTACGTCATAATTACGGAAGAGGTCGTAAGGGTAATAGAGAGAGAGTGAGGTGTTTTGGAAATTTGCGAAGCATTTTTTTTGTGGTTTTGCGATAGCAAAAACACACATGGGTTTCCAAAGGGCATAGCCCTTTGGCGGGGTGCGGGGCAGAGCCCCGCGCTTTTGGGAGGTAACACTCTAGAATAAAAGAACGAGGGCCATGAGGGCCATGAGGATGTCCTCGATGAGGGTGAAGCGGGTGAGGGGAACGTGGATTTTTGCGCCTAGGCAGGCGCATGATATGTCATCTTTTGAGATTATCTTTTTGATGATGCCATAACTTCCAACGCTCATTATGATGATCGTTATGATTGCGGCTGTGGTGATTAAGAACTTGAAGAGAAAGCAGAGGGCTATGAAGAGCTCTAGGAAAGGGTAAACTTCTGCGTAGAAGGGGATGGTTTTGGCAAGTGGATCGTACTTTTTAAAAATCATGGCAAAGCCTTTTATGTCTATGAGCTTTAGGATGCTGAGAAAGAGAAAGACAAGCCCCATGAAGAGAAGCATATAGCCGTAATAGGATACGATGATCGCTATGATGATTAATAATATTCCGAAGAAAATATCCACGTTTACACCTTTTGTATTGATAGAGTCTTTTCAAGTAGTGATAAACAGAACTTGAAGAAAACTTTTGGATCCTTTTCTTTTGATCGTAGCATATCTCTTCTTAAAGTCAATAAAGACTCATTTCTTTGAAACATATATGAGAAAAGAGCTTTTAGTTGTCCTGCTTGCGCTCTTTCAGGAGATGATTGGATGTTTTTATAAAATTTTTCTAAATATTTAAGGGTGAGAGAAAAATCTTCTAAATGATCGCAGCCATTTATCTCATGGAATATCCAGGGGTTGATTACTGCACCTCTTCCGACCATCACACCATCACACTTTGTATATGAAAGCATGTATTCAGCATCTGCTCTACACTTGATATCACCATTTCCTATAAGTGGGATCGATAGGATCTCTTTTGCTTGCTTGATGAGCTCAAGGCTTGCAAATCCTTTGTAGCCTTCTACTTTTGTACGTGCATGAAGTGTAAGATGGGCAATACCAGCACTTTCTGCTGCGAGAAGATTTTCTTTAAATAGTGAGGTATCTTCATATCCAGATCTAAGCTTTGCTGAGATGGGAACTGATGATACTTTTGTCATCGCGTATAAAATCTTATGTAGATTTTCGGGGTCTTTCAAAAGCGATGACCCAGAACCATTTCCTGTGACTGTATTTGATGGGCAGCCAACATTTAGCTCAACTCTATGAGCTCCTAGTTTGATAAGCTCTTCAGTGATCGCTGCAAGTTTTTCTGGGCATGATCCCATAATTTGCGCTGCTTGAGGAATGGGATAGGTGTCATCTGGACAAAACTTCTTTGCTAAGCTTTTGACGTGGGCATTTTTTGGCACACTTATAAATTCTTTTGTAGCCTCATCAAATCCCCCAATAATAGATATAGCATTTCTAAATGAATAATTACCAAGGCCTTCCATGGGCGCAAGATAAAGTTTATGAGGTTTGTATTTAACCTTATTCGTGAGTGGTGTCATCTTGTGTGGCATTTGTCGGTTGTTTATCTACGGTAGAGTGAAAAGGATTTCTCGGAAAGTTTTCTATTGTGCTTATTTGTTCAGAAGAAGATTCTTCTTCAATAAGTGTTTTCTTTTTCCATGTGCCTTTTGCAAATCTTGCATAGACTATCAAAGCAGCAAGGACTGCATAGATAATTTGAATGACATAAGCAGTCAGGATTGATCCTTTAGGCAAATATACTATGAAATAAGTAGGCACAAAATAAAAGAGCCATAAAGAAACTGTTCCTGCAATTAGTAAGAACATTGTGTCTCCTGCAGCAGTTAGCAAGCCATTTAATGCCATTCGTATGCTTTCTAATAAAAGATAGAAAAAGATTAGATATAGTGATGTTTGTATTAATAGCTTTGTTTCAGTCATGACCTCTGGTGACATGGTGATACCGCTTGTATTTTCTGATGCAGCAAGAGGTGAGTGGAAAAACCATTCTACTAAAGGCTCAGAAAAAACTAGGAAAAATACAGCTAATAAAGCTCCAAATATTGCTAAAATACCCATCGAAGATTTAAGCACTCTTTTTAAGAGTTCGGGTCTTTTTTGTCCGATGAAGTTTCCACCGAGTGCTACACATCCTTTTTCTAGTCCCCATCCAACAAAGAAAAAGAGAATTAAGATACTTTGGCATATTCCTGCAACGAAGATATGCTGATCGCTTATTCCGCGCATCATCACATAAAACATTGTCCAGCCAATTAACTCTATCATAATAAAGACAGCAGGTGGTGCCCCTATTTTTAGGCAGGCTTTAAAAACTTTTTTATCAAATCTGTAATCCCGTGTGCCAAATTCTTTGTCATATTTTTTCTTCCAAAAGACATAGAAGACAACTCCTGCTTGAACAAGTGTCCCTGTAAGCGTTGCATAGGCAGCACCCATCATACCAAATGAAGGGATTAATCCTCCAATTCCAAAAATTAAGATGGGATCTAAAATTATATTGATCACATTAGAGATGACAGCCATCCATTGAATTAACTTTGGATAGCCGCGGCCTATAAAAAATCCAGCAATAGCAGAGTTTATACAGAAAAAGGGTCCTGTATACATGAAGAACTGAAAATAAGAGTTTTCTAGCGGTTGCGTATCTGCAGGAAAAACATAAGGAGAGACAAATAATGCTATTGGAATAAATAACGCAAAAGAAAAAAGACATAGCCAAATCATCTGCCAAACAGGTTTTCCGATTTCTTTAAATTTCTTGGCTCCATTATATTGGGCAACAAATACCTCTGACATGGCAGCAAGTGTCATGACCCCACAAATAAATGCCCATGAAAGTGTGCCGCTAGTGACAGAAGCAGACATAGCTTTTTCTGAATACCATGAAAGAAATATCCTATCGATAAAAAGCATTGCAGAAAGAGACAGAAAGTTCACCATCATTGGGTATGAAACCAGCCACAGCTCTTTCATAGATCCTGTATTAAATATTTTACTCATAAATTTTTTTTGGGGTTATCCGCTAATTATATCAGAAGCCCTTAACACCCGCAATAAAAAGTTGGAAAGAAAGGGGAGTGATTTAAAACTTTTTTAGCGTAAGAACTTTTTTTCAAGGAGAACTTGCTATAAATCGAAAGGTTTGATATAGTTTTACTTTCTCATATCTCAATCAATGAGATAAGCGATGTGGGGGTTTAGCTCAGTTGGTAGAGCATCTGGTTTGCAACCAGAAGGTCAGGGGTTCGAGTCTCCTAACCTCCATTTTTTGCGGGTATAGCTCAGTCTGGTTAGAGCGCAACACTGATAATGTTGAGGTCCTTAGTTCGAGTCTAAGTATCCGCACAATTTTTACTTCTTATAAATTAATTAACTTTTGGTCTTTTATTTTTAAGGTGTGGAAATTTATTCGATCTATTTATCTTGATAATGTCCAGCTTCTACGGCTGCTTTTGCACTTCTTGCCCAGGTTTGTAAACGCTCTGCAAGATGAAGTTTTCTTAAATTATTCTGTCTTATACTTCTTGCCCACATGATTATTTTTTGATGAAGGGAGGAGAAGGATGATATGGGGGTGTTTTTTTGAAAGTCATGAAAGACTTTTACGCACTTTAAGAACTGGGGTGTGTGAAATAGGATATGGTTAGGAGTCATTTGAGTAAATGAATCAAGTTGATCTTTATCATTGATGTCGAAATAAGAATAAAGAGTATGGTTTTCTTCGGAATCCATATTTCGAGCTTGATTTGAGTGGTAGATAACGGCATCTTCAGGAGCTGATATAATTGTTTTTTTACCTGTTACGTTTCTAAAGTTTTCTGTGTTATCAAATGGCAAAATTGATCGCATTAAGCCGGAAAGTAACCAGTTAAAAGGTCTTGGTGCATAGCTAAAGTTTGCTGCAGCATTTTCAAATTTATCAAACGAGCGATCCATTATAAGATTTATGCCTTGATACTCTTCTTTGCTTGCTGTTTCACAAGCTATTGCTCCACCGAGCGAATGCCCCCAGAGGTGAATTCTATTAAGGTCTTTGACTCCTTCTTCTTGAAGATATTCGATAGCAACACCTACAGATCTTAAGAGTTCTTCCTTATTTGTTGCATATCCAGTTGTTTGTCCAAGTCCTTTGTGGTTTACGGCCAACACATTTTTATTTGTATTATCGTAGATATTCCCCATTTGACCAATAGCCTCTTGATAACTTGATGCAACGCCTGTTATGTATATAACCCACTCTCTATCTTCATTTTCTTTCTCATCTTTATGAATGATCTTTGCTGCATCATAAATCATTTGCTCACCATCTTCTTCTTTGGCGATTGTAAAAGTTGAGCCGATTCCATTTTCGCTAATAGTTTGGATTCTGTTGGAAGCTTCTGTTTGAACTTCTTGTGAACAAAGTCTTGAAGCAAGAACTAAACGTTGAACGATATATCCTTTAAAGCCACCTCTGTGGAATATGCCTCCGATTGCAATAACAATAAGAAGAGCCAAGCTCATAATGATTCCAACAATAAAAAAAATTGGTTGTAAAAGTGCATTAACGATTCTTGTGCCGAGTGACTTTTCAGGTTCATTAAAAACAAAGCTTAGTTTTTGATTGTATCCATCAGATTCAAATTGAAGTTTTTCACGGTGTACTTCTTCACCGATGTGTATTAAATTTTTTACTGTAGGACCTGCATTAATTGACATAAAGTAAATTCCTTAACATTGTTTGATACTATTTTACCTTTAATGGATCTTAAATAAAAGCATTGAAATAATACTTAATATCTCTTAAGTAAAAGATATGGGAAAATTTTTTAAGATATTGATTGCTGTTGTTGTATTTATAGTGATTATTTTTGGAGCAATTGAGTATTTCGATTTTTATAAAGTAGGTGATACGGCTGTAAGACATCGAGGATGTAAAAAATTTACTACACATGTAGATAGTAAATCAAAAGAAAAAGTAGCAGAAATTATCACTACAATGGCAAATACTTCCACGGTGGGACTTGCCTTTAAAGCGAATCACTTAAGAGCTTTAGGGAAGGAAATTGATAAGAAAGTACCTTCTCCATTAACTTTTTTGTATATTATTTTCTCAGATCAAAAGCTTGCAAATGATATGAAGATAGTAAAGCAAAGTTCTTATAAGTATGATAATTTCTGTGAAGGGCTCTATCCAAATATGCAGATGGATTATGGTGATAAAAAATGTTTTAAAGATAATGTTTATTTATTTGCAAAAGCCTTAAAAATAAATCAAGAAAAGACCTACAATATTGCTGAGACTTGTGGCAAGCAGGGTGAAAGCGGTAATAAAGATGCGTTTAAACCTTTCGTGGACTATCTAATTCAGCAGAAGGCTCACTAGCCTTCTTCTTAATGTAGCCAAGCTTAATCTCTTCGCTATAAACAAGCTTTAATCCTAATAAGACAATCCCTGTTGAAAGGAATATGATAGGATTAATACTTTCTCCTAAGATGAAGTAGCCGTGAATTGATGAGAAGATGGGGGAGAGTAATCCAAAGAATGAGAGCAGTGTTGCTGTATATTTTTTAAGTAAATAACCATATAGATTATAGCAAACAATATTTGAAAGAATGGTTAATGAGATAAGTGTTATGCCAAAAGTGTATCCACTTCCTGCTTTTAGAGGGATAGGAGACCATCTATCTATATATAATGAAGCGATAATTGAAAGCACCCCGCCGATAAACATAGATAAGCCATTTGCAAGTGGAGGAGAGATGTCATTGTCTTTTACGAGCTTACGGAGGATAATCCATCCATAGACCGCAAAAAAGACTGCGCAAAACATTGATATTTCAGGTAAAGATAGAGAGAAAATAGAAGAAAAAGAGCTTTCATTTCCACTTGTTAGCATTAATACCGGTATGAATCCTGAAATTCCAATAATAATTCCAATCCATTTTTTAACGGTCATCTTCTCATTAAAATGAAAATATGACAGTATTGCAGTTAAAAAAGGAGATAAACTATATAAAAAGCATGTCTTGGCGCTACTTAAATGCTGCAAAGACCAAAATTCTAGAATATTAGTGAGAAAAATACTAAAGAAACCTAGAATAAATAAGGCAAGCCAGCCTCTTAAAGATATTTTTTTAATTGTTTTCCTTTGGAAAACAAGTATAAATCCTAAAAGAAATATAGCTCCAAGTATCATTCGACTGCCTGTTAAAAAAACAGGTGGTGACATTTCAAGTAATTTTTTGCCTACAGGAAACGATAGCGACCATAGAAAATATAATAGTGGTGGTAAAAACATGATATAATTTTACCTTGATGTTTCATTTGCAGTCAAGGAGGGTTTGTTATTTGTTCAATTGTATAAAAGTGAAATTTAAATTTTGTTTTGCAAGATGTCTTCACGTTTTTGTTCCATGTAACGCATCATATATGTAAGATTGTGTATCGATGCTAAGGTGTGTGCTGTATATTCGTGTGATGCAAATAGATGATTGATGTAGGAACGAGAATAATTTTTGCAAGTATGACACCTGCAGTTTTTTTCTACAGGAGCAAGATCTTGTTTATAGAGGCTCTTTGTAATTTTTAGTGGACCATCTTCAGTAAATAAAGTGCCATGACGTGCAGCCTTTGTCGGATAAGATGAATCAAACGTATCAATTCCTAAAGGTATAATTTCTTCTAAAGAAGGAAGGTCACCAATACCTAAAAGGTGAGTTGGAAATTCTCTTGGAATATGAGGTATAAGATTAGTAAGCATGTTTACCATTTCATCTTTTGTTTTCCCTAAACTCCCACCGATAGAAAAACCATCAAAAGGATGCTTTGCTAAAATTTGAATACTTTGTTTTCTTAAAGAATCATTTATGCCCCCGTGAACAACTGCATACATAGCTTGTCTCTGCGGGTTTTCAAGATGTCTATTTAAAGATCTGATCTCCCAGCGGTGCGTACGATTAAAAGATTCTAAAAGAGCCTGTGGTGAAATATGATAAGGAGGAAGTTCATCAAGTGGGATGATGATGTCAGCTCCTAAAGATTTTTGAATATCGATAGATGTTTCAGGTGTAAGTAATATCTTTCTTCCATCGCGATAAGATCGGAAGATGACGCCCTCTTCAGTTATCTTTAATACAGAGCCACCAGTTTGCTTTTTACCAGAGCTTTTGAGTTCGTTTGCAACACCGCCATAGGCAAGAGAGAAGACTTGAAAACCTCCTGAATCTGTAATAATGGGTGATTTGCGGTTCATGAACGTATGAAGACCACCTGCATTTTTAACAATTTCTGGACCAGGTTGTAAAAGAAGATGATAGGTATTGCAAAACAAAAGTTCTAAACCAATTTCCTCTACCATTTTGGAGTCGAGAGCTTTGATGGTACCGTTTGTTCCAACTGCAACAAATCCAGGTGTATTGATGACCCCATGAGGCGTATGAATTTTTCCAACACGGGCGTTACTTTTAGTAGATTTATGGATGAGCTCAAAAGAAAAGTCTGTTTGCTTTGGATCATCGAGTAAAAGGCTCATGCAGCTCTCCTGATTAATAGTTTTGTAGCAGGAGTCATGATGCAGATGGTGATAATTTTCATAAAATAACTAAAGATAAAGATGTGGCCAAGGTTATTCAATAGGCCAGGTAGGGCAATGAAAGTAAAACAGAAAGTATCAAAAGCCTGAGAGATCATTAAAGAGATGAACATCGCAGAAGAGAGGGAAAGGGTTTTTCGTAGGCGTGAAAAGACAATGGTATCGAGTTTTTGGAAGGTGACCATGCAGATAATCGAGGTGAAAAAGATTTTATAAGAAGGAGTGAGGAGTTGTGCATAAAGAGTGGACATCGAAAGATTTTCAGCAGATGGTGCATATGAAAGAAGAAAGAGGGACATAAAGGGTAAAAAGATCATCGTGATCAACCCAAGGAGGATAGTTTGGTTAGCAGCCTCTTTTCCATAGCATTCGCGGATCATATTTAGAGCTAGAAATGATCCAATGGTGTAACAATCGGTAGTTGTCACAACAAGGCCGAAGAGGGGAATTTGTTTTAGGATGAAGAGGTTAGCAAAAAGGATTTGGACAACGAAGATGATGTTTAAGCCCACTTGTTTAAAGTGAGAGAAGAGATAGACAGCCCCCAGTATCGCTAAGATATGTGATAGGAAGATGGTTTCGTTCATTATGTTAAAAGATCCTTCAGATCGCCTGATTCGTGTAATTGCGTGATAATATCACATCCGCCGATGAATTCTTTATTAACATATAGTTGAGGAAGAGTAGGCCAATCAGAATAGATCTTGATTTCGTTTCTTAAAGTATCAGAATCTAATACATTTCTGGTTTCAAAGGGGATATCATACGTCTTTAAGATGTCAACAACACGAGCAGAATATCCGCACATAGGCATTTCTTTATGGCCTTTCATATATAGGATGACTTTATGGTTTTCTATGTCTTTTTTGATTTCATCTTGCATTTGTATATTCCTCTTCAGTATATGTTTGTAGGCTCAAGGCATGAAGCTCTTCAGCAAAGTGTTTTTTTAAGATGTTTTTTACCATTCTATGTCT
Organism: Chlamydiia bacterium; assembly: GCA_022601435.1. Classification (GTDB taxonomy): domain Bacteria; phylum Chlamydiota; class Chlamydiia; order Chlamydiales; family 2-12-FULL-49-11; genus JAJACQ01. The sequence continues at coordinate 9,046 of JAJACQ010000008.1, forward strand.
TTTTAAAAGGGGCATATCTGTAAAGGTATCTGAAATAACAGTGCAAATACGACTGCATGAGCCCTCTTGTCCTTCCATTATCACTCGGCTATCAACGATAGCATTCTCTATTTCTTGAATCCATTTTTCCATGCGCGCAAGTATATAGTATGTTTTATTTTATGCAAAGCATTTGTAGGGCAAATCCTGAGTAGGGGCTGATATCATGTATCGTGACTGTTTCCTGGGGTAAAGATAACAGGGGGGCTGTTTTTCGTTAATTATGAGGTAATAAGAGTTTGTGGTTTAATTATTTTAACACTTAAGATTCTTAGGGTTAGTGTGATGTGGGTTTTGTAAAAAAAAA
>JAJACQ010000009.1 GCA_022601435.1 Chlamydiia bacterium
ATAATGGAATCATCTTTACTTGGGGTTTTCTATAATCTCTTCTTTCCAATTTCCATGATCCCTACTTTAATTCTTCTTCTTTTAACTTTTTGTCTTTACCCATTTACAAAAAGTCTTTTTCTTTTAAAAATCGCAGAATTTTTATCTCAGCCATTTTTAGAATCAATCCTCTATGGAACAGGATTTTTTAACCTCTTAATTAAATTGCCCCGTTTAAATAGTCATGTCATTTCTTTTTTTAGTTGCGCGCTTATTTTATACTGCTTCATGAAAGAAAAAGAAGCTTTTGAGGAAAAATTGATTTTACAAGATGGTTTTTCATTGACTTAATTTTATATTAAAGTTATAATTTTTGCATCCTTATGGCGGTAGTAGCTCAGTTGGTTAGAGCACCAGATTGTGATTCTGGGGGTCGCGGGTTCGAGCCCCGTTTATCGCCCACTTTTTTTTTATAGTTGGATCTTCTCTTAAAATATTTTTTTTTAAAAAAATAAAGAATTGTGTATGTTATTCTCTTACTCACTATTAAAAATAAAGAGATCACATGAAAAAAACATTTTTTTTATCGCTTATACTATTCAATTTAATTTGCTCCATTTCTTATTGCGATGAATATGCGGGTCATCCAGGATATAACGATTGCAACTATCAAACAAATGGCGAATTATTTTTTTTAAAAAACGAAATTTCAGACCTTAAAAATGCTGTTATATTTGATATTGGTGCCAATGTTGGAAACTGGACAACATCAGCATTAGCAATAAATAACAGTGCTACAATATTTTCATTTGAACCAAATCCTAACACCTACGAAATTTTACTTAAGAACATCGGCACAAATGATAATATTAAACTTCATAAATTCGGTTTTTCAAATAAAGTACAAAAAAACAAAATCTTCTTTACCTATGGACATATAAGTGAGCAGGCAAACTCCCTAGATGGGCTATATTATCGACCAATACTTAAGAAATTACTTAAAATAAAACCTAAAAAAATATCTGTAAATCTAAGCACCCTTGATAATTTTTTAGAAAACTCTGAAATAAAAAAAATTGATCTTTTGAAAATTGATACAGAAGGTGAAGAGTACAATATTTTATGTGGAGCAACAAAAGCACTTTCAAAAGGTCTTATTTCGAGAATACAATTTGAATATGGCGGCTGTTATATTGATGCAAAGACAAAGCTTGAAGATGTCTATTATTTATTAACATCGTTTGGATATAAGATTTATAGGCTTTTACCAGAAGATAAACTAGAAATTACTAAATGGGATCCCATTTTAGAAAATTATCAGTATAGTAACTACATAGCTATACTATGAATCTAAATCGTCTCTTAAAATCTTACGAGGTTTACTACCATCGGCACCACTGATAATACCATTTTCTTCTAAAGCATCCATTAATGAAGCAGCCCGAGCATAACCAATTTTAAGTTTGCGCTGTAAAAAAGTTGTAGATGCTGTTTTAAAAGACATCACGATCTCTAATGCTTTTGGATATAAAGGATCCATATTTTGCTCTTTTTCGGCAACTAACACATCTTCTTTAGAGATATTATCAAATGAGTCAAACAAATAATTTGTTGGAAAGCGATCTTGAATATGACGAACAACTTTTTTAATATCTTCATCAGAAACATAAACACCTTGGCATCTTAATAATTCTGCTGTACCCGGCGCTAAGAAAAGCATATCTCCATTTCCTAATAAACTTTCAGCACCATTTTCATCTAAGATGATTTGGCTATTTATTCTAGAAGACACTTTAAAAGCAATTCTTGTAGGAAAGTTTGCTTTAATAAGTCCTGTAATCACTTCACGAGATGGTCTTTGAGTTGCCAAGACTAAGTGTATACCGACAGCTCGAGCCATCTGTGCAATTCGGGCAATCGGAGTTTCTAAATCAGAAGATGACGTCATCATAAGGTCTGCAAACTCATCGATAATTGCAACCATATAATACATTTCACTAGGAATTTCCATTTCTAGGCTTGCTTCATAATCTTTATCAATCTTACGTTTATTAAATGCTGCAATGTTTCTAACGCCTAAGCGCTTTAACATTTCATAACGGTATTTCATTTCCTTAACAATCCACTTTAACGCTGCATAGGCACCCTCAGGCTCAGTAATCACAGGAGCAATTAAATGAGGGATTTTTGCAAAAAAGGTTAATTCAACTTTTTTGGGATCGACAAGCAAAAGCTTAACTTTATCAGGAGTACAATTCATCAAGATAGACATGATCATCGTATTTATACAAACAGATTTTCCTGAACCAGTAGCCCCTGCAATAATACAGTGAGGCATCTTTGTTAAATCACACATCACATCTTCGCCACGCACAGTTTTTCCAAGTAACACCGGAATGTTGTGTTTTGATGGAAGCTTACGATACGAATTGAGCATATCTTTAAATCCAACATCTTGCGGAATTAAAGAGGGAATTTCTACACCAACAGCTGCTTTTCCAGGTATTGGAGCAATAATACGAATAGAGCGAGCTTGTAAATTAAGAGCAATATCATTTTCTAAGGCTTTAATTTTTTGAACTTTTACGCCAATTGCTGGATGGACTTCAAAAGAAGTGATCGTAGGACCAGAGTGGATGTGGCCAACTTTTGCATCAATAGAAAAGCTCGCTAACGTCTGTTCTAAAATCTGAGCTTTTTCTTGAAGCTCTCGTTTTAGGCCTGTTTGATCAACTTCAGGAGTATTAGTTAATAGATCAAGAGGAGGAAGATCATAATTCCTTTCTTTTACTTTTCCTTTGGGAGCTTTTACCTGTTTTGCAAATTCTACTTTTGCATCAGTTGCGAATGAATGATTGTGAAAGATTTCCTGGCGTTTAGGCTGCGGTAGCATTTTTAATTCTTTTTTAGGAATTTCTTTGACTTCTTTTTTAGCTTTTTTTAAGGCCTTAGGTTCACGTCGATTGCGTTTCTTTTCGCCAAAACCTGTATATGGAGGGATCATCGAAGAAGCCAAAGGTTGTTTTTTTCCTTTTTTAGTTTGCTTAACTTGCATAAAAGAAAACTTTCTCATCAAGAATAAAATTTTTCTAAGCGCAAAGACAATGTAGTCAGAAAGTACAGGGAAGTAGCTAGCAATTTTTCTAAAGAGCTTAAAAAAGCTCATATCTGTTAACAAGACAAAGCCAATAATCGCTAAATTAAAGAAGGTGAGCAGCACTCCCACATCGCTTAGCAAGTGTTGGAGGTTTAAAGGCATCATATCTTTATAAATATAATAGAAAGGAACGCCACCAAGATTATATCTTATATATTTGATAGGGACAGAGGCATTAATAATCACATTTTCAGAATAAACACGATCGTATAAAGGTGAAAAGTCTAGCCATTTAGTCTCAGCAAAAAGATTTAAGAGAATGCAAAGTGAAGAAACATGTAAGCACATATAAGCAACTTTCGGACCAAGGCCTTTACGCTCGCGGTTGACCATATATTTCCAACCAAAAAAAGCCAAAAAGGACACGATAACATAACTTCCTAAACCAAATAAGTAGTTTAAGCAATGGGCAACAACATGACCCACCAATCCCAAAACATTCCTCTCATGATGACCGTCAACAAATGTAAATAGGCACAAGAATAGAAAGAGTGATCCTGCAATAATAAAAACGCCGCGCGCCTCAGGATGCGGCTCGGCCTTCTTCTTGCGTTTTTTGCGTGTACGAATTGCCCTCTTCATATCCCTTAACATATCATATCGTATCTTTATTGTCATGCAGCGGGGGCTTTACCCCCGCACCCCCACCAAAGGGACAAAGTCCCTTTGGAAACCCTTGCATGTTTTTGCGCACGCACAAAAAAACAAATAAAACACGCTTCTCGTTTCTTCGATTTATTCCGTAATTATGACATAATTATTATTTTCCATAACAAGAAAAAAGATTTAGTAGAGGTGATGGATTTTCGATGAGGTTTTTTCTATAGTCGGGTCGATAGTGTACAGGTAGTACTCGGAGACCCAAAATAGGAAAAATAGACCCAAAAATAGAAACCTCCATAAAAAAACTAGAATGGTTGACGAAGAAGCAGATTCTTGCTAACATTCGCTTTATTATATGAGGTAGTTTTTTATGCGTGGTATATGTCCGCTGTCGTCTGGTTCTGGTGGAAATATGATCTATGTGGGATCAGAGAAAACAAAGCTTTTGTTTGACGTTGGATTAAGTTTTAAGAAGATCAACGAAAAGCTTGCTGAAATTGATTTGACGATTGATGACATTGACGCGATTGTCATTTCCCATGAGCATAGTGATCACATTAAAGGTATTGAGCAGATTGCAAAGCATACAACGATTCCAATTTTATGTAATGGCGATACTGCAAAAGCAATTTGTGAAGTGATTGACACAAGACCGAATTTTCAAATTTTTTCAACTGGCGAATCTTTTACGTTTCAAGATATCACAATTAATCCGTTTAGCATTCAGCATGACACTTTAGATCCAGTGGCGTTTACTTTAGAGTTTGATAGTTTAAAAGTGGGCATTTGCACAGATCTTGGTTTTGCTTCCAATTTAGTAGCGCATCATTTACAAAATTGTGATTATCTTTATATCGAGGCAAATCACGAAGAAGCAATGGTGCACGCTTGTGCCCGGCCGCTTATTTATAAAAAACGTGTTTTAGGAAGGCAAGGTCATCTTTCCAATAAAGCTTGTGCAGAACTCATTGAAAAAGTACACCACAACAACCTGAAACATATTTATTTAGCTCACCTTTCATCAGAATGCAACGATCCTGATGTGGCCCTAAAAACAGTGAGTGATCATATGAAGTCTTGCGATATAGAAACTCCCCTTTCTATTGCTTTTCAAGAAACAATCAGTAAAAAGATTGAATTTTAAATAATTTTATTCTATTTCGAAGTTAATAACTTGAAGGAATAGGAAAAATTAGCATGTCAAAACTTCCAAATCTTGTAGTTGCAGATGAGTTTTATTTCGACAGACCTTTTATGAAGAAAAAGATCAAGCTTTGGACTCCCTTGCTTTTTGTTGCGGCCCTAACACTTCCCTTATTTAGAAATGTAGTAGACGTCCCCTTATTGATTGCAGGAGGAATTACAATCCTTCTTTTTATTTTTATGCTTCAGATAGTAAAACTTTTTAAAGACAACATCCTCCCTCCTACAACAAATCAATACATCAGAGAAAGGTATGAAAGAGAAGGTGAAAGCGCCTTTGAAGTGAACGCAAGTATTACATTAACAGATCATATCATGTTAAAAGGCTCTTTTTTTAATGGCCAAACTTCGTCCATCGAAAATAAAGACAAAAAAATCATCGTAGCATTTAGCGGCAACCTTGGCTTTGTAGATAGAGCTACTGTAGAGAGTTATCAAGCAGATCTTCCAGGATATGATATTGTTAATTTCAACTACCGCGGAAGCTTAAATTCAGAAGGAAAATTTCCGACTTATAAAAAACTCGTAAATGACGGCATTGAAATTGTAGATAGCTTAATTGCTCAAGGATACTCCCCTCAAAATATCACACTTCTCGGATGCTCACTTGGCGGTATTATTTCAATCGGCGTAAAAGAACACTTTGATAAAATCCTCCCAGACAATCAAGCTCTTCCTTTGATTGTCTACCACAGCTTTTCTGATATCATCACCATGGGTAAACACTCAACTGATACTTTTATCGTGTGCGATAAAAACTCTACCTACTTCGAATGCTTTACAAGCTACATCAAACCCGTCCTTAAAATTTTAGTCGCTCCAATTGTCTATCTACTCGGATGGGACTTTACAATCACAGCTGATCGGTGGGAAAAACTCAAAGGCCGCAAAAGCGCTTTCGGCGGAGGTAAAAAAGATATCATTGCCTCCCCTTCCGTCTCTTTAGCCTCCTATCTTAAAGACAACGGTGTTTCAAATAATGTTTATATAGAAGAAAAAGAACACGCCTGTTTCGACGTTCAAAGCATCATTAAAAACTTTTTAAACAAATAGTTTTTATTTTAATCTTCTCTGTTCTTTGCTTAATATTGAAGATCTTGTTAAAATCTAGATTGATTTAATAATCAAAACTAAATAGGTATAAGCATGCAACCAATAACAACAGGCGTTCAATTACAAAATTCAAGTAATGAAATTGACCCTCAATTGAATGAACCGACCCTTACTATAAAAGATGAATTTAGAAAAAATCTTCCCGTTGACCCAGTTGCAATTGCAGCAGTTGTTTCTATTGCTGCGTTAGCTGCTTTAATTGCCATTTCATTTGTGTTCTTTCCGCTAGCTGCAGCTATACCAATTACAATTATAGGTTCTATTGCTTTACTTGCAGGTTTTGGTATTGATGGAGCCACAAAAGCTGTTCTTCCATCATCATTTGGACTTTTTCCTTTTATTTACAGTTTATTCACAGGTATGCGTACAAATGTATCATTTGAAACAAGTGATGGCAAAAGAACTATCGGTGCTTTTAGAAGTGATTATAATTCTTTAACCCCTCTAAACGAAAGAAAAATTATAGTTATTTTTCATGGAAATGGTGAAATAGCAGATGAGTTCTCAATAAATTACCATAGAGATGATCTCATACGACATTTTTACCCAAATCGAGAGATCAATTCTTCAATACCTTTAACTGAAGAAATGACTAATGATTATATTGATGTAAACTACGAAAATTGTGGAGAAGGGGTTATGCCTCGCCATGAAAAGCTTGTTCAAAATGGTATTGAGCTTGTTGAGAGTCTTGAAAAAATGGGATACCAACGAGAAAACATCACTCTATTTGGTCACTCTATCGGCGGAACAATTGCTGTTCCCGTTAAAGAGCATTTCGAAAAGCAAAATGAGGATCAGAAGATAAAGTTGATCGCTTATCATACTTTAAATAACATGAAAGCTACAGTTAAGCATTTTATGGGATCAGCTCCAGAAAACTCCTTTTTAGATTGGTATACTGAGCAAATCGGATGGGATTATGAATTTACTCCTGAAAGATGGCAAAACTTAAGCGAAGCAAAAGCTTTTGGTGGTTTTTTTTGGGATAGGGTTATTACGCCAAATATCTCTTTAGCGGAAAATCTACAAAATGCCGGAGTTAATGATAATGTGTTTATTCGACTTAAAAGTCACATGCAAATAGACCTAAATGAAGGATAGTCTTTTATTTCTTAGGCTTCTTGGAGCGGATGCGAGTCACTTCTTTCATCTTCTCTTTTGATTCTCTAGCACGATCTTTCAAAGATTTCTTTGGCTTACGTTTTGGGATCACACCTTGCAGTAGTGATGAGAGGCCTTTATTATCTTTATCCGCTTCATCTTCTTGAGAGATTTGCTTTTCACTCAGATCAAGCTGCGAAGTTCCTGGCCCTTCAATAGACTTTAAGCGATCCGATAGTTGTCTTAAGGATTCTAAGCGTTGAGATAGTTCATGAAGTTTAGTATTCACAGGAGCTTTTTCTGTACCTTTCATGCTAGCAAGAAGTTTTTCTTCGGAATCGAATTTTGAAGAGAACATTGCAGCTGCGTTACTGTAGTCTGGAGAGAATAAGAAGGGGCGCAAAGCTGATGGAACTGTAGTATAGAAATCATCGGCTAGATCTGGCTCTAGTTCTTCTTTAGCTTGCTGTTTTGGGGGGCGTCCACGTTTAGGTCTCGGATTTAAGGCATCGGATGAATAATAAGTTTTAGATTTTACATCCAAAATATCTCTTGTTTGTGAGACATCTTTAGGGACGCGGGCGGTAAATTTATGTTCTTTTAATTTGTTAAGCATAATAATACCGACATCTAGATCTTCTTCAAAGACAAAGACAACTTCATTATCGCGTAAGAATTCAATAATACGAACACGTGATCTTTCTTGGTAATACTGTTGCCATTTATCAAGTTCCGTCAAGTGATCATAGACAAACTCCAAAAAGTTTTCACGAGCACCGCGTGCGCTAATAATTTCTAAAAGTTTTTCTTTAGTATCGATATCGTAAACTTTTTCGGTAACAAAACCTTCCATGAATTTACGTGTTTCATAGTAGGTTAATTTTGGGATAGAAACATAGCGATCAGGATTTTCTTTTAATTCCTTTTCTGCAATTTTTAGTTCTTCTTCGCCTTTATCAAGGTCGTAGTAGACCAAAAAGCCTTCTAATTTATCAAGGTAGAAATCCCTCACGTCGTCGGCTTTAGAAAAAGCCTCCAGCAGTCTGTGGTATCTCAAGATCAGTGGTTGGCGGCATTTGGAGTAACTCTCTGACATATCTTCCTTTCAAAAATTTTTATGTACTAAGCCTTTAGTTTACCACACTATCTCCATCTTATCAAGCAAATTTGACATATGTGGGGCGGGGCTCTGCCCCGCACCCCGCCAAAGGGCTATGCCCTTTGGAAACCCTTGTATGTTTTTTGCGCACTCGCAAAAAAAAACAAAAACATTCAATTGGGAACCTCACATCTTAACTCTCTTGTAATTATGAGGTAATTATTTATTTTCCATAATATTCATAATCAATCAATAGACGCGCATTTTCGGTTGAAAGAATAGTGTTTTTTTGATAAAATCTGACAAAAAATGTGAGAAACTATGTTACCTATAAAAAAAATATTGAAAGATCCTGCGCACGCCGAAAAGTTATTGAAGACGAAGGATCCGTCTGTTTCTTTAAAGGGATTAATTGATTCGTATAATAGCTACACGGAAAATTTGACGAAATTGGAGCGCTTAAAAGAGCAGCTTAATTCATTGTCAAAGCAGATTGGACAGAAAAAGCAGAGTGGAGAGGATGCCTCAGAAATTATTCTAGAAGTATCAAAGATGAAGCAATCTATCAAAGACTTTCAATCAATTACTAATGAACACAAGGAAACTTACGAAGCAAGTATTGGGACGCTTCCAAATTTTCCCGACGAAGATATAAAGGTATCGCTTGATCCAGAAGAAAATGTTTGTATTAAGACTGTGGGAAAGAAACGAGAATTTGATTTCAAGGTGAAGAATCATTTAGAAATTTGCCAAGAGCACAAATTAATTGACTTTGCTCGTGGGGCAAAAATCTCAGGGTCAGGATTTCATGTCTACACAGGGCTCGGAGCGGAAATTGAGTGGGCGCTTTTAAATTTAATGATTGATATTCATAAAAAAAATGGCTTTGAGATGAGGCTTGTGCCGCACATGGTGACTATGAAAACAATGTATGGAGCAGGTCAACTTCCGAAATTTGCAACGCAGGCATTTCGGGTTCACGATAAAGATTTTGATCACTACTTAATTCCCACTGCAGAAGTTGCTTTAAATGGACTTTATCAAGATGAAATCCTAAGTGAAGAAGATCTTCCTAAAAAATTTATGTCCTACTCCCCTTGTTTTCGTCGTGAAGCTGGTGCTCACGGAAAAAATGAACGTGGTTTAATTCGCGTACATCAGTTTAATAAAGTTGAGCTTTTTGCTTTTACAAAACCAGATGAAAGCGATGCGATGTTTGAAAAATTCATGAGTTCTGCTGAAGAAGTTCTAGAAACTCTCGGTCTTCATTATCGCAATATGCTTTTAGTCACTGGCGACATGTCTTTCGGGGCCTCAAAAACTGTCGATATCGAAGTGTTTCTTCCAGGACAAAATCGTTATTATGAAGTGTCATCTGTTTCAAACTGTAGAGAATTTCAGGCACGTCGCTCTAAAATTCGTTTTTTAAATAAAGACACCGGAAAAAATGAATTTGTACATACTCTGAATGGTTCTGGTGTAGCAACCGCTCGTTTAATGGTAGCGCTGCTTGAAAATAATCAAAATGCAGACGGCACTTTTAACATTCCTGAAGCGCTTAAAAAATATCTTTAGGTTTTTTATATTGCATTTTGTTAATCTCAAACAAATATCGGGAAGATTATGAAAGGAACAAAGACACATTTCACAGAAAAATCCGTTGTTGACCATTTAAGAAAAGCACGAGAAAAAGGCAGAAATGCTATTTCAGAATTTCATGCTATCGAAGTGCCTGGTCATATCTCTGCAGGAGCAGACACTGCAAGGGACACCGCAATTTCTACGTTCATGATTCAAATGATTGCTGCAACGCTTACTTTTCCTGAAGATAAAACTATTATCTTACTTTCTGTTTACATGGTAGGGATCTTTTTTTGGAAAGTAACAAGAAGCGCTCATCTTGGACGCAGCCGTCTTGATAGAATTGACACACTCGTTCAAGAAGAAAAGCATGAAATTGAAACAAATCGCGAAGAAGAGCGCGAAGAATTAACTGAGATGTATCGCGCAAAAGGTTTTACTGAACCTCTTCTTACCAAAATCATCGACGTGTTAATGGCTGACGATAATAAGCTTTTAGCTGTGATGCTTGAAGAAGAATTAGGAGTACACACAAACGCCTATGTTCATCCGCTAAAACAGGCATTCGGTGCCGCAATAGGCGTTATTATTACAGCAATTTCAATACCAATCGGCCTAGTAATTTCAAAAGAATACGGATTATTCATAACAACTTTTATTATTACCGGCGTTGCTTCATTTTTAATGGCAAAAATAGAAAAGATCCCAGCACTTGAAAACACCATCAAGGGATTAAGCCTAACGTTTCTTACAACCTTGGCAACTTATTTTTTTACACGCTTTCTCATCCATGAAATTTTATAATCTAAAATATTTTTTTTTAAAGATTGCGTAAATTGAATTATTTCTATATACTTTCCTATAAACATCTTATTTTAGGAGAAATTAATGAATCTTTCAGGTATTCCAAGCATTACATCAACCGAAACTAGTAGTCACCTTGCTATGAAAAGATCACATGAAGCACAATTAGATGATGTAAGAAGCGATGGATCCGATTTAAGTGAAAATGAGACTTCAGTACCGACTTCTATTTTGCAATTTTTTGTTGAAAATGTAAGAAATTGGGCAGATGGCAACTTAAAGCCACAGGAAAGCAAAGAGGACATGGTGATCGCATTAGGTCCTAATTTTACTTTAAGGTTAGCTAGAAAAATTTGGGAAACTAAATATTTTAGTACTATAGAAGATTCTAATCAGGGACTTGCTCGATTTGTACAAGGAATTACAACTGTAGTATTAATAATTTTACAAACATTAGAGACTATTTTGTTTATTCCTCTAGGATTAATAGTTATAAGCATAGCAGAAGTTTGTCATGCAATTAAATTCAAAGCTACAGATGAACTTCCCGGTAAGTTTTTATGCATCGGCACTCTAACAAGTGGATTCTTCATGTATTTCGAACTCGTTGCTCAAATAATGTTTGATAGAAATAAATCAGATGAACTAATGTAAGTGTTTTTTATAAATATTTTTTTTTATCAATTAACTCTCACTATTAATCTAAGCAATTGTTATAATTATTCTGTATTTAAACTATAATTATAAAAATTTGAGGTAAAATTATGGAATATATTAGTCAATTACACAATTTAGCGGCTACAAACTCTCATTATGCCCTTCCTGAAGAACCTTCTTCAGACAGCGAGTCAGAGCCAGTAAATCCATTAAATATTTCTTTAACAAATATTTTGTGCGCAAGAGCATCAGAGTCAAAATTCGGACAGGATATTATTGGCAGACTTCCAGAAAAAGGTCAGTATGCTGCAAGAAAAGCTGGAGATATCGTAAAATTCTTTTTACATTTTATTGAAACTTTAGCTTTATGCTTAGCTTCTCCGTTAATAATCATTATTGAGGCTTTTATATCAGCTAGTAAAAACACGTCAATGAGAGAACCGATGGCTCAATTAGGAAACATGATTGAAGCTCATCTTAGAATGATTGCTGATAACTTTAGAACAATGATCACACCAAGAAATGGTGGTGATGGTGATGGTGGTGGCGATGGTCCTAAATATTTAACTACTATTGAGTCTATCCCTTTACCTGATACCAATTCAACTCCGGGCGATAAAAATGGATTAAATCTAAAGTTTGAACTTGTAAACATGGGCGGAAGTTCAAACTAATTTTTAGATAACTCACTTAATAAATCCACCTAAAAATCTTTTAGGTGGATTTTTTTTGTCTTTAAACTTCTTTTAATATAGAATTAAATACTTAATATTTTAAAGGAGAGTAAGATGGAAATTATCAACAAGATTTATGATCAAGACTCACATATATCACTAATTGAGTACCTAGACGAAGAAAGTGTAATGGAGAAAATAGTTCCCAACTTAAATAACATGAGTCCGGTTGTTAAGGGTATATTAATAGTAGTTTGGGCAGCAGTTCATTTTATTTTACGGATCATAGAATTTGTTTTCACGTTAGTTACTGCTCCATTTGCAATTCTTGCTGATCTTTTTAAAAATATATTTATCGAAAGAAAAATAGAAATCTTAGAAGGTTTAGAATTACTAAAATTTAGGATTCTAGGTCAAATGATCACAATATTTACAGAACCAATCGGTACATTAAAATCTTTTAAAAATTTAACAAATGATGACAAAGAAGTAATAGTTAATACAGCCCCCCGCTGTCCTTCAATGACAGATTTAGAATTAAGCTCTATTTCATCAGATATTTTAGATATATCACCTCAATAAAGACTTTCTATTTTCAGATTTTTTATGTACACTTAAAATGAGATGAAGAATAAATCTGCAGAGCCTTATTTACTAGATGACTATCTCTCTTCAGGTTTTGAAGAGACACAAAATCCCTTTATAACAAAAGATTCACGTTTGTGGGGAAAGTATGCCTCCCTTATATTTTCACTACTATCGTTATGCTTATTAATTTCATCGTATGTAGTATCATTTGCCTCCCCTAATTTATCAAATTTTTTTCTGATCATCGTTTATTTTTTTGTAGGAACGCCGGCGCTAACTGACACTATAAAAGATCTGATAAAATTTAAGATTAATATAGAAGTTTTGATGACGCTTGCAGCTTTTCTATCGGTGTTAATAGGAAGTCAAAGAGAGGGTGCATTACTTTTAGTTCTTTTTGCTTTATCCCATGCTCTAGAGGATATGGTGACGACAAAAACAAAAGGGGCGCTTTCCTCGCTCCAAAAGCTATCGCCCACAATGGCGCTTATCATCGATGAGATAGAAGGTACATATCAAAAGTCTGTAAAAGAAATTGAACCAGGAACAAAGATACTAATTCGTGCAGGAGAGGTGATTCCTCTTGATGGTGAGGTGATTGAAGGCTCATCATATGTAAATTTAGCGCATATAACAGGAGAAAGTGTTCCCATCTCAAAGAGTGTTGGTGATGAAGTGCAAGCAGGAAGTATAAACACAGATGGCACGCTTACATTAGTAGTGATAAAAACGTCTGCTGAGTCAACGCTTGCAAAAATCATAAAATTAATCACGCAGGCCCAAGAATCAAAACCTAAGTTACAGCGTTTTTTAGATCAATTTGGCGATATTTATGCAAAGTCGATTATTTTATTATCGATAACAATAGCAGTAGTAATGCCGTTTATTTTTAATGTGCCTTTTCTTACAAATCAAGGATCAATATATAGATCGTTAGCATTTTTAATAGCAGCATCGCCTTGTGCATTAATCATTGGAGCTCCAACTGCGTATCTTGGAGCAATATCGGCGTGTGCAAGAAGAGGGATATTATTAAAAGGTGGAGTTGTATTAGATGCACTTGCCACGTGTAAACGATTATATTTTGATAAGACAGGGACACTAACAACGGGAAAGCTTTCTTGTCATTCTTGTGATTTTATAAATCCTTCGGTAGATCAAAATATGTTGTTAGCAATAGCAGCAGGATTAGAGCAAGGAGCGCATCACCCAATCGCAGATGCTCTGCTTGATTATACAAAGAAAGAGAACGTTTCGCCTTATCAAATAAGAGATCTAAAAGTAATTTCAGGAGCAGGAGTTGAAGGGAAAGCAGAAATCAACAATAAGGTATATGACTCGTTTGTTGGATCGCCTGATTTTATTTTAGAAAAAATAGCAGATGAGCAAAAAAAGTTAATCGTAGATAAGATAGATCGTGAAGGAAAGGTTGTAGCTCTTGCGCTCATAGGAACAAATGTGATCATCTTCCATTTTCTTGATGAGATAAGAAATGATGCCAGAAATATTTTGCAGTCGTTATCTGAGCAGATAGAGATAGAGATGTTAACAGGAGATCATCAGGATAATGCAAAAGTCGTCGCAGATCTTGTTGGAATAAAATCTTTTCATAGTGATGTGACACCTGATCAGAAGTTATCAATTGTACAAGAAAGTGCAGAAAAAGAGCGTATAATAATGGTAGGAGATGGGATAAATGATGCTCCGGCGCTTACATATGCCCATGTTGGGATAGCAATGGGCCAAATAGGAAGTGATACAGCGATAGAAGCAGCAGATGCCGTGCTCCTTAATGATGATATATCGACTCTTTCTTGGCTAATAAATCACTCAAGAAAGACTCATCGAATAGTAAAAGAAAATATCGTTTTTGCCCTCGCGGCCATAGCCGTCAATGCCGTCTTATCACTTGTCGGTGTCATTCCCCTCTTCGTTGCCGTTATAATGCATGAGGGCAGCACTGTCCTTGTCGGGCTCAACTCCCTCCGTCTCCTCAGGCGCAGCCCCTCCAAGGCTGCTGGGGTTTCACCCCAGGCCCCACCAAAGGGTTAAAAACCCTTTGGAAACCTATATTTGATTTTTGCGCACACGCAAAAATAACAATAAAGCTACGCAAGTTACTTAGCTTCTTTTAGTTCTCACACACTCCCCTGTTTTCCTCTCGCTCTCTTCGCGTAATTATGAGGTAATTATGATTTTCCATAACAAATCGTTTTAAAATATTTTTTTTCTTTGAGTTTACGTTAGTAAATTCAAAGCAATAAAGGGTTTGCAAAGGGGTCTGCCCCTTTGCTGGGGTTTGGGGCAAAGCCCCAATGCTTTGTCTCTAGACATATATTAGGGAATATCTAAGCTAGATTATGTAGTAGGAACTAACTAATCTTATTTATTGGAACATAAGGGCCTTATGAAAAAAACTCTGCAAGATGCCATAGAATTCGAGCGTAATAATTTTGAGCAGCACTATCAGTGGATAGAAGAGCATATGCCTACGTCGTTTTTTGAAGAATTTAGCGATGAGCAGGTTATGACAATCGTTCATAATTTAATGGGATTTAAGGTTCAGGGAGAATTTGTTCAAGTCCATTTTAACGACTGTTCTATTGTTATGTGTATTGAAGGACCAGAGGCAGACCTTAAAATCTTAAAACATTATGCTTTTTTTGGGATTCAAAATTATCAGACCTTTGTTTCTGATACAGGATTACCAGGAACTAAAAGCAAAAAGAAAATCCGTATTGCTGTTATTTATTATACTCAAATTCAAGATGCCAACACTAAAGGTGATACAACATTTAAGCAGAATGAGTTAGATGAAGTCTTTAATAATATTAAGTCTCGTAATGATGACTTTACAAAATCTGAGTTTGAAGAGCTCATTCAAAGTATCGATTCACGCTTTTTACGAATTATGACAAAGGAGCGATTAGAATTGACTCTTGAGATGTATTTTAGAGCAAAACATCGTGACAATCTCCAATATGAAGTTCGCTATCATGAAAATTGGAAAAAAGAGCATAAACATGGTCCTTCTATGCAAATTGTTTTTGCTTGGAAAAATACCCATAAATATAAATTCTTATTCAAGCTAACAAAGCTTATGCATCGCCATAACTTGGTTATGAAAAAAGTTAACGCTGCTTATATCAATCCATATAGTCCCAATAACATCTTATTAATGTCCCTTTCATTACATGGCGCCGATAACACCTCTGCTTGGGAAGCAACTGACATGAAAGATTTTTTACGTGAACTTGCAATGCTAAAGTATTTTAATGATACCGATCTTATCGAGGCGCATTTTGTGTCTACAAACTTATTAAGTGGAAACGAGGCAAATCTTTTACGATCATTGATTGATTTAACTCACCAATTTGTTTTACATGCCGATGTAAACATGTACTCAAAAGACAATGTCACAGAAGCTATTGTCCGTCACTTAGAGCTCACAGTAAAAATGATCAAAGCCTTTCATTTAAGACTGGATCCTGAATCTTATGACCTTGTTGCTTTTGAAAAAGCCCGCATCGAAATCATCAAACTCATTCATGAAATAGATACAGGTAACTTAGCTCATGATGTTCGGCGAAAAAACATCCTACTCACCTGTTTTTCTATGATTGATCACACTCTTAAATCAAATTACTACCGAAAAAACAAAAGTGCTATGGCCTTTCGTATCGATCCGGCATTTTTATCGACACTTTTTTATGATCATAAAGAAAAATTCCCTGAAATCCCTTATGGAATCTTCTTTATTAAAGGAAAATCCTTCATCGCTTTCCAAGTGCGTTTTAAAGATGTTGCACGCGGAGGCCTCAGAACAATATTCCCAAAAAAACCAGAACATGCAAACTGGGAACGAATTAATATCTTCTCTGAATGCTATAATTTAGCTTATACTCAACAAAAGAAAAACAAAGATATTCCTGAAGGCGGATCAAAAGCCGTGATCTTTGTTGAACCTTTTGAAGATTTAAGTTTTGAAACAGAAGTTTATCAAAAAGAATTAATACTTTCTGGTGCAACTGAAGAAGACATAAAAGAAAAAATCGCTGATTACCGCGACGAACAACGTCTTGTTTATCTATATGCATCACAAAGATCGTTTGTTTATACTCTTATTTCTTTAGTGAATTATGAAGATGATGGTTCTTTAAAAGCAAAAGACATCGTTGACCACCACCGTAAACCAGAACTTATATATCTTGGGCCGGATGAAAACATGCATAATTCGATGATTGAATGGATGGCTGATTACAGTGAAGAATCAGGCTATAAGCTCGGTCAAGCCTTCATCTCATCAAAACCAAAATATGGAATGAACCACAAAGAATATGGAGTGACATCGTGTACAGTAAACACCTATATGCACAATGTACTTCAATATATGGATATCAATCCCGAAAAAGATGAGTTTACAATAAAAATTTCTGGTGGACCCGACGGAGATGTTGCTGGAAACCAAATTTTAAACCTTCGTACATTCTATCCAAAGACAGCAAAACTTTTAGCTATTACAGATATCTCTGGGACTATTTTTGATCCCAAAGGACTCGACCTTGATGAACTCGTTAAACTTTTTAAAGAAGCAAAACCTTTGAGCCACTATCCCGCTAAAAAACTAAACGATGGTGGTATGCTTTTAGACATCGATCAAAAACAAGAAAAATCCGCCTATCAAACTCTTACTCTTTGCTACCGAAAAAAAGGAAATAAACTTGTTGAAGATTGGCTCTCTGGAAATGAAACAACACACCTTTATAGTAACAATCTTCACCAAGTAAAAACAGACGTTTTTATACCCGGTGGAGGACGTCCGCGCACACTTAACAATAAAAACTACAAAAACTTTTTAGATAAAGACGGCATACCAACCTCTAAAGCTATTGTTGAAGGAGCAAACCTATACCTTACTGCAGAAGCTCGAAGCGAACTTGAAAAACTAGGAGTGTTAATTATTAAAGATAGCTCTGCAAATAAAGGAGGCGTAATCAGCTCTTCTTTAGAAGTAATGTGCTCACTCCTTATGACCAAAGAAGAATTCCTTAACGAAAAAAAAGAACTCATGGTTCAAGTCCTAGACTTTATCCGCGAAAAAGCACAAAATGAAGCAACGCTTTTACTAAACTCTCATACAGAATTTGAACTTCCACTTACAGAACTATCAGACCGCATCTCTAAAAAAATAAATACTTACACCTACCAAATTCTTGACTACCTAGAAACTATCGAACTTCCAAACTCCTTAAGCGACCCATTGATTAAAATGCTTATCGATTACTTACTTCCTATCTTTGTTAACAAACATAAAGGCTGCATACTTCAAAATATTCCCGACATGCACAAAAAAGCAATCATCGCCTGCGCCATTGCCCAAAGACTTGTCTACACAAGAGGCCTTTCTTGGTCTCCATCCATAGTTGATGTTCTTCCTCTTATTATAAACGAATAATAAAAGTAGACTTAAAAATTAAGAACCCCTAAACTTTATCCGTTTTATAATTAAACTGTTATAAACGCACTTTAAAGAGGAGACCTTATGAACGGATTACAACCAACAAATACAACAACAGTAGGATCCACATCTACTGCTGACAATTCTTCCTCACAAAGTAATGTTGAACATCGTACTTCATCAGCTTTTGTTCTTGATCCCGAATTAACAAAAATAGCCATGGAATTAAGAGCATTTATTAACAGCTCTCCTCCTTCTTCCCCTTCTTTAGGAAATAGAACAATAACAAAATCCCCAACTTCTGTAAATTCAAGCGGTGACTCAGGCGTAAGTGAAACAGATCAACAAACTCAAGAGACACCTAAAGAAACTGATGAAAAAACTACAGAAGTTGATGGTAATGAAGCTATAAATATAGATACTACTTCAACTGTTGAGAGCCAAGAAGGTGGTGGTGAAGGAGGCGGTGGTGATCCATCTCAAAAATCTGAAAGCAATAATACAGGATTATTTGGATCAATAATTAATACCGTTTTGACCGCCACTAATACCGTTGCAGCTTCTTATGCAGCTAAAGCAGAAGCTCGTTTAGAGGTTTCTTTTTCAATAAACGAGATAGAAAAAGTACTTAAATCACACCCTTTTACGGAATCTTCATTTCATTACAGTGACGATAATATAACATTTAGTGCTTTTAAAATTGGACTAGACCTTAATGATCTTATTGACAAATACACAGCAGAAAACGAAATCGTAGAGGACTTTATTAGAACTTTTAAAGATTTTCAACTTAAACTAAATTCTAAATTTAGTTCTATAAAGCAAGATTTGGATAAGGTTTTAGGTCTTATGTTTTGGCATCCTGATGGATCTGCAGAGCTACACGATGCATTTGCAAATTATCTAGATAGAATAACGCCTACTTTAGTTGAATTTATAGAAATAACAAAACATAGAACCCTATATCAAAAAGGTCTTGTTGACCCAAAATTCATCAACGCTTCTTCTAATAAGCAAGATTTAGATTTAGATCAAAAAACCGAAGCTCACGATATAAGAAAACAATATGATGAGTTAAAAGCTACACTTGAGCATATTCAGTATAAAATTGAAAGGAAATTGACTTAAAAACTTATCATCTCCACAGTGCTGAAGTTGTTTCTATTGTTTCAGAAATTTTGATAAAATGTAAAAAGGCTAAAGCAATTATTGCCGCTGTGGATAAAGGATTATTTAAGTTTGTGACTATAATATTAATCAAGGGAACAACTACAGATTCATTTCTTTCTAAAAAAAGAAATACCGGCAGTGTACAAACTACAATAGAAATTGAAAGAAAAGCCATTGACCCTCTATCTAGTGTTTCAAAGACTATTGGTCTAATAAGTTCGCAGCTTGATCTTCTTTGAATTACCCCTTGCATGATTCCCCCTTAAATTATGAGGAGGCATAATACACTATCTTCGAATATATATAAAAGTCTTAGTTAGTTGTTTTTGCAATTTCAACTAGTTTGTCAGATTGTTCTGGCATTTTTGCGGCAACTTTTTCACCAAGAAGTTTTACCCATAACATTGAATTCATCCCTTGAATGGAAACTGTTGTTGTTAATTCTAAACCTTCATTAGTTTCTTTCATTTCATGTTTGCCTATCATTTTTGCTCCCGGAAGATGCAAGCAGTCTGTAAAACTTTCGTGTTCTTTAACAGTTTCTAAAGTTAAGCTTACTTCAGGTGCACCTTTCGGTTTTAATTTAAAAGTGCCACCAGTTTCAAATGTGTCGTTTAATTTGCTATGTTCTAAATCATCGTTCCAATCAGACCAGTTATCGATGTTTTTCCAGCGATCCCAAATCTGCTCTTTGGAAATACCTGGATATATTTTTGTATGTTTTTTTTCCCACATTTAGCGGCTCCTCTCTTTTTTTATGCTATTTTTTGAATTTACAACCTCTTGAAATTTAGTAAATTACGTTTTTATTCAGCAGTCCTTTAATTTAAGTGCTAAAAAACTTGCCATTTGAGTGCTAATTCACTATAATAAATATAGAAACAGAGAAAAGTTATCAAAATATGAAGAAAAAAGCCATCACAAAAAAACAAAGAGAACTAGATGTCCTTTATGGGCTCATTGAACTTTTTTTGAGATCAGGCAAAGCTGTCGGATCTAACACTTTAAGAGAGAACGGCTTCGAGTATATCAGTTCTGCGACAATTCGGAATTATTTTGCGACTTTAGAGGCTAAAGGTTATTTAAAGCAAGAGCACACATCAGGTGGAAGGGCGCCTAGTGATTTAGCGCTGCGTCTTTATGCAGAAGATTTTTTAGAAAATGATAAAAAACCGAAACTCCCCCAAGATGATGTAGAATTTTTAAAATCAATCATCGAAAAAGAGACAAAAAAACTCTCTTTTTATTTACAAGAAGTGACCGAATCAATTTCGGAATTAACTTCTCTTACAACATTGATTACTGCGCCTCGTTTTGATCAGGATTTTATTTCAAAAATTATTCTTACAAAAATTGACGCAAGTTTAGCCGTTTGCATTATCGTGACAGATTTCGGATTTATTCATACAGAGACACTTTACCTTCCCACTCACATGAGTACATTTTCCATTAAACGCATTGAAGAATACTTCTCTTACAGGCTTACTTCTTCAAATAAGCCAGCACTTTCAGAAGATGAAGAAGCGTTTGCAAAACAAGCTTACAATGAAGTGATCTTAAGACATTTTATTAATTATTCAAACATCGATCGCCCCGATATTTATAAAGGCGGATTTTCAAAGTTATTAAGGCACACTGAATTTCATGATCCAGAAACTCTATCAAATACGCTGTCACTTTTTGAAAATAATGTCGCGTTGCAAAATCTGTTGTATCAAAATGAAAAGTTAAATATTCACATTGGTGATGATTTAAAAAAGATCATTCCGCCACCGTATAAAAGTGCACTCATCCAAATTCCTTATTACGTAAACAATAATATTGTTGGAAATATCGCTATACTCGGGCCTTCGCGCATGAATTACAAAGAGATCATCACGCTACTTGAAACGGTTTCTACTCTTTTAAGTGATAATCTCACGAAAAATTTATATAAATACCAGTTAACATATCGTACGCCAAAAGCAAGCGAGGTCACTTACACTTCAAGCGATCTTCCTGTAATTGGTCTAACCCATAAAGAGAAGCTATGAAAAAAGAAGATAAAAATAAAGAAGCAGAAGAGTCTATTGAGGAAAAAGATGAGAAGATCATTTCCCCAACAGAGCTTATTCAAGAGCAGCTTATGCAACGCTCAAAAGAAGCAACTGAATACAAGGATAAATATTTCAGAGCACTTGCAGAAATGGAAAATGTAAAAAAGAGATTGATGCAAGAAAAAAAAGAATTGATAGCTTATTCCGTTGGGAATTTTGTCGAAGAGCTTTTAGGGCCGATCGATAATTTAGAAAATGCGTTAGGTTATACAGACAATCTATCAGATGAAATGAAAAATTGGGCTGTTGGTTTCAAGATGATTCTTGATCAATTTAAAAATGCACTTGAAAGCAATGGTATTGCTGCATATGAAAGCATCGGAAAACCATTTGATCCAAATTTTCATGAGGCAGTTGAGCTTATTGAAACAAATGATCACGAAGATGGTGTGATCATCGAAGAATTAATGAAAGGATACAGGCAGGATAAACGAATTATCCGCGTAGCAAAAGTAAAAGTAGCTAAAAAAATCTCATCAAAAGAATCAAAAAAAGAAGAACAAAATAAATAACATAAGGATAAAACTATGACTAAGAAAAAAAGTAACAAAATTATCGGTATTGATCTAGGTACAACAAACTCTTGTGTAGCTATCATGGAAGGTAAAGATGGTAAAGTAATCACTAATGCAGAAGGAACAAGAACAACTCCTTCAATTATCGCATTTAAAGGTGATGAAAGATTAATTGGTATTCCTGCAAAGCGTCAGGCTGTAACAAACCCAGAAAACACGGTATCATCAGCAAAGCGTTTTATCGGAAGAAAATTTAGCGAAGTGCAATCAGAAAAAGGTAACGTTCCTTACAAAATTAAAGAAGGTGCTGGCGGAAAAGTTGTTATTGAAATTAATGGCAAAACTTACACTCCTGAAGAAATGGGAGCGGCTGTTTTAACAAAGATGAAGGAAACAGCAGAAGAATATCTTGGTGAAGAAATCACAGAAGCAGTTATTACTGTTCCTGCTTATTTTAATGATTCACAAAGACAATCAACAAAAGATGCTGGTAAAATTGCAGGTCTTAACGTTCGTCGTATTATCAACGAGCCAACAGCTGCTGCTTTATCTTATGGATTAGATAAAAAAGGTACAGATCAAAAAATCGCTGTTTACGATTTAGGTGGTGGTACATTTGATGTATCAATTCTAGAAATTGGTGACGGTGTATTTGAAGTGCTTGCTACAAATGGTGACACACATTTAGGTGGTGATGATTTTGATAGAGTGATTATTGATTGGATTTTAGAAGAATTCAAAAAAGAAAATGGTATTGATCTTGCAACAGATAAGATGGCTCTGCAAAGACTTCGTGATGCTGCAGAAAAAGCAAAAATCGAACTTTCAGGAACACCATCTACAGAGATCAACCAGCCATTTATCACAATGTCTAATGATGGTCCAAAACACTTGAACCTCACTTTATCACGTGCAAAATACGAAAGCTTAGCTGCTGATTTAGTTGAAAGAACTAAAGAGCCCTGCTTAAAAGCTATGAAAGATGCTGGTGTATCAACTGCTGATATTCACGAAGTGATTTTAGTTGGTGGTATGTCTCGTATGCCAATGGTTCAAACAAAAGTAGAAGAAATTTTCAATAAAGAGCCTCATAAAGGTGTAAACCCAGACGAAGTTGTTGCAATTGGTGCTGCAATTCAAGGTGCTGTTTTAACTGGCGATGTTAAAGATGTTCTTTTACTAGATGTTGTTCCTTTATCTTTAGGTATTGAAACACTCGGTGGAGTCATGACAAAAATTATCGAAAGAAACACAACTATTCCTACACAGAAAAAGCAAGTGTTCTCAACAGCAGCAGATAATCAGCCAGCGGTTACAATTGCTGTAATTCAAGGTGAAAGAGAAATGGCTGCAGATAACAAAAAGATCGGAAACTTTGATCTTACAGAAATTCCTCCAGCGCCACGTGGAACTCCTCAAATTGAGGTTGCGTTCGACATCGATGCAGACGGAATTTTAAATGTATCTGCAAAAGATAAGCAATCTGGTAAAGAACAAAAGATTCGTATTGAAGCATCATCTGGTTTAAGTGATGATGAGATTAACAAAGCGATTAATGATGCAGAAGCTCATAAAGAAGCTGACAAAGCTTCTCGTGAAAAAATTGATCTTAAAAATGAAACTGATGCTTTAATCTTCAGAGCAGAAAAATCTTTAAAAGATTACGCTGATAAAGTACCTGAAGATGTTAAAAAAGCGATCGAAGAGAAAGTTGAAGCGGCAAAAGAGGCGCTAAAAACTGATGATTCAGAAAAGATCAAGGCTGCTAAAGAAGAGCTTAATCAAGTGATTCAAAAAATTGGTGAGTCTATGCAAGGTGCTCAACCAGGTGCTGAAGCTGGCCCTCAAGCAGAAGGTCAAGAAGCTCCTAAAAAGCAGCGTACTTATACACATCAAGGCGCTCAAGGCAGTGAGAATAAAGCCGAAGAAAACATTGAAGAAGCAGAAGTTGAAGAAATCAAAGACTCTGAAAAGTAGTATTTGAAACTATGCTTTATAAAAAAATCCCACCCCGAAAAGGGTGGGATTTTTTTATAAATTGAGATTTAGGGAATATACCCCCCCCCTGTCCACAGGCTACATTTTTAATAGGACCACAGGTATCTTAGTACCCACAAGTTTCTAAATAATTCAGCTTCATGCCTCAAATCAAAATGGCAAGCGTAGATGGATAATAACTGAAAAATTCATAATTAAAATCAATAATCTTAAAATTAGAATTATTTATTTTCTATTTTTTTTGCATTGCAAATAATCAAGCATAGGTTTGTTAAGGACGTAGTCCTTGACCAGGGTATGGGACAGAGTCCCATGGGATTTTAAAAAAAGATGTGGGTACTAAGATGGGCCACAGGGGTCTGTTTTAAAAGTGCAATTGGGATATAAAAAGACTCTACTTCTATAAACAATTTAAACTAAAAAGAATCATGTAGTGAATTAAATACTAAAAATGCAGTACAATTTTCTTTGCTTAAACAACTTACTCTTCAAAAAGTGGAATCACTAAACTTTTCAACAACCCCTACCTTTTCCAATACGACTACACAATCCCCTACTATAAAACAAATCCTCTATATATCAATTCCAATTGCAATTACTATTATTGCGACCTGCGTAATTGTACTCTACTATAAAATAGCCTCAACTCCCCTGTGCACTGAAGAAGAAGCTCTAAAAAAAACTCTTCAGGGACGACAAATTGGGAAATTCAACATATCAGTAATAACAGAAGATAATACTGAAGAAATAAAAAAATTAACCAAGCTCATTGATCTATGGATAAATAAAGCCCAAGAAAAATTTATAAATCTTGCCACTTCACAAGACATCCAAAGTGACTTTATTTTAAGTGTCATAAATAGTCATCAATACCTTGACTCCCTAGATGATGAAATATTCGATCACGATCTTATTCAATTAAAAAATCTAAAATACATCCTTAAATGTATGAAAAGAGCCTTAGGTCCTGAAAAATACAACTGGAATATAATCATTAACTCCAAACAAAATGGAGCCACCCGCTCTCTGAGCTTTTATAACACAAATGATAACTCATTTCTCTATCTTGCAACAAATCCTGAAAACATTCACCCAATTGATGATGAAATATACACTCCAGGAAGCGCAAAAGCCATGATCATCTTTGCATCAATATTCTCTTCCTCGATCGGCCTGCCAATCACAGTTGACTCTCTTCCTACAGCTATAGATTTTTATAAACATGTTGGATTCGTAGATCCAAGGTGCTGCATAAAACGCGACCCCAAAAGTTCCCTTACCCTCATACTCCCCGCCACAAAAACCCGAGCCTTCCTCCACAAATTCACCTCACAACCTCCTTCGGATTGAATACTTAAAAAAACCCATAGCGCTATAAGCGCAATGATCCCCTGAACATAAATTGCTTAAATTGCAGGCATGCCCCTCTCTTTACATTCTTTACAAATTGCTTAAATTGCAGGCATGACCCTCTGTTCATTACAAATTGCAGAATTGCAGGCATGACCCTCTGTTTACCATAAATTCGCCCTCTGACCCACCCTCAGTTATGAGTATTATGGAAAATTCATAATAATCGCATAATTACGCAGAAAGACTCATATTTTTGCACAAAAGGCTGAAACTAGCAATTCCACCCAAGCTCTTAAGAAAATCCGTTGTCTACCCACTCTAACTAAGCATTTAAGAGGGGAATTATTTGGAGGATAGTTTTCCTACTTCGGCTGCGTAGTGTACAAAAGAGTACTCGAGCAGCCGAAATAGGGAAAATAGACCCAAATAAAACCCTCAGACCCTCAGTCCAAGGACTAAAGGGTCTTTTGTTTCGCGGGTAGTTTTTCTATCTCGGATCGAAGGTGTACAAGAACGTACTGCGAGATCCGAGATAGGAAAAATACACCGAAACAACGGGCCCTATTTATTAAGGGGCGGTGAAGGTATGCTTTAGCCAGAAGTCATGGCTATGGAATAAATACCAATCATATACTCCGAAGTATCTTAATCTATAGAACAATTCGTATAGGAAGTCATATTCGTAATATTGGAATGCTTGTTGACCGCTAACTATTGGTATAATGGCACAACCTGTAAATGTGTAGCCACCTGAGTGGGTAAATGTACCTGATCCTAGGGTTTCTACTCTTGTATTTCCGACGCGGGTGATATCTCTTCCTGCTGTGAAGTTAATATTTCCTGTACCACCTGCGGTTACGTAGGCTTCGTTAGGAATTGTACAGCTACCACGCATACGAATATCGTGGGTAGTGTTATAATTTACAGATCCACTTGTTGTTGTAACGTACACGTTTGAGTGTGCAGATGTTCCTGTATACATATATATGCTTCTTCCAGCTGTTAGGTTGTTATCACCTTGTTCTGCTAGGATTCTTGCGTGTGTATATAGGGCTGATCCGCTATACATTTCGATATCTCCAGTAGCGCTTATTGTATTTCCGGTATAACCGTAGATACTAGCAAGAGAGCTAACTCCCCCTCCACCGTTCATTTCAAGATCTCCACCAACATTAAGGGTATTTCCTTGTGAGTAAATATCAGCAATAGAAGCTGTTGTTGAAGCTCCTCCTGCTGTCAAAGTTACATCTGCTGTTGTTGTCACAGTTATTATTCCGTTACTTGAGCTATTAAGGAGACGGGCGCTATTATTTGTTCCGGCCGCTCCTGCTATCAAGGTTAATGAGTCTGTTGTAAGGGTAATATTTCTTTGTGTACCTGCAGCTGTTCTGATATAGGCTATATTACCAGAACCAGAAGCTCCCCCCTGAATCCAAGTAGAAGCAGAGGTTATCCCTACTGTTCCACCAGTAATTGCTGTGACAAGACCAGATCCGCATGCTCCTGCAATCACTTCAACATCATCTAGAGCAGTTGTTGCACCAATTAATACTGATGTTGTACCGATTATATTTGCCTGACCGCAAGCTTCTCCTCTTAAAGAAAGATCTCCGACTCCAGCTGTTTGGCCATCAACAGTCACCGTTGTACCACTGATTAAAGCATTACCACCAGAACCTCTTAGGTTGAGGTTATTTCCAAAGTCAATATCAATATCACCGGCTGCTGTTTGCAAACAAGCAGATCCATTTGTTGAACCTTGTATTAACAATACATTAGATGCAGTAACATTAATATCTCCGCTTGTTAAATTAGCTCCTACATCAGATGCTGAAACTATATTGATCAATGGAGATGTTAAAGTTAAGACATCTGATCCTGAGAATGTTGATCCTGTCATAACCAAAGCTTTCGAGATATCAATTTGATCAGAAGCAATAAGAGTTAAATGATTTCCTGAGCTCCAGTTAATATCTACAGTAGTAACATCAATATCTGTAGCGTTAACAGTTACATTTCCAAGAGCTAAAATTCCTTCAATTGAACTTTCTGTAAATACAGAAGTCAAAGGTGCCCCTGCATAGTTTGGTGGAGCAAAGTATGTACCCTGATTAGCAGCTGCTCCTACAGATACAGTTGGCCCTAAAACAGTAAATGTTCCCACTGATCCTGAAGTTGAGGATGCATTAGCAGATCCATCAACGCTTAAGTAACCAGGAGAATTAAGAGTTATATCTCCTCCATTTCCAGAAGTAGAAGATGTCGTTATTGATCCTAAGTATACAATAGAGGTATCGCCATAAAGATTAACAGCTCCTCCATTTCCTGTTGTTCCTGTGGAAGTAATTGTTGCACCAGATGCCATATGAACATTAGTTGTTAAATTTGTAGTTGCAGACGTCCCAATTGTTACAGCTCCTCCTGTTACACCAGAGACATCAATAGAAGAACCTGTTTCTAAAGCAACTGAATAACCATAAATTTCTACTGCGGGACCTACACCTGTTGTTGTACATGAGCGAGAGATACTTCCTGAAAATTCCAATGCCCCTTTGTTATTAGCAGGTTGAGCTATTAATCTTATGACACCATTTGTTCCTGAAGTACAACTTGTAGCTTGCACAACGCCATTTTGATTAATTGCTAAAGTATAAATATTTCCATCTGCTTTCATGATTACAGAGCCACCAGAAATCGTTCCATTATGATCAATTCCTGTTCCGGTTGCCGCCGTTCCTGTTGTTTCTATATATATTCTTTCTACTTCTGCAGGTCTATAAATTAAATTACTTCCCGCTCCAATTGCTGCAGTTCCCTGAGCCGCCACTGAAGATCCTGAATTTGTGATTACTCTATAACCAATTAAAGTTGCATCCCCTGTTGTCGTCGTAATATTCCCTGAAACAGTTACTGTTCCAGATCCTGTGAATGTTAAATTTGTATTAGGTTCAAAAGTACCAGATAAGCTGAGTCCTGCAACTAAGAATCCGCCAGTAACAACTGTTCCATTTGATCCGATGATAACGCCATTAGGATTACAAAGATAAATCACGCCGTTTGTACCAGATGAAATTGATCCATCCATTGAAGTAACAGATGAGCCAGTAACTTGATTAAATACATAGTAAGTATCTGCTGCACTTGTTCCTGTTCTATCAAACGTAATCGATTGACCGTTTGTAAGATCAAAACTTGACCAGTTAATGATGTTATTTTCCGAACTAGTGCTTACTGTTACGGAATTAGTTGCTGTTGTTACAGATGCTCCACCTGTAACTACTGTCGACCCACTTGGCAATGCCCATAAAGTGGTCGAAGCAAAAAGTATTATTATATATATTTTATTTATCAAAACAAACACGCTTCTTTTTAATTATTTATGATTTTAGTTTATAAATAACACATCTAATAATTAAAATAAAGATTTTATAAAGAAGAAATAGTTAAATAGACTCTATCTTTGTATTTACCACAAAAAGTTTTGTCCATATCTGGCTTCAATAAGAACTTTAAGGAAGATCGAATCTCAGAATTTTCTTTTTGAAAAGACTTACTAAAAAGTGTGGTTTGAGAAATCAACGAAAATTCTTTACCTTCACTTTCAATAACGTAAGGTATTGAGTATGGAGAATCTATTTCTGATTCCCCTTCTAAAATCATATGGCCATTATTTTTTGAAGTGATCGAAACAGATAATTTTGTGTTTGCTTTTACAACTAAGCTAAGTTCTTTAAATGATTTAGAGTTTATCTCTCCAAAGTTTAGTTTAATCACATCATCACTAAACGATGCACCATTCATATAAACTTTTGCATCTAATTGTTCATCGGCCATAAAAGAAAAAGAAACAATTCTTTCTGAGATGATTTCATCTTTTTTCATTATCTTAATAGGAACTTCTGCAACATACGTACCTGGAGTTAAACACTTACCACTTGGTAATATAAATGATAGTGGTACTTGAAACTCTTCTTTTTCTTTAACTCTTATAAGCGGCCATTTATTTTCTTTGCCCTTAATCTCGTCTGCTAATTTATAAGAAATATCATCATTTCCAGAAGAAAAGAGGCCTTCTACTGCAGAAAATACAACGCTATATTCAGAAATATCATCTTCTTTAAAAAAACTAATGTAAGCATTGACTTTTACCTCTTCTGTTGAAGAAATCTTATACCCTTCAAACCCTATACTTTCTAAAAATACATCTGTTTGTTTTAACTCAATTGAGTAAATACAGCTAAAAGACGTACAAAATATTAATAGCCATTTTTTCATTTTCTCATCTCACTACGTTTTTTATCTTCAGGGATTCTTTCAATATTATAATCTCCTATATTAATATAGTTTATACCATCATCATCTAACTCTACCTCAACATTTTTGATGGTACAGAAATATTTATTTGTAAATCTAATTGAATACTTTCCAGGAACAACATCTAATACTTGAAAAACACCATCTTCATCAGTAAAGAATCTATATTTAAGCTTTTTATCTTTGACTTCAAATTCAGAGATCATCATTCCTGTGATATTTTCTGAAGGCTTTCCTTTATCATATAAAACGCCCTCTACAATCACCTTAGGTTGATCTCCTACATCTAATACAGCACCTGATTTATTTAGGGATTTTATATTGTAAGAAGTGTTTTCAAAATCACCACCATAAGAACCATCTTCTCGTACAACGGACACATCTAAAGAGTTATATGAATTTATAGGAATTACAGCAGGGAAAAAATAGGTTGCTCGCGCTGTATAGTCTTTTCCTGATGGATTAACAACCACAGGGGCATTTCTTAAATATTTATTTGGAGCAATAATTACAAAGCTATCTCTTATAGGACGAGAAACAGCAACTTTTCTATCAGCAAATACTAAAGCCGTTGCTAAGCTTGCGTTTGTTACAGCTGTTGTAGAGTCAATATCTGTTAAACTACTTTTGTATAATTGTTGAGATGCATTTGCTCTAATAAGCCTTCCATCATAAGCAAATCTTCCTTCAAGCTGATTACTACCTGGAGCATTATTAAATCCTATATTTCCAGCAACAGAGCGCCTACCAGAAAGAGCTTTATTATAGGTAATTGCAGATGTGAGTGCTTTTTGCCGTGAATTATACATTGTTTTTGTGCCAAAGTCCTTATATCTGGGGGTTAAATCAAAATTGATAGCTGTCTCCGTAGTTCCAGGCCTTAAATCTGACTCCACCCACTTAAGCATTCCTCTTATACAAAGCCAAGGCATTGGTCGCACTGACAAAGTCCCTTGTACGCTATTTTTGTTTCCGGCGTTTCTCAAATACCCATATTGATAAACAATATTTGCAGACATTACGCTGTAGATGTTTGCTGACAAAGAGCTACTAAATAAAAATGCTGTCTCTTGATTTTTATTTGCACCACCAAAATAACGAAACCCCTTTTGCGTGCCTTCAAAAGCAAAATTCCACAGTATCGGTATTTTCCATGCATCAGGTTGTAAAAGCGCAATGCGCGTCTTAAAACAAGGATTCTCGAAGACATCAAAACTTAAACCTACCTCTGAAATTGTTTTAAAGTAAGGTCTTGCATATATTCCCTGAACACCAGTAAAGATTTTACTTTTTAAAGCCTGAAAATACCCTGCCAGTGTTAAATCATCAGCAATACCACCCCTTAAATAACCACTAAATGCTGGATAAACAGACATTGAATAAAATCCTTCAGAACCTTTTTGAATATCGTAGGATGGATAACCTACAGTCACATTTGTTTCTATATCTCCTTTTCTCATCAAAGCTGGATTATAAAACATTGTAATATCAACATCTCTTTCTTCACCTGTCGGACCTAATATTTTTAACACCACATTATTTAAACCTTGAGCCAAAGGAAAGTTCTGCAAAACATGATTTCCAGCTGGTAAATCTAATCGATTTACATCTATCCCATTAATTATCACACGAATTTCAGAAGGGGCATTTAAAAATAGATCATGACGAGACATACTTCCTAACGTTGAATCTGTAATTAAATCACTATTTTTTGAAAGATTGATTCCTATAATCGGCAATGATCCTTGAAATGAAATACCGGCACTATTAATTGTTCCTGCTGCCCACTTCATTCCTGATTCTTTAAATTCTTTTGAAAGAACCGCATTGACAGGATTTATTCCCCAAGTATTATCATGTAAGAAGTAGCCAAAGCCTGTTAATATCGTGTCTTTGTAATGTAAGCAGCAATTTAAATTTCCAAAAGACTGCAGTCCTTCAGGACGAAATGCATTGATAAAATTACGTCTATCTCTAATCCCCCCTTCTAAATTTAAATAACCCGAAAACGCAGAAGGTTGAATTTTTTTTCCTCCTTTTGATCCTCCAAAAGCTCTAGGGCGAGTAACATTTGTATATTTAGTCTTTAACAAGTCTAACTTTGTTTCTAAGTGAAGTGTTTGATCCACTGTAGAAAAATAAATACCAAATTTTTCATTTCCTTTAGAAGTATTCTCGGGGACATATCCGATTGTCTCTAAAAAAGCTTTTAAGTCTAATAAACCTTGTTCGGTAAGATAGTCTTTAACAACAACTTTTAATGTCTCATTTTCTACTTTAACTAAATCTGATTCTGTTTCTAAAATAACAGGGACATCACAAATAATCTCAGAGTTAATAAAAAGAGGAACTTGTATTTCGATTTCTAAAGCAAATATCGAATTAAGAATAAGAACAAAAAATGCCCCTCTTAACATATTATCACTCCGTAATTCTTACACCTAGAACAGAGTCAGGAATTTCTTTCTCTGTACATGGAATCTTGATTTCTCTTTTTCCTTTAGAAAGAATTAAAAGAGCATTACCTGCATATTTCTGCACTAACTCTTCTGTTAATAAATGCCAGTCCTCCTTACCCTTTGCAGAGCGTAAAAGCTCTAATTCAAGATCTTTTGAAATGATATGCTTATGCTTTGATCCTGTATTTTCTAAGGTAATTACAAAATAATCTTCACCTTCGATCTTTTTTCGATCAAAAGATGTGACCTCTATTTTTGATTTTGCAACTTTTTTAGGCTGAATATAAACAGTTCCCTCAAACCGTACACCAAATGAAAGACCAGCTCTTCTTTCATCTTTTCCTAAATCTTCTTCACCAAAATCTACATTGATATTTTGTTCTGCAAAAATAATACGATAAGCTTTTTCATGGGCAATTGGTTTCTTAGCTTTCCAAATAACTCTAATTAATCTTTTTTCTTTTGGTTTTAAAACGACTTGTTTTGGATAGACGATTAAATCTTTTGTTGCATCCATGATATTTTTTCCATCTATATCCATGGATCGAGTTTTTGTAGAGATGGCTATCACTTTTTGAGAATTTGCATCATTGATCAGTGTGTAATAACCCTGACCTTTGTTAAAATCTATCTCCAAATCAACTGGAGAGATTGAGAGGGTAAACACCTTTACACATAAACAACTCACTATTAACAATACTTTTTTCATAACTTACCCTATATGTTTTAAAATAACTGAAAACTGCGCAGATAAAGCCCCTGACAATATGTCATGTTGTGAAACAACAGGGATCTGTACACCTAATGAAAGGCTTTTTTTGACTGGTTCTTTTATATTCTCTTGAGAAAAAATCACATCGTTATTACTTATAATAGAATGATTTTTTGTATTGAATAAATGAAAGACAATCTTTCTATCTTTTTCTTGCTCACTAAAAAAAAACTGGTTTTTATTTGCCCCTTTACTATGAAGTAAAATCTTAAGAGGATCTTTTATATTAGAAAAAAAGGTAATATGGCAAACACACTTTCTCTCAACGCCTTTAACAAGCTCTTGAGGAGAAAACTTCATGAATTTATCTTGATATTCAATTTTAATCATCGATCTATCGGGGAATTCACCTTCTAGTTCGAAAAAAAGATCTTTGCTATGCAATCTGCAAAAACAAAGAAATATAATCAAACAAATACTTCTCATGACAAAAATCCTAATAGTAATTATTTTACCATACGGATCAAGACTTCAAAAATCAACTAAAAAATTTAACTATATCATAAAACGTTATGTAGATAAAAAACATAACTATCATAGCAAAAAACGGAAAGATTAGTTTCTGCATTGTTTTAGCTTTGATTCTTTTTTTAGTTCCCATTTCATAAAGCGTGAAACAAATATGACCACCGTCTAGCATTGGGATTGGTAAAAGATTCATAAATGCTAGATTTAATGAAATCATACCAAGCCAGTAGACACCTGTAATCATACTGCTTTTTGATGAATCGTGAACAAGCTTTATCATTCCAATTGGTCCTGACATATGCTTAGGCGAAATCGAGCCTGTTAATAGATTTTTTAAACTAAAAATAAAGTCAT
The DNA here is from genome assembly GCA_022601435.1 of Chlamydiia bacterium. GTDB lineage: Bacteria > Chlamydiota > Chlamydiia > Chlamydiales > 2-12-FULL-49-11 > JAJACQ01. Next base: position 33,520 of record JAJACQ010000009.1, read on the forward strand.
TTATCAAATCTCTCATCATTGCAAAAGGATTAGGATTATATACTACTTTTTCATCAGCAATTTTTGCATTTGAAAAAATTGTTTGTTTATTCACCCACTGACTAAAAGTTTCTTGATCAACTAGTTCTTTAACTTGCTTTAACTTGTCTGGATCTTGTTGTTCATAAAATTCAAGATTAGTGACAGGTTTTGTAGATCTTAAGAATCGATATTTTCCTTGCGCAGTTATTTCATCGCTTCCGAGTTGATTTTCCATTGAACTTATCGCATCAAGATCTAAGTCTTGTAAAAAATCTTTATCAGTATTTGTCCAACGAGAATGATTTCTATCAGATGATGACACCATAACTAAACACTTTCTTTCAGAAATTGCTTTATAAAAATCTTCTGAAGAAGAAACCTTTTCTCCTGATACAGCTAATATTTTATCACCCTTTTTAAGGACATGTAGATCTTGCGATACCTCATCTGATTCTATTAAAAAAAGCTCCTCAGTTACATACAACCCTTCACTCACTAAATATGGAATGAAATAAGTAGAAGCTATTGCACCTTCTAAATCCATCTCTCTTTTATAATCGACAAACTCATCTCTTTGCTCATCAGATAACTTCAAATCACCTAATAATATACGCGGTACTTGTAAATGAATTTTTTCACCATCTCTATCCACAGTAACTAAAGCAACATCCCTAGAGATGACATCTTGCATTTGAGACGTTGAGTAAATAACACTTCCATCAACATAAACAATACGATCCCCTTTTTTAATTCCTGCATTTGCAAGCGTTGACTGATATTTATTTTCTGCATCACCAGTATAAATAGCATAAGACGCAGGTGCTAAAATTCCCATTGTCTTATACTCTTTTTGTGTAAATAAAGTATTTTTCGGAGTGTAGAATGAAACTTTGGATATCACCTCCCCTTCACCTCTTTTATCAACAACAATGTTCATTGAGTCATTCTTTTTAAGCATTCCCTGATAAAAGATATCTCTAAACCCATTATATGCCTGATTATTTACTGAAACGATGCGATCACCAGCACGTACGCCTTCTTCATAAATAGAAGACTCTTGATCAACCTGCCCCACAACCTTTGTAAATTGAGCAAAAGGCTTATCTTGACCACCATAAAAGTAAATCCCAGCAAACACAAATAATGCAAAAACAATATTAACAGCAGGACCTGCAGCTGCTACAAGAATACGGTAAAGAGGTTTTTTACTATAAAATCCATTGCGCACCTGGTGAGGTTCTTTTCCATTTTCACCTTCCATACCAGCAATTTTTACATAGCCTCCAAATATAAGATAACAAATCTGCCACTTCACACCTTTGTGCTTCCATGAGATTATTGGTTTCCCCATTCCAACGCTAAAAACCTCAACTTTCATCCCTGCCCATCTTGCCACAAAATAATGACCAAGCTCATGTATAAAAATTAAAAAACTTAACCCAAATACAGCGAATAATATACTAGTTATACTCATATTTTTACCTTAACTTTGCGCCCCATGCATCCATGCGTGCCTTTTTATCTGCCTCTAGTACTGCTTCTAAAGAAGCTTCTTTCCAAAGACTTTGATTCATTAACTTATCTAATGTTTCACCTATTGCATTCCAGCTTAACTCACCTTTACAAAAACGTTCAACCAATACTTCATTTGCTCCATTTAAATAAGAGGGTTTTGACCCACCCTCCTTCATAGCATTACTTGCTAAAAAAAGACACCTAAAACGAGATTCATCTTTTGGATAAAATTCTAATTTTAATTTACCATTAAATGAAAAAGGTTTAAACCCTCCATTCAACCGTTTTTTATCTAATAATGCATATTGAATTGAATGAGATAGATCACCCGTAGAAAAAAGAGCCTTCATTACTCCATCATTAAACATCACAAAACTTTGAACAACACTTTGTGGGTGAATAACCACATCAATATTGTCTATCCCAAAAAAATGCTTACTTTCAATCATCTCTAGCCCCTTATTCATCAATGTTGATGAATTTACGGCAATTTTTTTTCCACAGCTATGAGTCGGATGATGGCTTGCTTCCTTGTAAGAAATTTCAGAAAAATCTTTGCGATTAAAAAATGGACCACCAGAAGCTGTTAAAATTAATTGAGACACTTCCTGTTTATCTTCACCCCTCAAGCATTGATCAATTGCTGATTGCTCATGATCGATAGAATAAACCTTTGCTCCTGTTTGGCGACATAACTTCATGAAGCTTTCGCCTGCACAAACTAAGATCTCTTTATTAGCAATCACTATTCGCTTTTTATTTTTTGCTGCTGTAAAGGCAGCTTTTATACCACTTATTCCTTCCATTGCAAATACAAAGATATCAATACTGTCATCTTTTGCAATCTCTTCTACTGTACTTTTTTCGCTAAATTCAAATTCACTATCAGCATTTACTGAAACAACTTTTGGAGAAAACTCCTCAACTTGTTTTTTTAACAACGCGACATTTTGATAACATGACAAAGCTTGCACTTCAAACCGATCTTTAAATTGCCTGATTACATCTAATGTTTTTCTTCCGACACAGCCTGTTGATCCAAACACAGCAACTTTTTTCATGCCTTTGCCTCGATTTGCTTTCTTTGAAGAAATAAAAACCAAGCAAAGTGAAGTGTCACCAACAATCCCGAAGTAGATAAACCAAAACCAAACTTTACAAAAAAGATTTTTGATAACAACACAGCAATAATTCCGATGGCGATATTTGAATAGATTGTAGCATGCAAGAGATCTTTTACATTCTTTGTGTATAAAGATGCACTCACAGCAGGTATTATAATAAGTCCCAATACAGGTGCGATTCCTACAAAGCGGAAACCACTTGTGATCGTTAAACTTATTAAAAATAAAAAGATGAATTGCAAAACACTATCCTTTTTAAGGGAGAAGTGAGACAAGGTAGGATCAAATGATAACACAACCAAATCCTTAAAAAAAAGAGTGATAAATGACACTGTTAACGCAAGAACTAAAAAGCCTGTGTACAAGTCATCTGTATGAACAAGATCTAGATTACCCATGATAATATCAACCCCGACGTGAGATGACTTTGTAAATAGCGTCACTAAAATAGCACCAATTGCAAAAAGTGTTGTAAAAACAAGCGATGTCGAGGCATCGCTATTTAATCGAGCATACTTCTTTAGCACTTCTATTAAAAAGATAGTGATAAAAGTTGTAAGTATAGAGACAAGCACATAAACAGAAACATCTAATGACAACAGTTGAAATTGATCTTGATCTGTAAAATATTTCATGCAAATAAACAAAAGTGCAATTCCAAATAGCACTGTATGTGAGATCGCATTTGCTATCATCGCTTTTTTTCTTAAAAACAAAAAAGACCCCACTAATGAAAGCGAAATGCTAAAACAAACCAACAACAAAAGTTGAATAAATTCAGAATACGATAAAAAACTAGATAGATTCATAATTCCTCTGAAATTTTGGTATTTCTTGTTTATGCGGGCAGTGAGTTGGGTTGCCAAGCCGCTTCATTAAAAACTTTTCCATCTCCGGAGTTAAGACGTGCTCTATCTCTTCTGCAAAAACATGAACGCGGTTTTTCGTAAATCCTACTTCGTATAAATAAACTTCCCAAAGTCTATGTAAACGAATAATTCGTTGAGCGCGCTTGCTTCCACGTTTTGTAAGCTCAATTTCAAATAAACTTAATAAAGAAATATTTTTTCGCGATCGCACTAAAACTATTATCACCTTTAAAACAGAAAGATGTAAAAAATCTTTCATCTCTTTTATAGAAGCTTTCCCCTCTCTTTTATAAAGAGCCTTCAAAAGGTTTTCTTCTTGGCAGCGTAATGAAAATAATAAACGCCTTATACTTCTTAATACAATTCCGCCCCTTATCCCAAAAAGAATAGAAAAAATAGTAATGCTTGCAGATACTACGGTAATCATAGGCCCAGTTGGAAGCACAACACCTCCTGCACCTATATAAAGAGAAAAATACCCTCCTAAAAAAGCCGAAATCAACCCCAGTACCGACGCTAAAATAAATATTGAAGACACTTTTTTTACCCACCACCTTGCAGCAATTGCAGGCGTTGTCATCATCCCTGATAAAAGCAAAATCCCTAAACTTCTCAAAGAAATAATCACAACAACCAAAGTCATAAATAAAATTAGACCATCTAAAGCACTTCCAATCCCTAAAAATTTAGCAAACGTTTTATCAAATTCCAAAATCTTCATCCGGCGATGACAAGTGACAACAAAGCCTAACATGCAAAGCATGACAAAAGCATATAAATAAACATGAAACTGTAACATTGTTGCAGTTCTTCCATATAAAAAAATCGTGACATCTTTATAGACAATGGGATTGATTGTTTGCATGATAGAAGCCAGTAATACGCCAACTCCTAAAAAAGCAGAAATTGAAATCATCAAGGAGCTATCGGCACTTTTTTTCCATTTTCTTTGAAGGGTGATTAATTGTCTCATCGCTATATATGCTGTGATCACTGCTCCGATAATAAATAAAAGTGAAAAACTCATTTCATTTGCACCGAACAAGATTCCTACAAAGCCTCCCAAGATCAACCCAGGAAAAGCACTATGAGCAATCACCTCGCCTACTAAGGAACTTTTTCTTAATGAATAAATCACACCAATCCATGAAAGAGAAACACAAGCAAGCATCGACCCTAACAAAGATGTAGAGTATGTCGGATCTTTCAGCATCAAAAGTAAATCTAAAAAGAAATCCTTCATACCTGCCCACATTCTTTTTCTTTTGAGAGGATAAAAGCTTCTGTCAATATAGAATCATTTTGATGATAAGCTCTTTCTAGATTTTTTTGCGTGAGCACTTTTCTTGGAGTGCCGTTCGAAACTAAATAGTGAGCCAGTAAAACAACTTCATCAAACTCTTTTTTTACTTCCGTTAAATTATGATGCACACAAATAACTGTTTTACCTTTATCACGAAGTCCTTTAAGACCTTCGATAATCATTTCAGAAGTTGTGTAATCAACAAACGCCATTGGTTCATCAAAAATATAGATCTCTGCCTCTTGCATATAGGCACGAGCTATAAATAAACGCTGCCTTTGACCGCCTGATAGTTCTGAAATTAAAGCATTCTTTTTCTCTAAAAGGCCAAATTTTTCTAACAGCTTATCGCACTTTTTTAAATCACGTTTTTTATACATTCCTAATAAATTAGAACGCGCATAACACCCCATCAAAACAACTTCTTTTACCGTAATTGGAAAATCCCAATCAATACATTTTGTTTGACAAACATAAGCGATTTTATGTTTCATTTGATCAAAGCTTTTCCCAAAAAACAAAACTTTACCAGAGGTTTTTTTTGTTAAATTAAGAATAGCTTTAACAAACGTACTTTTTCCTGCACCGTTTGGTCCAACAATTGCAGTCAGCTTTCCTTTTTGTAACTCAACGCTCACATCAATTAATGCTGCCAAAGAATCATAGTGAACAGTTAAAGACTCAACATTTATTGTTTTACTCAATTTCAGTACCTCTTAAATTTTTAGATATGACAGTTGCATTATGCTCCATCATTTCTAAATAACTCATCCCACCTAAAGTATCTCCATACAATGGATCAGGACTTATTTTTACATCGACATCAAATTTTTTGCAAATTTCAATAACTTTCCATATAGCATCCTTAGGAAGATTCGGCTCATAAAAAATTGCTTCTACTTTATGCTCTTTAATAAAATCAATAACTTGACTCATCCGCTTTAAGGAAATCTCGGCCTCAGGAGAAAGTCCTTGCATAGAAAAAAGTCTCTCTTCATTTTGCTGATGAAAATATCTTCTTACAAAATAGTTAAAGGCATCGTGACTTGAAACTAAATAACGTTTGTGCTCTGGTACTTTTTCCATAATTGATTTGATTTTAAGATCAAGGCTTTTCATTTCTTCTTTTAAGACACTTGCATTCCTTAAATAAAACTCTGTGTTCTGCTCATCTAGTTGCACAACTTTTTCACATATTCTATCAACCACTTGTTGCATCAACTCTAGATCCATCCAAATATGCGGATCGACTTCTGAATTTGCACATATAATGCAGTCAGGTGAACTTTTTAAAAGCTCATCTCCTAAGAAGATCGCCTTTTTAGATTTTAAGTGATAAAGCAAGCTCGGATTGTGTTCTAAAGATAAACCATTTGCAAAAACAAGCTCTGCTCGTTCTAATTTTTCAACATCGCCTTTTTTCATTTGATAAGAATGAGGATCAATTTCACCTTCAATCAAAACACTCAAAGAAAATTTATCTTCGACTATTTGCTTTAAAACACTATCAATCATCACAGTTGTCGACAAAATTGTCTTTTTTTCGTTCTCAATCTTATTATTTCCCGGGAAAAAACAAGAAAATATTAATGCTGAAACTAAAAAAATTGAAATATAAAATAAATTTTTATTCATATCGGGAAACCTTATCCTACAAGAGTTTTGTAGTATGCCATAACAATTAGTTTTAATGTAAGCAGAATTAAAAACAGAAAAAACTTGTTATTATTTAAACAATAGTAGATTCTTTTTATCATTGTACATTAATTTAAATAAGGTGAATAAAAATGACTGAAAAAGAAAATAAACAAGCAAAATCATTAGTAGATATTGAAGACGTTATAACAGAAGCAATTGGAAGAGTTGGTGGAAACAAAGAAAACGATCTATGTAAATACCTACCAATGTCTTCAGGTGGTTACATGCACCATTTTACTCTTAGAAAAATGAAGTTAAAGCAACCATTTGAATTAGCTGCTTTAATTGAAGAATTTATTATTGAGCCAAAGAAACCAAATGCTGTAGCTCCAAAACAAAGAGCGGCTCGTGGATCACGTAAAAGCAAAGGTCAAATGACTTTTACTCGCATCCAATTAGAAAGATTACTTAACATCGCAAAACAAACAGGCGATAAAGAAATGATTTCACTACTTAGTCCTAAAACTTCTTTAGCAACTGCTAAAAGAAATTTAATTGCATCTATTCGTCAAGGTATGGTTGATGAAGATTTGTGGTATTCATATAAAGAATCAGTTGAAAGTTTTCAATTTATTCAAGACACAACAAGACAATTTAGTTCAAACGACACAGAATAAATTTTAATTTTACTTTATGAAATGGCTTCCAGTCAGCGATTGGAGGCCTTTTTTTTGCTTGAAATTAAAACTCATTCACTTTAACATATGATATGAACAAATAATTATTTTTACAAAAGGAAGAATATGTCAACCAAACCCAAAACCGAAGAGCCCGCGTTCGGAAAGCTTAGGTCTTTCCTCTGGCCGATTCATAACTACGAATTGAAAAAATTACTACCTATGTTATTTTTGTTTTTTTGCATTCTTTTTAACTATACAGTTTTAAGAGATACAAAAGACACATTAATCATGACTGCACCTAAATCAGGAGCTGAAGCTATTCCTTTCTTAAAGGTATACGGAGTGCTTCCTTTTGCAATATTGTTCATGGTTATTTACTCAAAATTGAGTAATAAGCTTTCAAAGAAAAAGTTGTTTTACACAGCTGTGACTCCGTTCATTGTGTTCTTCACACTTTTTTCTACTGTCATCTATCCAAATAGAGCAATGCTTCATCCAACAGATTTTTGTGATATGCTTCAAGCTAATCTTCCTGCTGGATTTATGGGATTGATTTCTATTTTAAGAAACTGGACATATTCACTTTTCTACATCATGGCAGAACTTTGGGGTAGTGTATGCTTATCTCTTCTTTTTTGGGGTTTTGCAAATGACATTACAAAAGTTTCTGAGTCAAAAAGATTTTATAGCTTATTTGGCTTAGGAGCTAACTTCTCATTAATCTTAGCTGGTGCTTTCATTACTTGGGCGTCAAACTCAAACAGAGCAGCTGGCACAACTTACACTGATTCATGGCAGGTTTCTCTTTATTGGTTAACTTCTGCAGTAGCTTTTTCTGGTGTTTTAGTTATGGCTATTTACTGGTGGATTAACAAGTATGTTATGACTGATCCTCGTTTCTATGACATGAATGCTCAGAAGAAAATGAAGAAAGACAAGCCAAAGCTAAGCATGATGCAAAGTATCAAATTCTTGGCTAAATCAAAATATATTGGTCTAATTGCTGTATTAGTTATCTCATACGGTATGTGTATTAACCTTATCGAAGTTACTTGGAAAAGTCAGCTAAAACTTGCTTATCCAGATCCTAACTCATATTCAGCATTCATGGGTGGATACTCAAGAAATATGGGTATTGTAACAATCTTTATGATGTTGTTTGTAGGTGGTAACTCTATTAGACGTTTGGGATGGAAATTCTCAGCTTTATTAACCCCTGCAATTATCCTAATCACAGGTGGATTGTTCTTCACATTCATGCTATTTAACGATAGCTTGGCAGGAACAATTGCGGCATTTGGAACATCTCCTCTTGCTCTTGCTGTGTTATTTGGTACTATACAAAACATCTTATCAAAATCTGCTAAGTACTCACTCTTTGACCCTACTAAAGAGATGACTTACATTCCTCTTGACCAGGAAAGTAAAGTTAAAGGTAAAGCAGCGATTGATGTTGTTGGTGCTCGATTAGGTAAATCAGGTGGAGCGTTAATGCAACAATTCATGATTATTTCACTAGGAAGTATCGCTGCTATGGCACCGTACATCTGCGGAATTATCTTACTTCTTGTTGGCGCATGGTCGTTATCTGTAGTTAAATTGAGCGGATTGTTCAAAAAAGCTATGTCCGATCTTGAAGCTGCTGACCAAGAGCCTGCAGTTTCTGCAAGCGCAAGCGCTGAGGAAACTCCGTCTGCGAATGCAGCTAACTCTTCTTCTGAAGAACCTGCTAAAGCTTAAATTTAAGCTTCTAAAAAGAGATACTTTAAATAGTATCTCTTTTTTTTGTCATTTATTATAAAAATTATTTTAATATAGATATTAAACCTTTAAGTTGACTTATAGTTATTTCTTATTTATAATTAACTCATAAGTAATAAGGAATATTTAGATGGATCACATAACTAACCCTAATCAAATAAGAATTGAATACCTTAATATGACAGCTGGTCAGGATCCTGCAGCTGATCAGGAATTAAACACCCAGAGTTCGGAGTTTAGCCAAACGCCTGCTCTAGAGAACACTATCTTAAGCAATCAAGAAGTCATAAACCCCACCACAACAGAACAAGATTTAAGCACAATAACCAGAGCATCTCTAGAGCACATTCAATCTTCTTTAGATAGAGCTCAAAAAGCGCAGCCTATATTTAGGCTAATTTTAGATAACATTCAGAATAATGATAAAAACTCAGAAATGACAGCAAAAGTCTTTGCTTTTATAGCCTATGCTCTCACAGTTATCCTTCCAATAGCTGATCTATTCATCACTCTTATCAACAAAGAAAATTCTGATGAATCTTCAAACAGATCGAACCTACAAAATGAAACATCAGAGACTTCATCTATAAATAGTCATGCAGATGATAGAGAAGCAGTAAAAAATTCTACCATATAACTCCACTGCCTATAATTAAGATATTAGAAAATCTTTTTTAAATTGAGAGACTAACTTAAATAATACTTAAAAAAAGCTAGAACTAACTCTTGTTTTTCTAAAAAAGTCTTATAGAAATTTATTAAATAAATAATTTCATAATTCCCTCTTCAAACTTTAATTTAAAATTTTCATTTAAATTGTTTGAAATACACGAATATTATATATTAATTATATTAAAGAGAGGTAATTATGAATGAAATAACAACAAGTAATATAAAAAATTCTATATGTCAAACTAATAGAGAGATAAAAAAACCAACTCGGCCTATATATAGTTTGATTAAAGATAATATCATTAATAAAGAAGGTATTGCAGATGTTGTAGCGCAAGTCTTTGCTTTTATAGGCTATGCTCTTACTATTATTTTGCCTTTAGTCGATTTATTTATTACCATTGGCAACCCAAAAGATAATTCAGACTCAGATCAATCATCTGAGAATCAATCATCTGAGAATCAATCATCTGAGAATCAATCATCTGAGAATCAATCATCTGAGAATCAATCACCTAAACCAACACCTAAAGCGGACGCAGAAGTAAAGGCTAAAGCGGACGAAGAAGCAAAAGCTAAAGCGGACGCAGAAGCAAAAGCTAAAGCGGACGCAGAAGCAAAAGCTAAGGCGGACGCAGAAGCAAAAGCTAAAGTGGATGCAGAAGCAAAGGCTAAAGCGGATGCAGAAGCAAAAGCTAAAGCGGACGCAGAAGCAAAAGCTAAAGCGGATGCAGAAGCAAAAGCTAAAGCGGACGCAGAAGCAAAAGCTAAAGCGGATGCAGAAGTAAAAGCTAAAGCGGATGCAGAAGTAAAAGCTAAAGCGGATGCAGAAGTAAAAGCTAAAGCGGATGCAGAAGTAAAAGCTAA